>CANFKS010000090.1 GCA_947447625.1 Rhodospirillales bacterium | reverse complement strand
GAGCGGGTGCGGGTCCGGTTGCAGGGGTTTGTGGATGGGGCGATCCGGGGGGCGTTGGCGCCGTTGTTCGCGGCGATGGCGGCGCCGGATGCGGCGTTGCGCGGGGTGTTGCATCGGCTGGGCGAGGGGATGGGGCTGGTGGTTGGGGGGGAGGTGGTCGATTCGGGCTTGCGCGGGCGGTTGAAGGCGCTGGGCGTGACGGCGGGGCGGCATGTTGTGTTTGTGTCTGCGGTGTTGAAGCCGGGGCCAAATGCGATGCGGGCGCTGTTGTGGGGGGTGTTGCATGGCGTGACGCCGCCGGTGCTGCCGCCGCCGGCGCGGGTGTCGCTCGTGGTGCCGCCGGAGTGGCCGGCGCATTTCGCGGGGGCGATGGGGTGGCTCGATGCCGGGCCGGTGCTGGTGCGGGTCGATATCGCGGAGAAGATGTCGGGCGAATTGGCGGCGCTGGCGCGGGAGCGGCCGGTGCCGGTGCCGGACGGGCTGGCGGCGCGGTTGTCGATGAAGGCGGAGTTTGTGGCGCCGGTGTTGCGGCGGCTGGGGTTTCGGCTGATGCCGTCGGCGCCCTTGCCGGCGGGGCAGTGCGGGCCGCCATGTCCGCCGGTGATGGCGATCCAGCGACGGCGGGAGATGCCGGCGGCGGCGGTGGTGGTGCCGATGGCGGGCAATCCGTTCGCGGCGTTGGCTTTGCTGAAGGAGGGGTATCGTTGAGTGGCGAAGATCGGGATTGGCAGCGGCTCGATAAATTTCTGTGGCATGCGCGGGTGATGCGTCAGCGGGCGGAGTGTGCGCGGCTGGCGGCGGGGGGGCTGTTGCGGATCAATCGACAGGTGACGGACAAGCCCCATGCCAAGGTGCGCGTGGGCGATGTGATCACGCTGGCGCTGCCGGGGGCCGGGGGCGTGCGGGTGCTCGAAGTTGTGGCGTTGGCGGAACGGCGAGGGCCGGCGAGCGAGGCGGCGCGGCTGTTTCGGCTGGTCCCCGAGGGGGGGTAGGGGCCGCCGCATTGCCGCACTGCAACAGCTCTCTTGCGGGCGGGGCGAAGAGGCTGCATATCGCGCGGGGTCGAGATCAGACGGGAGCGTGGGATGACATACGTCGTCAGCGAGAGCTGCATCAAGTGCAAGTATATGGACTGCGTGGAGGTGTGTCCGGTGGATTGCTTCTATGTGGGCGAGAACATGCTCGTCATCCATCCCGACGAATGCATCGATTGCGGGGTGTGCGAGCCGGAGTGTCCGGCCGAGGCGATCTTGCCGGATAGCGACGACAAGGCGGCGGATTGGCTGGAGCAGAACCGGCAGTATGCCGCGCTGTGGCCCAACATCACCCGCAAGGGCGTGGCGCCGGCGGATGCGGATGAGTGGAAGGACAAGCCGGGCAAGGCGGCGTTGTTCTCCCCCGAGCCGGGGACGCCCTGAGCCGGACTTGATGCGCGACTGCACGGTTGCGGATTTCTGCGAAATCCGGAATGGTCCGGCCGTTCGGGCCGATGACTCTGCGCGAATTTTGTGTTACATGATGCACGCAGCGGCGAATGGCGCGACGCGGGCTGGCTTGGCTCGCGCCGGGTATCGCGCCGCCGGCGCTTTGGACCCATGCAATGACAGCGGGCAGAAGGGCTCCCCCTGAGGGGGCGGACGGCGCCGTGTTGAAGCAGGATTCCCAGGCTTGCGCCGCTCTGGCGCCCGAGCCGATGACGGAGAACAGGACGACCGTGACCAAAGCCAAGACAGCCGTTGCCCAGAAGCCCGTGGCCGCCGCGAAAGCCACCAAAGCGCCACAGACGGTGATCGAGACCGTGATCGAGACCGTGATCGAGACTGTGATCGAGACCGTGACCGTGATCGAGACTGTTGCCGAGGTGCCTGTGGCGCCTGCAGTGCCCGTCGCGCCTGCGCCGCGGCCGATGGCGCCGCGGCCGGTCGATATGCGGCCTGGCCAGCCGCAGATGCAGAACGGCCGGCCGGTGCCGCCGTCGCGCGCGGCGGCCAAGGAGGAGATTTTTGTCGAGGGTGACTTTGTCGTCTATCCGACGCATGGGGTCGGCAAGGTCGAGAAGATCGTGGTGGAGGATATCGCGGGGCATCGGCTCGAACTGATTCACATCACGTTCGAGGAAAACCGCATGACGCTGCGCGTGCCGGTGGCCAAGGCGCGCACGGCGGGGCTGCGCAAACTGGCCACGCGCAAGATGTTCGACGAGGCGCTGGCGGTGTTGAAGGGACGGGCGCGGATCAAGCGGACGATGTGGTCCCGCCGGGCGCAGGAGTATGAGGCGAAGATCAACTCGGGCGATCCGATCTCGATTGCCGAGGTGGTGCGCGATCTGCATCGCAACTCCGGCCAGCCCGACCAGAGTTTCTCGGAGCGGCAGATCTACGAGGCGGCGATGGATCGGCTGGCGGCCGAGCTGGGCGCGCTCGACGAGACGGACAAGATGACGGCGACGATCAAGCTGATCAATTTCCTCAAGGCGGCGTAATCGCCTTCGGGCCGGTTTGATAAAAAAAGGGGCCCCGGTTCGCACCGGGGCCCTTTTTTTGTCCGGCGCGCGGGGGCCGGGATCAGTTGTTGTTGCTGCGGATGCCCATGAGCTGGAGCAGGAACATGAAGAGGTTGATGAAGTTGAGCAGCAACTGGAGACTGTCATAGACGCTGCGCTTGGCCGCGGAGTCCGCGCCTTCGGCATAGGCGAAGGTGACGAAGTCGGACTTGATGCGCTGGGTGTCGTAGGCGGTGAGACCGACGAAAATCAGCACGCCGAGGATCGAGATGCCGAACTGCAGGGCCGAGCTTTGCACGAAGATGTTGACCAGGCTCGCGATGATGATGCCGAAGAGGCCCATCATCATGAAGCTGCCGAGCTTCGTGAGGTCAGCCCGGGTGGTGTAGCCGTAGAGCGAGGTGGCACCGAAGGTGGCGGCCGTGATGAAGAAAACGCGGGCGACCGATTCGTGCGTGTAGGTGAGGAAGATCGAGGTCAGGCTCGCGCCCATGGCGACGCAGAAGGCCCAGTAGAGGCCCTGCACGGCGGTGGTGGAGAGGCGGTTGACGCCGAATTGGAGCACCAGGATGAAGGCCAGCGGCGCGAACATGCTGATCCAGGCCAGCGCGCCGGGGACGCGCATCAGGCCGCGCTGGGTCATGACCTGCGGATAGAAGGCATCGAGCAGGCCGGTGCTGGAGATCGCATAGGCGATGATCCCGGTGAGCACGAGGCCGGAGGCCATCCAGTTATAGACCCGCAGCATGTAGGTGCGCAGGCCGGCATCCAGTACCGCGGCGGTCTCGGCCGCGCGGGTTGCGCCCGTAAAGGTCCGGTATTGGGGGGTATAGGCCATGGTTGAGATGTTTCCCTTTATGGGCACAGCGCCCGATGGAGGGTATTTTGGAGGATGTGGCGGCAAGTTCAAGCGAATTCGCCTTAATCTTCCGACAGGTCCCAGACCGGCATCGTTCTACTCGTTGCGCAGCAGCGGGGCGGCGCGGGCGCGGAGCGCGGCTTCGGTGCCGGCGAAGCCGAGGACGAGCATCAGGCCGACGCAGCCGGCCATGGTGGCGGCGAGGCGGAGCGGCAGAAAGGCCCAGTCTGTTCCCATCACCTGACGCATGACCGCCCAGCTTGCGGCGGTGCCGAGCAGACAGGCGATGAGGCCCGCAGTGGCGCCGATGAGGCCGAATTCGATCGCCCAGGCGATGCGGATCTGCCCGGCAGTGGCGCCGAGGGTTTTCAGAACAACGGCCTGACGGATGCGGCGCTGCTGGCCGGCAGCCACGGCGCCGATCAGAACAAGGGTGCCGGAGGCCAGCGTGAGGGAGCCCAGGGCGGTGAGCGCGCCGGCGATCCGGGTCATCAGTTCGCCGACGGCGGCCAGCACCTCGGTGACGCGGATGCCGGAGACATTGGGCAGCGCATCCGTCACGCGGCGGAGCAGGGCGCCCTGAATGGCGGGTTCGGCGTGAAGGGTGGCGATATTGGTGTGGGGGGCGCGGGACAGCAGGCCGGGGCTGGCGATGAGGGCGAAGTTGATGCCGAGCGTGCGCCAGGCGACTTCGCGCAGGTTGGCGACTCTGAGGTCGATGTCGCGGCCGAGGACGTTGACGCGGATGATGTCATCGACATGCACGCCCCAGCCGGCGGCGAGGCTGGCGTCGAACGAGACGAGCGGGGGGCCGTTGTAGTCGGCAGGCCACCATTGGCCCTGGGTGAGGCGGGTGCCGTCGGGGGGGAGGGCGGCGTAGGTGAGGCCGCGATCGCCGCGCAGCGCCCAGGTGGTGTCGGGCGTGGCCTTGACCTGTTCGGCGGGCACGCCGGCGACGGAGACGATGCGGGCGCGCAGGCTGGGCACTTCGCGCAGGTCGGACACGCCGGGCTCGGCTTCCATGAGGGCGCGGAAGCGGGGCATCTGGTCGTTCTGGATGTCGATGAAAAAGAAGGAGGGGGCTTTGTCGGGCAGTTGGTCCTGTACCTGGCGGCGGAGGTTGCCTTCGATGAGGGTGACGGCGGCCAGCGTGGTGAGGCCGAGGCCGACCGAGGCGAGAAGGAGGGGCGTGGCGTTGCCGGGGCGATGCAGATTGCCGAGGCCAAGGCGCAGCGCCGCGCGGCCATGGGCGGGGAACCAGGCCGCGGCGCGGGTGAGGGCAAGCGCGCCGGCACGGAACAGCGCCAGGGTGACGCCGGCGGCGGCGCAGAACATGAGGGCGAATTTGGGCTCGCTCGCACCGAACACAATGGTGGCGATGAGGGCGGCGGCGAGGGTGGCGTTGGCGGCGATCAGGCCGCGGCGGCGGCCGGCGGTTTGCTGGGTGACGGAATCGCGGAACAGGGCCGCGCCCGGGATATGCAGGGCGCGGCCGAGGGGCCAGAGGGCGAAGGTGGCCGACGTCAGCAGCCCGTAGAGGGCGGCCATGGCGAGCACGCCGGGGAACAGGCCGAGCATCGGCGGCACCGGCAGGACGCCGGCGAGGAAGCGCGAGGCCGCGATCGGCAGGGCGGCGCCGAGGGCGAGGCCGATGGCGATGCCGATCAGGGAGAGGGTCATCACCTGGATCAGCATGATGGCGAAGACGAGCGGGCCGGAGGCGCCGAGGCAGCGCAGCGTGGCGATGGAGCGGGCGCGGGCGGCGAGCCAGGCGGCGGTGCCGTTGGCAACGCCGATGCCGCCGACGAGGAGGGCGGTCAATGCGACGAGCGTCATGAACAGGCTCGTGCGGTCCAGCACCTGGGCGACGGTGGGCGAGGCGTTGGCGGCGTCGCGGACGCGCCAGCCGGTGGCGGGAAAGGCTTCCCGCAGGGCGGCCATGGTGGCGGGGACGGCGGTGCCGGGGGGAAACAAAGCGCGGAGATGGTGTTCGACGATGGCGCCGGGTTGCAGCAGGCCGGTGCCCGGAAGGTCGGCCAGGGCGATAAGGGCGCGCGGGCCGAAGATCGAAGGGGTGGCGACGCGGTCGGGCTCGGCGGTGATGAGAGTGCGGAACACGAAGGTTCTCGACCCCAGGCGCAGGGGTTCGCCGATGCTGGCCCCGAGGCGGGACTGGACGAGCGGCTCGATGGCCATGTCGCCGGCGATGCGGGGCGTGGCGGGGGCGAAGGCGGCGGTGCCGATCAGGGGCCAGGCGGCGTCGACGGCTTTGACTTCGACGAGCATGCGTTCGCCGTTTTGCGCGACAAGCATGGACCGCAGCGTGACGATTTCGGACAGCGTGGCGCCGCGGGCGGTGAGCCAGGCGCGCAGCGTGTCGGGCAAAGGCTGGGTGCCGCCCTGGATGTCGATGGTGCCGCCGAGGATGCGCGCGCCGTCGGCTTGCATGCCGCGGCTGACGCCCTCACGCAGGGTGCCGACGGCGGCGATGGCGGCGACGCCGAGGGCGAGGCAGGCGAGCACGATGGCCATGGCGCGCAGGCTGGCGCGGGCGCCGCCGCGCAGTTCGCGGAAGGCGAGTCGGAAGGCGAGGGTCATGGTGCCATCCCTTTCAGTCCGCAATCCGGCCGTCGGCGATGCGGATGATGCGGCCGCAGCGGCTGGCGAGTGCGGGGTCGTGGGTGATGAGCATCAGGGTGGTGCCGGATTCGGCGCGCAGCGCGAACAGGAGGTCCATCACCACGGCGCCGGTGGCCTGATCGAGATTGCCGGTGGGTTCGTCGGCCAGCAGCAGGCGGGGGCGGGGGGCAAAGGCGCGGGCGAGGGCAACGCGCTGCTGTTCGCCGCCGGAGAGTTGGCCCGGGAGATGGGTGAGGCGATGGGACAGGCCGACGCTGCGCAGGCTGGCGGCGGCCTTGTCCATTGCATCGGGGTCACCGGCGAGTTCGAGGGGGATGGCAACGTTTTCGAGCGCCGTCATGGTCGGGATAAGATGAAAGGCCTGGAAGACGATGCCGACGGTCGCACGGCGCAGGCGGGCCAGGGCATCCTCGGATTTGCCGGCGAGTTCGATGCCGTTGAGGCGAACGCTCCCGCTGGTGGCGCGTTCGAGGCCGGCGAGGACCATGAGCAGCGAGGTCTTGCCCGAACCGGACGGGCCGACGACGCCGACGGCTTCGCCGGGGGCGATATCGAGATCAATGCCGCGCAGGATGTTGACCGGCCCCGCGGCGGAGGGCACGGTCAGTTGCAGGGTCCGAACGGCGACCAGGGGTTCGCTGAGCGGCTGATCCGGGGAGGCGCGCGTGGCATTCGGGGTGATGGCTTCCATGAACCGACCATATGGCGTGCGAGCCGGCTGGCGGAAAGCCTGGATCGTGCTGGTTTGCGGTCTTTTCATGTTCGGGCTTTTCGACGCGCGCGCGGTGGCGGCGCCGATCCGGCTGTTGATCCTGGGCGACTCGCTCGCGGCGGGCTACGGACTGGCGCGGGGGGATGGGTTTCAGGCGCAGTTGGCCGTGGCGCTGGCGGCGCGGGGGCGCGATGTGGTGCTGATCGATGGTGCGGTGTCGGGCGATACCACGGCAGGCGGGCTGGCGCGGCTCGACTGGGTGTTGGCGGAGGGGGCGGATGCGGCGCTGGTGGAATTGGGCGGCAATGATGGGTTGCGCGCGCTGCCGCCGGCGGGGACGGAGGCCAATCTGGCGGCGATCCTGGATGCGTTGGCGGGGCGGCGGATCCGGGTGTTGTTGAGCGGGATGCTGGCGCCGCCCAATCTCGGGCCGGACTACGGGGCGGCCTTCAATGGCGGGTTCGCGCGGTTGGGTCGGCGGGACGGCGTGCTGTTCGATCGGTTTTTTCTGGAGGGGGTGGCCGGCGATGCGGCGCTGAACCAGGCCGATGGGATCCATCCCAATGCGCAGGGCGTGAAGCGCGTGGTGGCGCGGCTGCTGCCGCTGGTGGAGCGGTTGCTTGATGGGGTGAAATGAGGCTGTTCGTCGGGCTGGATCTGCCTTGGGAAACCAAGCAGCGGCTGGCGGTGCTGGCCGGTGGCATTCCTGGCGCGCGCTGGGTACCGCCCGAGAATTATCATCTGACGCTGCGCTTCATCGGCGAGGTGGCGCGGTATCAGGCGCAGGAGATCGATCTGGCGCTGGCGGCGAGCGGGGGCAAGCGGTTCACGCTGACCCTGGCGGGGCTTGGGACGTTCGCCAAGGGCGGGCGGGAGACGCAGCTTTGGGTGGGGGTCGCGCGCAATGCGGCGCTGGAGCATGTGCAGGGCAAGGTGGAACAGGCGCTGCGGCGGGCGGGGCTGGCGCCGGAGCGGCGGCGGTTCGTGCCGCATGTGACGGTGGCGCGGCTCGACAACGCGGTGCCGGGCAAGGTGGCGGAATTCGTGCAGGGGCATAATTTGTTTCGCGCGGCGCCGATCGAGGTCGGGCAGGTCTGTCTGTTCAGTTCGCGGCTGGGCAAGGAGGCGTCGGTCTACGAGGTCGAGGTGGAGTATCCGCTGGGATGACAGCGCCAGGGATCCGGGCAACGGCGCGCTGCGTGACGAGGCGTTTGATCTGAGTCATGAGGGCAGGGCCGCGCCCGGCTCTATGGTGGCGTGACCCTGGGGTGTTCGCGCCATGCCGTACCGGTTTGTGATGCTTGCCGCCGTTCTGGCCGCCATGCTCGCGGGGGTGGCGGCGCGTTTTGGGTTTGGCGCCGAGGCGGTGGCGAGCGGGTTGTTCATCGTCGCGGCGCTGCCGATTGCAGGGCTGGTGGCGCGCGATGCGGTGCGCACGCTGAGGGGCGGCTCGCTCGGGGTCGATATCGTGGCGCTGGTGGCGATCGTCGCGGCGGTGGCGATGGGGGAGAGTTTCACGGCGGCGTTGATCGCGGTGATGGTGGCGGGCGGCGGGGCATTGGAGGAATTCGCCGAAGCGCGGGCGCGGCGCGAGTTGACCGCGCTGATGGCGCGCACGCCGCGGGTGGCGCATCGGCGGGAGGGCGATGGGCTGGTCGATATCGCGGTCGGCGCCATCGTCGCGGGAGATCGGCTGCTGGTGAAGCCGGGCGAGATCGTGCCGGTCGACGGGGTGATCGAGGCGGCGGCGGTGCTGGACGAGAGCGCGCTGACCGGAGAGCCGTTGCCGGTTGCGCGCGCAATGGGCGAGATCGCGCGGAGCGGGACGGTCAATGCCGGGGGGCCGATCGCCTTTACCGCCAATGCCACCGCGGAGGGCTCGACCTATGCCGCCGTGGTCCGCCTGGTCGCCGCGGCGGAGGGCGAACGGCCGGCGATGGTGCGGATGGCGGATCGCTGGGCGCTGTGGTTCCTGCCGCTGACGGTGCTCACGGCGGGGGGCGCCTGGGCGCTGTCGGGCAGTGCGCTGCGGGCGCTGGCGGTGCTGGTGGTGGCCACGCCGTGTCCGTTGATATTGGCGGCACCGGTGGCGCTGGTGTGCGGTGTGTCTCGCGCGGCGCGGCTGGGCGTGATCGTCAAGGGCGGCGGGGCGCTGGAGCGCCTGGCGCGGGTACGCACCGCGCTGTTCGACAAGACCGGCACGCTGACGACCGGCACGCCGCGGATCACCGGGGTGGAGCCGGTGGGGGATTTTGCGGCTGATGTGGTGTTGCGGCTTGCGGCCTCGCTCGAACAGATGTCGCAGCATGTGGTGGCGGTGGCGATCGTGGCGGCGGCCCGGGCGGTGCGGCTGGAGTTGAGTGTGCCCGACTCGGTGGTCGAGGTGCCGGGCGGAGGGCTCCTGGGCAGCGTGGATGGGCGGGCCGTGATGGTGGGGAGCGCGGGGCTCCTGGAGCAGGCGGGCGTGATGGTGCCGGCGGGGACAGCGGCGGCGCGGTTGGCGACGGCGGCGGCCTCGGTGTCATGGGTGGTGGTGGATGGGGTGGTGGCGGGGGCGCTGCTGCTGGCCGATCGGATCCGGCCCGAGACGCCGCGGGCACTGCGCGCGTTGCGGGCCGCGGGCGTGGAGCGGATCGTCATGGTGACGGGCGATCGGGCCGCGTCCGCCGAGGCGGTGGGCACGGCGCTCGGGCTCGATGCGGTGCATGCCGATCTGTCGCCCGAGGGCAAGATTGCGGCAGTGCGGGCGGAGCGTCCGTGCCTGATGATCGGCGACGGGATCAATGACGCGCCGGCATTGGCGGCGGCGGATGTGGGTGTCGCGATGGGGGTGCGAGGGGCCGCGGCGGCGGCGGAGGCGGCGGATGTGGTGCTGCTGGTGGACCGGATCGACCGTATCGCCGGGGCCATCACGACGGCGCGGCGGGCGCGCGGGATTGCGGTTCAGTCGATGGCGGTCGGCATGGCTCTGTCGCTGGCGGCGATGATGGCGGCGGCGGCGGGCTATCTGCCGCCGGTCTGGGGGGCGGTGTTGCAGGAGGGGATCGATGTCGCGGTGATCCTGAACGCATTGCGTGCGCTCGGTGGGCCGGCGCCGGCGGCGATTCCGGCTGCGGCTTCGGTGTCGCAGGTGCTGGAGGATCATGGCGCGTTGCGCGCGCTGATGGAGCGGATGCGCCATGCCGCGGACCGGATCCATAGCGAGCAGCCGGTCGGCCTCGCCGCTTTGCGCGCCATCGGGCACGATATGCGCACGCTGCTGCTGCCGCATCAGGCGGCGGAGGAGCGCGACACCTTCCCCGTCCTGGCGCGGCGGCTGGGCGGGCATGATCCGCTGGGCGCGATGACGCGGATGCATGAGGAGATCACCCATCTCGCCACCCGCTTCAATGCCCTGCTCGACGGCGGCGCGCGCGCGGTTGCGCCGGCCGAGGCGAGCGCGATTGCGCCAGCCGAGGCGCGCGAGTTGCGGCGGCTGCTGTATGTGCTGGATGCGGTGATCGCGCTGCATCTGGCGGCCGAGGAGGAGTTGTTGGCGCAGGCCGAGGAGGCCGGCGGGCGGTAGACGTGGCCGCCTCGCGAGCCTAGATGGTTGCCGCTCAACATCTTGAGGAGGAAGCCCAATGTCCGAACGCATGCTTGAAGGGAAAGTCGCCGTCGTCACCGGCGCCGGTGGCGGGATCGGCCGCGAAATCGCGCTGATGATGTCGCTCGCGGGCGCCAAAATCGTGATCAACGACATCGGCGCCTCCGTCACCGGCGAGGGCGCTTCGGCGACACCGGCCGAGCAGACCAAGGGCATCATCGAGCAGCGCGGCGGCCAGGCGGTGATCAACACCAATTCGGTGGCCAACTGGAACGCGGCGCGCGGCATCATCGAGACCGCGATGGACGCGTTCGGCCGCATCGACATCGTGGTCAACAACGCCGGCATCCTGCGCGACGTGATTTTCCATAAAATGACCGAGGATGACTGGAACAGCGTCATCAACGTGCATCTGAACGGCAGCTTCTATGTCAGCCGCGCCGCCGCCGAGCATTTCCGCAAGCAGGAGAGCGGCTCCTTCGTGCACATGAGCAGCACCTCGGGGTTGATCGGCAATTTCGGGCAGGCCAATTATTCGGCGGCCAAGCTCGGTATCACGGCGCTCTCGAAGTCGATCGCGCTCGACATGGCGCGCTACAACGTGCGCTCCAACTGCATCGCCCCGTTCGCCTGGAGCCGCATGACGGGCTCGATCCCGGCCGAGACGCCGGAGCAGAAGGCGCGCGTCGAAAAGATCAAGCAGATGACGCCGGACAAGAACGCGCCGATGGCGGTGTTCCTGGCCTCGGACCAGGCCAAGGGCGTGAGCGGGCAGGTGTTCGCCACGCGCAACAACGAGATCTTCCTGATGTCCTCGCCCCGCCCGATCCGCAGCGTGCATCGCAGCGAAGGCTGGACGCCGGAGACGATCGCCGAGCATGGCATCCATGCGCTGAAGGGCTCGTTCATGCCGCTCGATCGCTCCGGCGAGGTGTTCACCTGGGATCCGATCTGATCCACCGCTGATGCCCCGCTCCCGCCGCGGCGGGAGCGGCCCCCCCTTGCCGCCACGGCGAGGGGCGGGCAGCATCGGGGCGAACCAACAGCAGGATGCGCCCTATGATCACCGCGAAACCCGAGGATGTCGGCCTCTCCAGCGAGCGCCTGTCGCGTATCGATGCCTGGATGGAGCGTTGGGTCGCCTCGGGCCGGCTGCCCGGCCTGTCCGTCACGATCAATCGTCGCGGCAAGACGGTGTATCAGCGCATGACGGGCCACGCGAATGTCGAGACCGGGCAGAAAATGGCCGACGACACCATCGTGCGGATCTACTCGATGACCAAGCCGCTCACCTCGGCGGCCCTGATGATGCTTTACGAAGAGGGCAAGTTCCTGCTCGATGACCCGATCACCAGGGTTCTGCCGTCGTGGCGCAACCAGCGGGTTCTCGTCTCCGGCAATGCCCAGAAATATGACACCGTGCCCGCCGAACGCGACATCACCTATCGCGACCTCCTCACCCACACGTCAGGCCTGGCGTTCGGCTTCGTCGTCAACCACGCCGTTGACCAGATGTACGTCAACCAGGGCATCGACTACATCTTCCTCGCCGGCCGGCCCAACCCGTCGCCGACCCTTGAGGACATGACCGACCGCGCCGGGGCGCTGCCGCTGATGGCGCAGCCCGGCAAGGCCTGGAACTACTCGATCGCCACCGACATCATCGGCCGGCTGGTGGAAATCCATGGCGGGATGAAGTTCGAGGACTTCATTGCCCAGCGCATCACCGTGCCGCTCGGGATGCACGACACCGGATTCTATGTGCCCGAAGCAAGCCGCGGCCGGTTTGCGGCCAATTACATCCCGAACGGCAAGGGCGGCATGAAGCTGTTCGACGATCCCGCGACCAGCCAGTATCTCAGCCCGCCGCCCCTGCCCAGCGGCGCCGGCGGCCTCGTGTCCACGGCTGGCGACTACATGCGGTTCTGCCAGATGATGCTCAACGGCGGCGTGCTCGATGGCGCCCGGCTGCTCGGCCGCAAAACGGTCGAGCTGATGACGATGAACCATCTGGGCGGCGACATGGCCGCGATGGGCAAGCCGCGCTTCTCGGAGGCCAATTACGAGGGCATCGGCTTCGGCCTTGGCTTCTCCGTGATGCTCGATCCCGCCAAGGCGCAGGTCATGGGCACGCCGGGCGAATACGCCTGGGGCGGCGCGGCCAGCACCGCCTTCTGGTGCGACCCGAAAGAGGCGCTTGCCGTGGTCATGCTCACCCAGCTCCTGCCCAGCTCCACCTACCCGATCCGCCAGGAACTCCGTGTCCTGACCTATGGCGCGATCGTGGATTGAGGCATGACCCAAGCGCTCGCGACCGCCCTGTTCCAGCCTGCCCGCATCGCCCTCATCGGCGCCTCGACCGACGCCAACCGGCTGACGGCGCGGGCCCAGGTCTATCTCCGCCAGCACCGGTTTCCCGGCGATCTGTTCCCGGTCAATCCGCGTGCGGAGACGGTGCTGGGCGAGCCGGCATGGAAGTCGTTGCGCGATATCCCGGGGCCGATCGACTTCGCCTATGTGCTGGTCGGCACCGAGCATGTCGAGGCGGCGGTGGCGGATTGCGCGGCACATGGGGTGCCGGTGGCCTGCGTGCTGGCCGATGGGTTTGCCGAAACCGGAGCGGAGGGGGCGGCGTTGCAGGCCCGCATCGTCGCTGCCGCGCATGCCCATGGCATGCGCCTGCTCGGGCCGAATTCGATGGGGGTGATCAATCCGCCCGCCTCGATGGCCTGCTCCGTCAACGCGGCGCTGGCGGCCGAGACGCTGCCGACGGGGCGCTGGTCGCTGGTGTCGCAGTCGGGCTCCGTGATGGGCACCTTGCTGTCGCGGGCGGCGGCGCGGGGGTTCGGCTTCGCCAAGATCGTCGGCACCGGCAACGAGGCGGATCTCAGCGCAGGCGAGGTGGCGGATCTGCTGGTCGATGACCCCGGGACCGACGCGATCCTGCTGTTCCTGGAGACGATCCGCCATCCCGAACACTTCGAGCGTGCCGCCCGGCGCGCTCATGCCGCGGGCAAGCCGATCGTGGCCTACAAGCTCGGCCGCTCCGAGGCGGGCGCGGCACTCGCCACCACCCATACCGGCGCGATGACCGGCTCGGACGCCGCGACGGATGCGTTTTTCCGCGACATCGGCATCCTGCGCGTCGACATGCTGGAGACCCTGCTCGAACTGCCGCCGCTGCTGATCGGCGCCCGCCCGCCGGTGCTCCCGCGCCGCGCGGTGCGCATCGTCACCACCACCGGGGGCGGCGGGGCAATGGTGGTAGACCGGCTCGGCGTGCTCGGCATCCATACGGCGGGGATGGTCGACACCACGCTGGCGGGGGCGCGCAAGGACACGGTGGCAACCGCGCTGAGCGAAGCCCGCAACGCCGATGACGCCGATGTTGCCATCGCCGTGGTCGGCTCCTCCGCCCAGTTCCGCCCGCAGGACGCCATCGCCGGCGCCCTGGCCGCCACCGGGCGCAACCCGATCGCGGCGTTTCTGCTCCCCGAAGCGACCGCCTCGCTCAAACTCCTCGCCGCCGCCGGCATCGCCGCCTTCCGCACGCCCGAGGCCTGCGCCGACGGCATTCGCGCCTATCTCGACTGGCACGCACCCGCCGAGCGGCCCGTCTCGGGCGATGTCTCCGCCGCCGCCGCCCTGTTGCCGGCCGCCGACGAGGCCGCCGCACGCGCCGTCTTCGCGGCCCTCGGCCTGCCCAACCGGGCCGTCGCCGTCGATCCCGCCGCGCCGCCGCCGCTGTCCTACCCGGTCGCGCTGAAAGCCGTCTCCCCCGCTATCGCCCACAAGACCGAAGCCGGCCTGGTGGCGCTGGGCATCGCCGACGAGGCCGCCCTCAGCGCCGCCTGCGCCGACATGACCGCCCGCCACGGGCGCCACATCACCGGCTTCATCGCCGAACCGATGGCCAAAGGGGTCAGCGAAGCCATCCTCGGCTACCGCCGGGACCCGCTGGTCGGCCCGGTCGTGGTGCTCGGCGCCGGCGGCGTGCTGGCCGAAATCTACCGCGACGTGACGCTGCGGCGCGCCCCGGTCGATCGCGCCACCGCGCTTGACATGATCGCCGCCGTCAAGGGCCTGGCCCCGGCGCGCGGCTACCGCAACCTCCCGAAAGGGGACCTCGCGGCGCTGGCCGACGCCATCGTCGTGGTCTCGCGCCTTGCCGCCATCGAGGCGGTCAGCGAGGCCGAGATCAACCCGCTGATCGTCCTGCGCGAAGGCCAGGGCGTCGTGATGGCCGACGCCCTGATTGCTACCTCCTGAGTTTGCCCTCGATGCAATCCCAGATGCCGGCCGCAAGGTCCGTCCCGTCGAAGCGGGCGATCTCCTGCAGGCCGGTCGGCGAGGTGACGTTGATTTCGGTCAGATAGTCGCCGATCACGTCGATGCCGACGAAAATCAGCCCCTGCGCCTTCAATGTCGGCCCGATGCGCGCGCAGATCTCGATGTCGCGCGGCGTGAGCCCGATCTTCTCCGGCCGTCCGCCGACATGCATGTTGCTGCGCGCCTCGCCCGCTGCCGGAACGCGGTTGATCGCGCCCACCGGTTCGCCGTCGATCAAAATGATCCGCTTGTCGCCCTGACGCACCGCCGGTTCATAACGCTGGATCATGAGCGGTTCGCGCGAATGGGCGAAATGCATCTCCAGCAGCGAATTCAAATTCGGATCGTCCTGGCGGATCAGAAACACCCCCGCGCCGCCGTTGCCGAACAGCGGCTTGACCACGATGTCCTTGTGCGTCGCCCGGAACCCACGGATCGCCTCGACATCCCACGTCACCATCGTCGGCGGCATCAGATCCGGAAAATGCGTCACCAGCAACTTCTCCGGCGCATTGCGCACACTCACCGGATTGTTGACCACCAACGTCCCCGTCCCATCATCGCGATGGATGTGCTCCAGCAAATGCGTCGCCGTGATATAGGCCATGTCGAACGGCGGATCCTGGCGCATCAAAATCACATCCATCGTGCCGAGATCGACAATCTGCTCCGGCCCGAACGTCCAATGCGCGCCCTTCACCCGCTGCACCGTCACCGGCCGCGCCCGGGCAAACAACCGCGCGTCGCGCGCCGCCCCCCCCTTCGATTGACCCTCGCGCAACACGAGATGCCGCACCTCGTAATGCCAAACCTCATGCCCGCGCGCCTGCGCCGCCACCATCAAGGCAAACGACGAATCACCGTCAATGTTGATCGTCTCGATCGGATCCATCTGAACCGCCACCCGCAACGCCACGGCACGCCTCCTGCAACAGGGTTGTTCGTTCGTCCGCGACTGGAGGGAAGGAAGGCGGGGGGCTTCGCCCCCTCGACCCCCACCAGGGGCCGAGCCCCTGGACCTCTCGCCTAGGGGCAAGGGCCTTGAGGAAGAAGGGGCCCGCCGTGCGGTTCGAACCGCTCCGTAGGCCCCCTCTTCTTCAAGACCCCTCTCTCAAGCAAAGGGTTCCAAGGGCCCGGCCCTTGGCGGGGTCGAGGGGCGGAGCCCCCGCCTTGCTTCCTTCAGTCGCGCCCGCACCAAACCCTAGTTCAGCCGGGCGCGCAACTCGGTGGCTTCTTCTTGGAGGGTGATGTTGTCCGGCGCGATCGCCAGCATGGTTTCGGTGGTGATCAGGGCGGCGCGGAGGTGGCCGTTTTGCAGTTGGCGGGAGCGGATATTGTTTTGCAGTCTCAGCAGGATGGCGCGGCGTGGCATGGGGCGCAGGATGCCGGGCGGAGGTTTCGCGGTTTCGCCGAGGATGGTGCGGTAGAGGGTTTTGAGGTCATCGGAGTCGAGGCTGGCGCCGCTGCTGAACGGGTCCATCACGACCTGGGCTTTGCGCCCGGCGAGGCCGATGAGGAAGTGGCTCGGGAAGTCGATGCCGTGGGCGGACCATCCGGCGGCGTGTGCGGTATGGATCCACAGGATGCCGAGGGCCACGGGCAGGCCTTGGCGGCGTTGGATGACGTGGATGAGGTTGGCGTTGGCGAGGTCGTCGTAGGTGACGGCGTCGCCTTCGTAGCCGTGGGTTTTGACCAGGATGGTGCGCAGCGCGCGGGCGCGCCCGCCGATATCGGTGTCCTCGAGGGCGCCGGCCGCGGTCACGGCGTCGCGGGCGAGTTCGGACAGGTGGCTCCGGGCGGCCTGCCAGTCGGCATCGGGGTCGTTGGCGCGGCCGAGTTGGAGTGCGGCGCTGGCGAGGTCGATTTCGCCGTCCGGGAGTTGGCCGATGGCTGCGAGGGCGGTCATTGCGTCGATCATCGGGCGAGTTTGCGCCCGCAGCCGTTGTGGCTGCAAGCGAGAAGGGGGCAAGGCCGGGCTGTGTCCCGGCCTTGCCGGGTTCACTCGGCCGCGGTTTCGGGCAGATAGATGGCGCTGCCTTTGGCTTTGAATTCCTCGCTCATTTTTTCCAGGCCGGCCATGCGTTCGGTATCGGCGCGGATGTCGTGCGAAATTTTCATCGAGCAGAATTTCGGCCCGCACATCGAGCAGAAATGGGCGACCTTGTGGGCGTCCTTCGGCAGGGTCTCGTCGTGGAACTGCCGCGCGGTATCCGGATCGAGGCCGAGGTTGAACTGGTCCTCCCAGCGGAATTCGAAGCGGGCGCGGCT
>CANFKS010000089.1 GCA_947447625.1 Rhodospirillales bacterium | reverse complement strand
GGTTTGTCTTTTTTTTGACGCGATCGCAGCGAATACTATCGCTCCCCTGGCTCTGTGAGGCGTGATGAAGCCGCTGATCGGCATTTCCTGCTGCGTGAAATTGTTCGGCATCCTCGGCATGCCGAACCATGCGGCGTCCGACACCTATATCCGTGCCACCGACCAGGTCGTCGGCGGCGTTCCAGTGCTGATTCCGGCGAATGGCGCAAAAGCGGATATCCAGACCCTGCTTGCCCGCCTCGACGGCATCATCCTCACGGGCAGCCGCTCCAACGTGCAGCCCTCCCTCTATGGTGGGCCGCCCCATGCCGAGGGCACGCCAGAGGATTCCCATCGTGACGGCGTGACCCTGCCGCTGATCCGCGCCGCGGTGGCCGCCGGAGTGCCCCTGCTGGCGATTTGTCGGGGTATGCAGGAACTCAATGTTGCCCTCGGCGGCACCTTGCACCAGCGTTTGCAGGATCTGCCTGACCATTTCGACCACTCCACGCCGATGCAGCCCAATGCGCGGGTGCGTACCGGCAAGGCCCACAGTGTGCGCATCACGCCGGGCGGCTGGTTGCATCGGGTGGCCGGGGCCACCGAAATTCCTGTGAATTCTCTGCACAACCAGGGCATGGACCATCTCGCACCCGGTCTCGTTGCCGAGGCAGTCGCGCCGGACGGGACGATCGAGGCAGTGCGCGGGACGTTCCCCGGGTTCGTCATCGGGGTGCAGTGGCATCCGGAATACGATTGGGAAAGCGATGCGGTGTCGCGCCGGATTTTCGAGGCGTTCGGCGCCGTGGTGGCTGCGCGGATGAATGCGGACCGCAGCGCGGCGGCTGATTAGAGCCTGATGATTTTTGGTGGAATCACCAAAAATCTGAATCAGGCGATCAAACAAAGAGTTAGAGCGGGATGCCTTCGCCTATCAGAAGGCATCCCGCTCTAGAGCGTGATCGCCAAAGATGGAATCACACGGCGGCGTGAATCACGCTATAAATCAAAGGGCTAGAGGGGTTCCACGCGGCCGCTGGCTTTGTTGAGTGTGGCGAGGCCGGCGGACAGGGTGATGCCTGCGGTGCAGCCGAGTAGGGCGATGGCGCGGCCGGGGTCACCCAGCGAGACGCGGATGTCGCCGGAGCGGGCGGGTCCGAAGCGG
Source organism: Rhodospirillales bacterium (assembly GCA_947447625.1). Taxonomy (GTDB): domain Bacteria; phylum Pseudomonadota; class Alphaproteobacteria; order Acetobacterales; family Acetobacteraceae; genus CAIYPH01. The sequence goes on along the minus strand of CANFKS010000089.1, from coordinate 15,792 downwards.
ATGAGCGGGCTACTCTTGGCGAGGGTATAAAGCGTGCGCGCGAGATCCACCACTGCGGTGCCGTGACCGGTGCAGACGTTGCAGATCCGGGCTCCGGCACGGGTAGAGGCATGGCGCATGGCGCTGGTGAGATGGGTGACGACGTCATCGACGTGCACGAAGTCGCGGATCTGCGTGCCATCGCCGTGAATTTCGATGCCGAGTCCCTCGGTGATGCGGCGGTTGAAGATCGAAATGACGCCGCTGTAGGGGGAGTGGGGATCCTGGCGGGGCCCGTAGACGTTGAAGAAGCGCAATCCGAAGCTGGGCACGCCATGGACATGCCAGCCGGCTGCGGCATGGAGTTCGCAGGCGAGTTTGTCGGCGCCATAGGCGGAGAGGGGGCGCGGCCCGGTGTCTTCGCGCGCGGTGGCGCCGGCGGGGTCGCCATAGACGGCGGCAGATGACGCGTAGACCACGGGGATGCGCCCGGCGTCGCGGGCGCCTTCGAGGATGCGGATGGTGCCGCAGAGATTGACCCGAGTGCCGCCGGACCAGTCCTGGTTGGTACGCGCGACGGAGGCGATGGCGGCGAGGTGGTAGCAGCCGGCGGCGCCGTCGAGCAGGGCGCGGATGGCGGCGGGATCGGCGACATCGCCGACGAGCAGTTCGCAGCGCGGGTCGAGGTTTTCGCGCCGGCCGGACGAGAGGTCATCGAGGCCGCGGACCCTATGGCCATGTGCCAGCAGAGCATCGACGAGATGAGACCCGATGAAGCCCGCGGCTCCGGTAACGGCGAACACTGCCAAGGAACCCCCCGACCCGGTGACGCGCGTCCTGTGCGGTGAGACACGGGCTTTTGCCCTCGTGCTGTGCGCACGATACCATCTTGGACGCGAAGACTCGTTTTCTTATATCGAAACGATCTCCTCGTCATGCGGTTATTCTGGAAGCCGAACGGGCTTGGCCTCACGATGGCGTGATATCAGCCGCCTTTCACGCCGCCCGCGGTGAGGCCCGCCACGATTTCCTTTTGCATCAGCAGCGTGAGCAGGAGCACCGGCAGGGTGACGAGCAGGGCGGCGGCGGCCAGCGGGCCGAAATTGACGTCCTCGAACGTCAGCACGTTGTAGATCGCGACCGGCAAGGTGCGGGTTTCGCGGCCGGCGAGGACGACGCCGAAGATGAAATTGTTCCAGCTGAAGATGAAGGCGAGGATGGTGGCGACCACGATGCCGGGGCGGGCGAGCGGCAGGGCGATGTAGCGGAAGGCCTGCCAGATGGTGGCGCCATCGACCAGGGCGGCTTCCTCCAGTTCGTTCGGCAGCCCCTCGAAGAAGCCGATCATCACCCAAACCACGATGGGCACGGTGATGACGAGATGGGTGATGAGCAGCGGGGTCAATGAGCCGACCATGCCGAGCCACTGGAACATCAGGAACAGCGGCACAAGGTAAGACAGCCCCGGGGTGACGCGGGCGATCATGATGAGGGCGGCGGCCTTGTGGGCCTTGGATTTGGCGATGCCGAAGCCGGCGGGGACGCCGAAGATCAGCGCCAGGAAGGTGGCGCCGAAGGTGACGATGAAGGAATTGTAGAGATAGCCGCCGGGCCAGGGCATTTCAAACCAGACGCGGCCGAAGGCGCCGATCTCGGCCCAGTCCCAGGTGACGAAGTCGTTCTTTTCGAAGACGTCGATGAAGTTGCGCAGCGAAAAGCTGGACGGGATGAAGACCGGGGGGTAGGCGGTGTTGTCGAGCTCGTTTTTCAGCGACAGGCTGAGCATCCACAGGAAGACGAGCAGCGCCGGGGAGACCAGGGCGAAGACGGAGAGGCCGAAGCCGATGCGGCCGAAAAGGCGGCGGATCTGATAGGGTTTCATGGTCAGTAGGCCTGCTTGCGCGAGGTAAAGAGCAGCATGCTGATGCCGAGGATGAGCAGGAAGAAGACCACCACGATCGCCGAGGCATAGCCGATGTCATAGAAGCTGAAGGCTTCGAGATAGAGCAGGTAGTTCATGGTCTCCGACGCCGTGCCCGGTCCGCCGTTGGAGATGACGAAGATGATGTCGAGCGATTTGAGGGCATCGATGGTGCGGATCACCAGCGCCACCATGATGTGCGGCCAGACCAAAGGCAGGGTGATGTGGCGGAACGATTCCCAGGGGCTCGCGCCGTCGATGCGGGCGGCTTCGTAGGGGTCGATCGGCAAAGAGGCGAGACCGCCGAGGACGATGAGCATGACGAGCGGCGTCCATTGCCAGGTCTCGACCATCACCAGAGTGGGGATGACGGTGCCGGGCGAGTATTGCCACTGCGAGGCGGGCAGGCCGACGGAGGTGAGCAGGTAGTTGAGCACGCCGAGCTGGGGGTGGAACATCATCGTCCAGACCAGGGCGATGGCGACCGGAGTGGCCATCATGGGCAGGATGAAGATGGTCCGGGCGAGGCCACGCAGCGGGAACTCCTTGTGGAAGCAGACCGCGGCGGCGACGCCGAGCAGCATGGGGAAGATCACGGCCATGGCGGTGAAGTAAAGCGTCCGCACGACGGACCAGAGGAAACGCTCGTCGCTCAGCAGGCGCTTGTAGTTGGCCAGGCCGTTGAAGGTGATGGCGCCGCCGGTGTGCCATTCCTGGGTGGACATATAGAGGGTGAAGATCCAGGGGAACACGATCACTGCAAAAACGACGACGCCGGCCGGGACCAGGAAGGGCCAGTATTGGCGGGCGTAGTTGCGGCCGCGCAGGCCGCTTCCGGCGCTTGCGGCGGTCACGCGCGGCATCTCGCCGGATGGTGGATCATGTGGACACTCTCCCTCGACTCTTGGCCTTGATCATAGAGGCTCTGAGCCCAGGGGGAAGGGTTGATCGTGCCTGGGGATTCCGACGGTCAGGGAACCGGGAGGTCGGTGACTTTGCAGAGGTTGAATTTGTGGCGCTCCTTGGCGGAGCCGTCGGCGAAGACGACGCGGACCTCGAAGATGCAGTTGCCGTCGCGCGGCAGGGCGATGCGGCGCGCAGTGTCGGGCGCGAGCGGGGTGCTGCCAAGGCGATTTTCGGCCGAGGCGACGGCGCCGCCGCCGGAAGGGAGGGCGCGCAGTTCGGTGATGGGGCGGGCTGAGCGGTTGAAGAGCTTGAAGGAGGGGTCATCGGCTGGCTTGCCGGTGGCGGCGACGGGGACGTTGCTGACCGGGGTGGCGCCGATGGGGACGTCCTCGATGGCGCAGGTGTTGAGCGCCTTGCGCTCCTCTGCCTTGCCGTCGGCGAAGACGGCGCGGATGTCGAAGACGCAGTTGGTGTCGAGTTTGCGGCGCACGGCGTAGCTCGCCCCGGCGGCGATGGCGGTGGGGTTGCCGGATTTGCCGTCGAGCCGGTTCTGGCCCCAGTTGGCGTTGCCGGCCGAGGTGACGAACAATTCGCGGATCGCCTGGGGGGAGCGGTTGACCAGGTTGAACGAGGAGTTCTGCGCGCCGGCGGGCGGGGCGGCGGGCGGGGTGGGCTTGGGCTGGGCCATCGCCACTGAAACGAGGGCGACGCTGAACAGACCAGCCAGGGCAAATCGACGCATCGGCAGCACTCCTGAACTTACCATTTCACGATCTGGGCATTGCGGGCCCGCCGCACAACCAGCAGCGTCCAGCCCAATTGCGGCAATACGAGGGACAATGCCAGGGCGGGTTTCGCCCAGGCGGGGCTGTGGGTGAAGGCCAGCGCTGCGAGTCCGCCGATTGCGGCGAAGCCCCAATGGGTGATGGCGATCCGGGGCGCGCTCATGCCTGCGCGGTGGGCAAGTTGGTAGAGATGGCCACGGTGCGCTTCTGTCAGCCGGTTGCCGGCCAGGGCGCGGCGGGCGAGGGTGAAGGCGACATCGTAGAGCACGCCCGAGAGCAGCATGGGAACCAGCAGGAAGCTCTGCTCGATGGCGCCGAAGCGGGCGGCTGCGACACCGAGGACGGCGAGGACGAAGCCGCAGAACTGGCTGCCGACATCGCCCATGAAAATGCGGGCGCGCGGAAAATTGAACGGCAGGAAACCGGCGAGGCCCGAGGCGAGGAGAAGGGCGGCGAAGTAGACGAACCAGCCGTCCTGGCCGGCGGCGATGATGGCGAGGAACAGGCAGGCGACCAGTGCTGTGCCGGCGGCGAGGCCATTGAGCCCGTCGATGAAGTTCAGCGCGTTGGTGGCGAAGAGAAACCAGAACAAAGTCAGCGGAATGCCGAGCCAGCCGAGGTCGAGGGGCCCGATGCCGGGGAGGTTGAAGACGCTGATCCACAGGCCGCTGCCGATGGCGGCTAGGGCTGCCAGGACTTGGGCGCAGAGTTTGATGGCAAAGGGCCAGTCACGGACGTCATCGATGAAGCTGACGATGGCGATGGCGGAGGCGGCAAGAATGACGCCACGAAAGTAAGGATCGGCGAGGCGAGCGAAGGTGGCGGTGCCATAGAGCACGGCCATGCCGAGCAGGAAGGCGACGACGATGCCGACGCCGCCGCCCTTGGGGGTGGGTATGGCATGGGCTTTGCGGGCGTTGGGCGTGTCCATCACGCGGGCCGTGATCATGGCGCGCACGGTGATGGCGGAGACCAGGGCGAGGCCGCCGCAGAACAGCATGTGCCGCAGGAAAGCGATGAGTGTCATGCGGACCTGCTTACCCCGGAGCGCCGAGGGGAGTATAGCGGGACGGATGGGTATCCCGCGCGCCTTGCGACGAATCCTCCTGAACGCCGGCCTGGATGGGCTTTTGGCGGGCATTGCCGTGCCTTTGGCGCACGCGATGGCGGCGCCCGACTCGGACCCGTTTGTGCCGTTGTGGGCGATGCCCTGGGGGGCGGTGGCGTTGCTGCTGGCGGGTATTCCGTTCCGGCTTTCGGTGCAGTATTGGCGGTTTTCCGGGGTGTCGGACCTGCTGGGGGTGGCTGCGGCGTCGGTCGCGGCGGCGGCGTTGTTTCCGGTGGTGTTGCATGAGGCGGACGTGCTGCCGGTGACGCTGGCGTTTCCGGCGATCCATGCGCTGGTGTTGATTGTGCTGCTCAGCGTGCCGCGGATCGGGTATCGGCTGATGCAGGAGAATCCGGTGCGCGAGACGGCGCCGGCGCAGGCGATTCTGTTGGTCGGGGCGGGGGAGGGGGCGGATTTGTTCCTGCGCGCGCTCGCAGCGGATCGTGCGGCGCCTTGGCTGGTGATGGGGTTGTTGTCGCTGGGGCGGGCGCAGACGGGGCGGCGGATCCATGGGCATGCGATTCTGGGGGGGATCGACGAGGTGGGGCCGGTTTTGGCGCGGTTGCGGGCGGAGGAGCGGTTGCCCGGCTCGCTCGTGGTGACGGAGGCGGATATTGCGGGGGCGGCGTTGGCCGGGGTGATGGAGGCGGCGGATCGGGAGGGGTTGCGCGTGTTCCGGGCGCCGCGGCCGACGGCGCTTGATCCAGCGAGCGGGCGGGCTTCGGTGGAATTGAAGCCGGTGGCGATCGAGGACCTGCTCAACCGGCCGCAGGTGCCGCTCGACCGGGCCGGGATGGCGCGGCTGGTGCACGGGCGGCGGGTGTTGGTGACGGGGGCGGGGGGATCGATCGGCTCGGAGTTGGCGCGGCAGGTGGCGGCATTGGGGCCGGAATTGTTGGTATTGCTCGACAATGGCGAATTCGCGCTGTGGCAGATCGATCTGGAGTTGGCGGAGTTGCATCCTGGCGTGACCCGCCGCGCGGTGATTGCCGATGTGCGCGATGTGGCGCGGATGCGCTCGATGATGGCGGAGGTGCGGCCGGACCTGGTGTTTCATGCGGCGGCGCTGAAGCATGTGCCGATCGTGGAGGCCAATCCTTTGGAGGGGCTGCTGACCAATGCGCTCGGCACGCGAACGGTGGCCGATGCGGCGTGGGCGGCGGGGGCGCAGGCGATGGTGGTGATTTCGACGGACAAGGCGGTCAATCCGTCATCGGTGATGGGGGCGTCGAAGCGGCTGGCGGAGATGTATTGTCAGGCGCTGGATATCGCGGCGCGGGCGGCGATCGCGGACGGCGGGGCGGGGATGCGCTGTGTGACGGTGCGGTTCGGCAATGTACTGGGGAGCACGGGGTCCGTCGTGCCGGTGTTCCAGCGGCAATTGGCGCGGGGCGGTCCGCTCACGGTAACGCATCCGGATATGCGACGGTATTTCATGACGGTGCGCGAGGCGGTGGGGCTGGTGTTGCAGGCCTCGGTGGTGGGGACGTCGGATGCCGAGGCTGTCGCACAAGGGGGAATTTTTGTGCTCGACATGGGAGAGCCGGTCAAGATCGTCGACCTGGCGCGGCAGATGATCCGCCTGGCGGGGCTGCGGCCGGATGTCGATATTCCCATCAGCTTTACCGGGCTGAGACCCGGGGAGAAACTGTTCGAGGAGATTTTCCACGGGCAGGAGCCGCCGATTGCAACCTCCCATCCCGGCCTTTTGATGGCCACCCCGCGGACTTCGGACGCCGCCATCGTCGGGCAGGCGCTCGACGAGCTGGCACGTGCGTGCCATGCCGGACAGACCGGTCCGGCGCTGGCGCAGCTTGCCCGATTGGTGCCCGAATTCGCGCATAACGCCGACGGCAGCACGACCGCCGTTCGCGCCTGAAGGACACGTCGCATGACCCTACCCCCGATTCCGTTCATCGATCTCAAGGCCCAGCAAGCGCGGATCGCGGTTGATTTGCGCGCGCGGATCGACCGGGTGCTGGCCCATTGCCAGTTCATCCTGGGGCCGGAGGTGGCGGAACTGGAGCAGGCGCTGGCGGCATTCTGTGGTGCTGCGCATTGCGTGACGATTTCGTCTGGCACGGATGCGCTGCAGATCGCGATGATGGCCGAGGGGATCGGGCGGGGCGATGCGGTGTTCCTGCCGGCGTTCACCTATACGGCGACGGCGGAGGTGCCGCTGGTGCTGGGGGCGACGCCGGTGTTTGTCGATGTTGACCCGCGGACGTTCCAGATCGACCCGGCGCATCTTGAGGCGCGGATTGCCCAGGTCAAGGCGGCGGGGGTGTTGCGGCCGCGGATGCTGGTGGCGGTCGATCTGTTCGGGCAGCCGGCGGACTGGCCGGCGCTGTCGGCGATCGCAGCGCAAGAGGGGTTGTTCACGCTTGATGATTGCGCGCAAAGCTTCGGGGCGAGCCAGCACGGCAAGCGGCTGGGCAGCCAGGCGGATGCCACGATGGCGAGCTTTTTTCCGTCCAAGTCGCTGGGCGCCTATGGCGATGGCGGGGCGCTGTTTACGCAATCCGCCGAGCGTGCGGACCTGTATCGCTCGCTGCGCACCCATGGCGAGGGAACCACGCGCTACGAGGTGTTGCGGACCGGGATGAACGGGCGGATGGACACGTTTCAGGCCGCGGTGCTGTTGAGCAAGCTGACGGTGTTCGAGGCGGAGTTGGCGCTGCGCGAGCGGATCGCCGCCACGTATGACCGGCGGATCGGCAATGCTGTGGTGACGCCGGCGCGGGTGCCGGATTCGACCAGCGCCTGGGCGGTGTATTCGATCCTGACGCGCGATGCCGGGGCGCGGGATGCGTTGCAGGCGGCGCTGAAGGCCGAAGGCGTGCCGTCCGCGATCTATTATCCGCGGCCGTTGCATCTGCAGCCCGCGTATCGGGCGCATCATGATGGCACGGCGCTGCCGGTGAGCGAGAACCTGGCGGAGCGGATCATGGCGTTGCCGATCCATCCGGACCTGAGTGATGCGGATCTGGATCGGATTTGCGAGGCGGTGGTGCAGAACGCATGAAGCAAGGGCTTCTTTTTTTCAAGGAAGAAGCCCTTGCTTCCTATCCCGCTCGCAACATCCGGTAGAACGTGTCGACATCGGTGCGGCTCGGGTGTGCGGTGCCGGTTTGGCTGACGGCGGCGGCGCCGGCGGCCAGGCCCCAAAGGAGGGCGTCGTTGGCGTCGCTGCCGGTGGCGAAGGCGAGGGTCATGGCGGCGAGGAAGCTGTCGCCGGCGCCGACACTGCCGCGGGCGGTGACGGGGACGGCTGGGTGTTGGAAAATGCCGGCGGCGGTGGCGATGATGGCACCCTCGGCGCCGAGGGTGACGGCGACGCGTTCGGCGCCGCCGGTGCGGACGAGTTCGGCGGCGGCTTCGGCGGGGGGGCGATTGCCCACGAGTTGTTGCAGTTCCCGCAGGCTGGGTTTGATGAGGGCGAGGCCGTGGCCGAGAGCGGCGGCCAGGGCATCGCCTGAGGTATCGAGGACGACGTGGCGGCCGCGGGCCGATTCGCGGTGTGCGATGCGGGCGTAGGTGTCGGTGGGCAGGCCGCGGGGGAGGGAGCCGGAAAGAACGATCCAGTCGCCGGGTTCGCTGTCGAGTGCGGCGATGGCGGCGGCAAGCTCGCTTTCGCGGACGATGGGGCCTTCGGGGACAAAGCGGTATTCGAGGCCGGTCGTGCGATCATGCACGGTGGTGGAGATGCGGGTGGTGCCGGCGATGGGGATGGGGCGGCAGGGGATGTCGTAGCCGTGCAGGAGTTCGAGGAGGAAGGCGCCGGTAACGCCGCCGGCGAGGACGATGGCGCAGGTGTCGACTTCGAACGCGCGGAGGACGCGCGCGACGTTGACGCCGCCGCCGCCTGGGTCGTGGGTTTCGTTGTAGGTGCGGGTTTTGTGGGTGGGTTCGACGTGGTCGGCCTCGAAGGCCGTGTCCACGGCGGGGTTCAAGGTGAGGGTGAGAATGCGAGGGGTCATGATGTCGTCCTGGCCCTGGCGGTGGGATTGGCACAGGATGGGGCAACAACGGAGAGAATGCCATGAAGCTTGTTATGCTGCCGCCGCAGACGGATATCACTTTGGGATGGGCACGGAGGCTGGCGGCGACATTGCCGGCGGTCGAGGTGGTGGTGGCCGAGGGGGTGCAGCAGGCGCAGCACGAGATCGTGGATGCGGATGCGGTGTATGGCGTCTTGACGCCGGACCTGCTGGCGCGGGCGACGCGGTTGCGCTGGTTGCAGGCGCCGCAGGCAGCACCGCCGGCGGGGTTCTATTTTCCGGCGCTGGTGGCACATCCGGTGGTGGTGACGAACTTCCGGGAGATCTTCAACGACCATATCGGGGCGCATATCATGGCCTTCGTCTATGGGTTCGCGCGGGGGTTCCATTACTACATTCCGCAACAGATGCGCCGCGCGTGGACCAAGCCGCCGGAGGATCGTGGGGTGGTCGATCTGCACTCTGCGACGGCGCTGATTGTCGGGTTGGGCGGGATCGGGGCGGAGGCGGCGCGGCTGTTGGCGGCGGCGGGGGTGCGGGTGATCGGCACGGATGCGCGGCGGGGGGAGGCGCCGGCGCATGTGGCGGAGATGCATCGGCCCGAGGCGCTGGATGGGTTGCTGGGGCGGGCGGATTTCGTGATTTCGACGGTGCCGCATACGCCGGCGACAGAGGGAATGTTCGATCGGGCGCGGTTCCGGCGGATGCGGCGGGAGGCGTTTTTCATCAATATCGGGCGGGGGATGACGACGCGGCTGGATGATCTGGCGGCGGCGCTGGCAGCGGGCGAGATCGCGGGGGCGGGGCTCGATGTCTACGAGGTCGAGCCGTTGCCGGCGGATCATGCGTTGTGGACGATGCCGGGGGTGATGATGACGCCGCATATGGCGGGGTATGGGCCGCATCTGAACGAGCGTCGGTATCGGATATTGAGCGACAATGCCCGCGCTTTGGTGGAGGGCGGGGCGATGCGCAATGTGGTGGACAAGGCTGTCTGGTTCTGATTGCTGGCGGCGCTGTCCCAGGCGAGCGTGGCGCCGTCGATGGCGGCGCCTTGGGGGGGGCGCGGGTTGAACAGCCGGCCTGTTGCGGTGATGACGGCACAGGAGTTTGGGTCAGGGAGCCGGTGCTCTCATGCGGTTCGTGCCTGGCTGATGGCCAGGTCGAGATCGACAATCGTCGCGTCCGCGAGACGGCGGATGGTTTGTATGCTCTCGGCGAGATCGAGTTCCGCATCCTTGCAGCGCATGATGGTCCGGCAGGCGGCATCGACTGCCGTGGCGCCGACGGCGCCCGCAGCACCGGCGAGGCCATGGGCGGCGCGGCGCAGCGCCTCGTGACGGCCGGCGCTGGCGGCGGCTTCGGCCTCGCCGGTCAGTCGCACCATGTCTGCCCGGAACAAGACCAGCACGCGCAGAAAATCGGCAGGCGGCAACTCCTTGGCGAGGTCGGCGGCGAAGACGGGGGTGGTGGGCATGAACGTTCCTTGAGATGCGCGCTTGCACCGCGGGACGGCGAAGTAGGCACGCGCGAATGGGCCATTCGGCGAGGGAGGGTTCTGCTCCAACGCCAGGTTTCGCGGTCACGTTCGGCCAGCAGCGAGGGATTGTCACGATCATTCAGCACGGCGCCGATGATTCTGGCGCCGGCGGTGGGGTCGCGGAAGCCTGATCAGATCGGCATCGGGCCGGTCCGGCCGAAGCGGCGTCCGGCGCGGAAGAGGAACTCGATCAGGGTGCGGATGCCGGGGCGGTGATGCACCGGCACCACATCGCTGAGTTGCCAAAGGCGCTGGGCGGTATCGATGGCGCCACGGTTCTGGAGGTCATCGGGCACCACCAGCATGATGGGCAGGGCGGGGTCCAGACCGGCGATGATCATCATCAGGTCGTAGACGCCGCAATCCACGGTGTCCGCCTCGTGGAGCACGGCGACGGGCTGCATGGCTCCGAGATGGTCAGCGATGTCGCGCGGGTCCTGCACGGCGAGCAGCTTGATGCGCAGGAAGTCACAAATTTCGGCCGCGCTGCGCGCCAGCCCGGGGGATGTCTCGACAACGATGAGCACTGGATCATGCAGTGCTGCGTCCGGGCGCACCTGAGCGGTGATGGGGTCGATCTGCCAAATGTCGTCTTCGATTGCGAGCGGCATGGGGAACTCCAAGGTGCACGGGACGCTGCGCGTCGATGCCATGCAGTTTCGGAGATGGCGGGCAAAAGATGAAGAGAGCGCTTGGTTAATAGATCGGCAGCCTCCGCGATAAAACCGTTATTGTCCGTGATAACGATACGATGGCAGTCGGTCGGGCGTTGTGATGGGGACAAGGTTGCCTGCGAGTGACAACTCTGCCATTAGGCGAAACCGGATGACGGCGGTTTGATGCCGCGTCGCGAACGCGTGGGTTCGACAAGATTTTGAGGAGGCGCTCTACATGACACCGGCCCAATACGCCATCATCGCCTGCGGCATAGCCGCGGTGATCTATGGCCTGATTACAACCCGCCAGGTGCTGGCGGCGGATGCCGGGTCTTCCCGGATGCAGGAAATTGCCGCTGCCGTGCAGGAGGGCGCCGCGGCGTACCTCAACCGTCAGTATACGACGATCGGCATGGTCGGCGTGGTGATCCTTGTTCTGCTTGGCTGGTTCCTTGGCAAGAACGTGGCGATCGGCTTCGCCATCGGCGCCATCCTGTCCGGTGCGGCCGGCTATGTCGGCATGAACGTATCGGTGCGCGCCAATGTGCGCACGGCGCAGGCCTCTTCGAAGGGTCTGGCTGCGGGTCTCGACATCGCCTTCAAGGCGGGCGCGATCACCGGGATGCTGGTGGTGGGCCTCGGCCTGCTCGGCGTTGCGATCTACTACTTCATGCTGCGCAGCGGGCTCGCGCCGAACGCCGATCTGCGTCCGGTGATGGAAGCCATGGTCGCCCTTTCGTTCGGCGCCTCGCTGATCTCCATCTTCGCCCGTCTCGGCGGCGGCATCTTCACCAAGGGCGCTGACGTCGGCGCGGACCTGGTGGGCAAGGTCGAAGCCAATATCCCCGAGGATGACCCCCGCAACCCCGCCGTGATCGCCGACAACGTGGGCGACAACGTGGGTGACTGCGCCGGCATGGCCGCCGATCTGTTCGAGACCTATGCGGTGACGATCGTCGCCACCATGCTGCTCGGCAACATCTTCTTCGCTGCCGGCGCGGATGCGGACAGCATGATGCTGCTGCCGCTGTCCATTGCTGCGGTGGGTGTGCTGACCTCGGTCGTGGGCTCCTACTTCGTGAAGCTCGGTTCGTCCAACAACATCATGGGCGCGCTGTATAAGGGTCTCCTGGTGACGGGCGTTCTGTCGGTCATTGCGATTGCCTGGGTGATCAACAGCTCGATCGGCTTTGGTGGTTCACTGAAGATGTCAACCGGTGCGTCGGTGACGGGCATGGGCCTGTTCCAATGCGCCCTCGTTGGCCTCGGCGTGACCGGCCTGCTGGTGTGGATTACGGAATACTACACCTCGACCGAATACCGCCCGGTGCGCTCGATCGCGCAATCCTCGACCACGGGCCATGGCACCAACGTGATCCAGGGCCTGGCGATTTCGATGGAAGCGACCGCGCTGCCGGTGATCGTGATTTCGGTCGGCATCGTGATGTCGTTCCTGCTGGCGGGCCTCTACGGCATTGCCATCGCGGCGACGACGATGTTGTCGCTGGCCGGCATGATCGTGGCGCTCGACGCTTACGGTCCGGTGACCGACAACGCCGGCGGTATTGCGGAAATGTCGGGCCTGCCTCCGGAAGTCCGCAAGGTGACCGATGCGCTCGACGCGGTCGGCAACACCACCAAGGCGGTGACCAAGGGCTATGCGATCGGCTCGGCTGGCTTGGCTTCGCTCGTGTTGTTCGCGGCCTACACCGAGGACCTCAAGCATTATTTCCCGAAGGTTGCGGTCGATTTCACCCTGCAGAACCCCTATGTGGTGATCGGCCTGTTCATTGGCGGTCTGCTGCCGTACCTCTTCGGTGCGATGGGCATGACGGCAGTGGGGCGTGCGGCCGGTGCGGTCGTGGTTGAAGTCCGTCGCCAGTTCAAGGAAATCCCGGGCATCATGGCTGGCACTGCCAAGCCGGAATATGGCCGTGCGGTGGATATGCTGACCAAGGCTGCGATCAAGGAAATGCTCCTGCCGTCGCTGTTGCCGGTTGGCGCGCCGATCGTGCTGTATTTCGTGATCTCGGCCGTCGGTGGCCAAGGTGCTGCCTTCTCGGCGGTGGGCGCGATGCTGCTCGGAACCATTGTGACCGGCCTGTTCGTCGCCATCTCGATGACCTCGGGCGGCGGCGCGTGGGATAATGCCAAGAAATACATCGAAGAAGGCAACCATGGCGGCAAAGGCTCGGACGCTCACAAGGCTGCCGTGACCGGAGATACTGTGGGTGACCCCTACAAGGACACGGCGGGTCCCGCCGTGAACCCGATGATCAAGATTGCCAACATCGTGGCGCTGCTGCTGCTGGCCGTGCTTGCGCATATGGCGCACTGACCGTTATCGGCTGACCTGAAACACCCCGGGGGTTCGCTCCCGGGGTTTTTTGTTTGTGCGCCGTGCGTGATCGGTTTGCTGCGATGCGGCTTTTTTCCGGGCAGGGTGGGTGGCATCCCTTACCTCCGCCGCCGCTTCATGGACCAGGAGACAGGCCATAGACCTGAGCAACATCTCTACCGGGTTGGGGCGGCCTCGATGCGGCTGAGGCTTATACCAAGGCTCGCAAAGCGCGACCCTTGGTATGAGTCTTTTTACGCGCGCCGCCGCCCACCAACCCGGCGCGCATACCGAAACCCTGTGATCGCGGAAGAGCAGCGATCACAGGGTTTCGGTATTACGTTCTGACTTCGATCGCGCTGGCGCAGAAGGAGTTAACCCCGACCTGCCGCCTTGCGGTGAAATGCCTGCTGGGCCGCGCCGTAGGGCTCTCCAACCGGGCAGGCCGCCCGGGCGGCATCGAAGCCCACAGGCGCCAGGCAGGGCCGTGTGAGGCACTGCACGCATGGGGAGATCCCTGGAGGGTTGGGCGGCAGGTCAAGCGGCTGTGGGAGCGCAAGGGCGCCGCGCCAGGCGTGCCACAGGCCCCAGCTCGGGTGGATCAGCAGGCCGAGTGGTGATTGTGCGACAGGCTCGGCGCGGATGGCCCAGCGCAGGAACGGTAAAAATGGCGGGCCGCCGAACGGATAAAGCGCCAGGCCCCCGTGGCGGCCTGCCTCGGCATCGATAAGACGGCGTGACCAGCGATCGAGCGGATTGGCCTGGCCGTCGCGATGTTCAGGGGCGGACGCGAAGGCGGACCACTGCTGTCCCCCGGTCCATCCCAGGAGCAGCAATGTCCCGGCGCGGCGGCCATCCGGAAGATCGGGCACGTCGTCTCCGGCGGCTGGATGGAAACCGCCGCGCAGCGCCAGCCCCTGGGCCGCGAACTCGGCCGCCATCTCGGAGTAGGTCACCGCATGAACCCCAGCACGACATCCTGCACGCCGGTCAAGATGATCTGGGCGCCAATGCACAGCAGAAGGAACGCACTGAGCCGCGCGATCGTCCGCCGCGCCGGGCCGCCGACCAGACGGGCGACGCGATCGGCGGACCGGTAAGCGATCCAGATGCACAGCGCCATCGCGGCTGCAGCTGCGGTGACCCCCACGAAAAACGACAACAAGGGTGCGCCGTCTGCCGGGCGCCCGGCACCCAGGGCAACCGCGACCGAGATCGTGCCTGGTCCGGTGGTGAAGGGCAGGGTGAGGGGAAAAAACGCAATGTCCTCGCCGGCTGGTCCGCTCGAACCTGCCTGTTCCTGCTTGCGTGCCTCTTGGCGTTCGGGGGCGGAAAGCAGGTCCCACGCATGCTTGCAGACGACGACACCGCCGGCGAGTCGCAGAGCCGCGAGGGAAATGCCGAAGAAATTGAGGATGTAGGCCCCACCCCACAGGGCGCCGAGCATCACGAACAGAGAGTAGAACCCCACCTTGCCGGCGATCCGGGCCCGCTCGTCGCGTGGCAGGTGGGCGGTGACCTCGTTGAAGATGAAGGCGCCGCCGGGCGGATTGACGATGGAGAAGAACGCGGGAAACGCTAGCAGGAAGGCCGCGAGTGCTGCGCTCATCGGCCTGCCGGCGGTGGCGCGGTCTGCCCGAGGCCAAGCGCCCGGACCATCAGGACGGAATCGAGCCAACGGTCAAACTTCCAGCCAACGCCGTGTAGTATCCCGGCATGAGTGAAACCGCAGCTGCCATGCAGGGCGATGCTCGCTTTGTTGTCGCTGTCGCCGATCACAGCGACGATCAGGCGGTGGCCGTCGGTTTCGCAGCGCTGGACCAGTTCGGTGAGCAGGGTCTTGCCGATGCCGCGCCCCTGCTGATCCTGCGCAACGTAGACAGAGTTCTCGACCGTGAAGCGGTAGCCGGGCCGTGCGCGATATGTGCTGGCATAGGCATAGCCGACGATTTGGTCGGCACGTTCGGCCACCAAATAGGGAAATCCACCGCCGAGTATGCTCTGGCGGCGGCGCGTCATCTCCTCGACCGTGGGCGGATCGAGTTCGAAACTTGCTGTACCGGTGCGCACGGCGTGCTGATAAATGGCGGAAATTCCGCTGATATCGGTGTCGCGACTGTCGCGGAGGATGATGCTCATCGGTAAACCTTACGCGGGCCTGAGGCGGCTGCAAGAGCGGCGGGACGCGACGCGCAGGGCTTCGGAATACGGAATGCGAAAAATGCATAGCTAGCGTGATTTCCTGGGTTTCGGATCGGCGACGCCTCAAATACGGCAGTTCGACTGATGCTTTTTTAATGAAATCATAACTTTACGTGAAACCTTTGGGGTGCCTGAGAGTTCTGAAGCGGCGTTTGACAGGTGAGAGTTCCGCGCCTAGAAAGCGCCTCCCGACGGCGAGCTGGTTAGTCTGGTTTTGCTCGGTGGGTTTGTTCTTTTACAATAGAATATGGAATGGAAGGGATACGTTGGCGGCGTTCCTTGTCGGTTGTTCTTATGGATGACTGGGTTTGTGGATGTTCATGGGTTGGGTTCATATTGGTCCTGCTTGATGAATG
>CANFKS010000088.1 GCA_947447625.1 Rhodospirillales bacterium | reverse complement strand
GCAAAGCCGACGAACGTTCCGTCGCAGCCGTCTGGCACCGCATCGGCAAGCTGCTCGATCAGGTCACCCCCAACGAATGCGCCAACTACTTCAGAAACTCAGGCTACGAGCAAACTTGAGTCAGACATGCTCTAGAGCCTGATGATTTTTGGTGGAATCACCAAAAATCATCAGGCGATCAAACAAAGAGTTAGAGCGGGATGCCTTCGCCTATCAGAAGGCATCCCGCTCTAATCTTCGCCGGCCTTGCGGAACGGCGAATACGCGGCCAACGCCGCAATATGCGCCATCTTCTCCGCCCGCTCCTCCACCAGGAATTCCGCCACCGCCCGGCGCAAGCCGGGATGGGCGATCCAGTGCGCGGAATAGGTCGGCGTCGGCAGATACCCGCGCTGGATCTTGTGTTCGCCCTGCGCCCCGGCCTCGACCCGCGCGAGCCCGTTGGCAATGGCAAAATCGATCGCCCGATAGTAGCACAGTTCGAAATGCAGGAAGGGAAACTCCTGCTTGCAACCCCAGTTCCGGCCGTAGAGCGTATCCGCCCCCATCAGGTTCAGCGCGCCGGCGATCGGCTCGCCCCGATGCAGTGCGAGCATCAGCACCACCCGCTCCCCCAACCGCTCGCCGAGCAACGGAAAAAACGACGGCGTCAGATAGGCACTGCCCCACTTGCGATCGACCGTTGAGGCATAAAACCCGTAGAACGCGTCCCACTGCGCCCGCGAAATCTCCGGCCCGCGCAGCGCCACGAACTCCAGCCCGCACGCATTGGCATCGCGCCGCTCCCGCCGCAGCACCTTGCGCTTGCGCGACGACAGCGCGCCCAGGAAATCATCGAACGCCGCGTAGCCCGCATTGTCCCAGTGGAACTGCATCCCGAGCCGCTGCAACCAGCCGGCCTCGCCGAGTTCATCCCATTCAGCCCTGGTGCAGAACGTGGCATGGACGCTCGACATATCGAGTTCGCCACACGCCTGCTCCAACGCTTCCGCCATCATGGCCGGCGACACACCGCTGCCCGGGCGCACCAGAAGGCGCGGCCCCGGCACGGGGCTGAACGGCGAGGCGACCTGAAGCTTCGGGTAGTATTGACCACCCGCCCGCTCCATGGCGTGCGCCCAGCCATGATCGAACACGTATTCCCCATAGCTATGCGACTTCGCATACATCGGCGCCGCCGCAACCACCTGGCCGTCGGCATCGCGCATCACGGCATGCCGCGGCAGCCACCCGGTCCGCTTGGCCGCCGACCCGCTATCCTCCACCGCCATCAGAAAGGCGTGGCTGACAAACGGATTGGCGTCACCGGCACAGAGGTCCCACGCCGCAGGATCGATCTCGCCGATCGTGCGATGCAAGGTCAGGCTGTACTCTGGGGCCATCGCGGGGTCAGGCGATGCGGAACATGCCTTCGACTTCGACCGGCACATCGGCCGGCAGCGACGGCACGCCCACTGTGGTGCGCGCATGGCGTCCGGCATCGCCGAACACATCGACGGCGAGGTTGGACGCACCGTTCATCACCAGCGCGTGCTGGCTGAACGCGGCCGGTGCGGCGATAAATCCGCCGAGCCTCACCACCTGCTGCACCCGGTCGAGATCCCCGCCGCACGCAATCTTGAGATGCGACAAAAGATTGATGAAGCACTGCCGCGCCTGCGCCGCGCCTTCCTCGATCGACAATCCGCCGGGCCCGACCTTGCCGGTGGTGACGATCTTGCCATCCACCGCCGGCACCTGCCCCGAAATGACCACCGTGTCACCATTGATCACGAACGGCACATAGTTGGCGATGGGCGCCATCGGGGTCGGCAGGGTGATGCCAAGTTCAGCCAGTCGTGCGTCGATCTTGCCCGCCATGGGGATTGTCCTTTTAATTCTCTATGAGTCGCGGGCCGCATTGGCCCAATTACTTTGAAACGATCCGCAAGCTCCGCCTGCGTTGCCTCGGACCATCTTCGCGCGGGAGGTCGAGCGGCAGCAAGGGGGCACGGTCACGCACGCCATCGCCGATGGTATCATGCTCCTCGTCCTCGGCGGCCGGCAGATCGGTCTTGCCGAGGTAGTTTACCGCCAGGTTGCGGAACACGTAGTCGATCATCGAGGTTGCCC
Source organism: Rhodospirillales bacterium (assembly GCA_947447625.1). Classification (GTDB taxonomy): domain Bacteria; phylum Pseudomonadota; class Alphaproteobacteria; order Acetobacterales; family Acetobacteraceae; genus CAIYPH01. Next base: position 14,873 of record CANFKS010000088.1, on the reverse strand, counting down.
GCTCCACTGCCGGATCGCCCTCGACCGGGCCGGCCGGGCCGAACCGCGTGAAGGTAAAGGTCTCGACCAGAGCCTCCAGCGACACACCGTGCTGGAGTGCAAGTGAAACCGCGATGGCGAAATTGTCCATCAGTCCGCGAAAGGCGGCGCCTTCCTTGTGCAACCCGATGAAAATCTCGCCAAGCCGCCCATCCTCGTATTCCCCGGTCCGCAGGAACAGCTTGTGCCCTCCCACCGCGGCCTTCTGGGTGTAGCCGGCGCGGCGCGGCGGCAGCGTCGTCCGCCCCTCGGCGGCCACGCTGGGGATCTCCGGACGCAGCGGCATCGCATGGATATGCGGCGCCACCGCGTCATGCATCCGCGCATGGCCATTCGGCCCCACCGCGGGGAACGGCTGCTCGCCCGCCAATGTCAGCGCAAGCGCCGTCTCCGGCATCATGCCACGCGCCGCCAGCAATGCTTGCGCAGCGCGCGTCAGCTGCCCGTTATCCGCCAATGGCGAAAACGCCGGTGCGATCCCCCCGGTCTCCACGCCCAACAACGCATCAACCGCGTCCGGCGGCAAAATTGCAGTCGTCGCGGTGTGCCTCAAGGCCCCAGCAAGTGCCCCGAACCGCGCGCCCATGGCGGCCGACGCGGCATCGGCATGGCGCCGAAACGCACCTGCCACCGCGGCCCCCATCCGACGCGCGCCATCGCTGTCATAGTCGAGCCCGAGCCCGGACATCAGCCCCGCCATATCCGTCAGCCCAATCGCCAGCCGCTGCGCCGCAGGACATGCCAAGGTCAACGCCACCACCGCCGTCTCGACCGCCTCGGCAAACCCTCCGGCATCGAACCCGCTCTCCGGTTCGGCAAACGCCGCCAAATTGAGCAGGAATCCCGGCACCACTGGCACCGCCCCTTGCCATAACGGCCCCGTCGGCGCCCCCCGGCGGGTCAGCAGCAGCAAATGCAACCGAGAGGCGATCGGCAGTTCGATCCCCGCACGCCGCGCCCGCTCGCCGATCGGGCCAATCCAATTTTCCGCGGCCCCCGCCAAACTCACTGCTCCAGAGCCCGGCGCCAAACCGGCAAGGGCAGCGGCGGCAGGCTCGTCCCACAGGGTCGGAAGGGTCACGGCGCGAGGCGCCGCATCGGGGTCGGCGGAAGCCTCGGTGCGCCGCATGCGGACGCCCTGCCACGCGCGAACATTGGGATGCGCTTTTCTCATACCCCGATGTTAGGCCGCCGGGCGCGACTCCGAAAGCATATTTTGGGGTCAGTCTGACATCCAACCACAAAATGCTGTGGATAAATCCTCCGCTGCGCAGCCCCATGGACCATGGCGCATCACCGGTTTATAAGACTCGCATGAACATCGGCACGCGCATCTTCACCTTGCTGAATGGCCGCCGCGTCGGCCAGGATGCCATCGGCAACATCTATTACGAGGACCGCCGTCCGCGTGTGGGCGCGCCGCGCCGCCGCTGGGTGGACTACAAGGGCGAGCCCGAGGCCTCCTCGGTGCCTCCCGAATGGCACGCCTGGCTGCATTACACGGTCGACGCCCCGCTGGCCGAAACTGGCCGCAAAACATGGCAGAAGCCGCACCAGCCGAACCTGACCGGCAGCGCGGCCTCCTACCGCCCCGCCGGGCACGACTACGCCGGCGGCAAGCGCGCGGCCGCCAGCGGAGACTACGAATCCTGGACGCCTGGCTCCTGATCGAAGCAGCGGCATGGCCCAGCGCAATCTGACCGAACTGCTCGCCGGCGCCGTGGTGCTGGTGGTTGCGCTCGGGTTCCTCGGCTACGCAGTCGCCAACACCGGCCGCTCCTCCGGCTCAGGCATCACCCTCACCGCGCGGTTCGACCGCATCGACGGCCTTGCCATCGGCTCCGACGTGCGCCTCGCCGGCGTGAAGGTCGGCGCCGTCCGTACGGCCGTGATCGACCCCAAAACCTATCAGGCCGTCGTCACGTTCAGCGTGCAATCCGGCCTGAATCTGCCCAAGGACTCGAGCGCCGAAATCGCCTCGGACAGCCTGCTCGGCGGCAAGATCCTGTCTCTCGTGCCGGGCGGCGATGACAAAACCCTGGTCGACGGCAGCAGCGTGACCATCACCCAATCGTCGGTCAGCTTCGAGCAGATCCTCGGCAAATTCATCTTCAGCGTCTCCGACCTCAGCGCCAACGTGCAGAAGTCGCTCGACCAGAAGAAAGTGACCCCGTGATCCCCGCGCCGAAAACCTGGCCGCAGCCGGATGGCGCGCCGGTGTCATGCCGCGAAAAACTCAAGACCCTTGCCGAAAACCACGCCGAACTCGCGCAAATCATGCAAGATGCGTTCGAGGATGCTGTTCTGATGGGCGTCGACGAGGCCGCCATGCGCGCGATCCTGACCGAAATGGTCGGCGGGCTGAGCAGCCCCAAAACGCGCGCGGCCTGATGTTCGCCTGCCGCGCGGCTCTTGCCGCCGTCCTCATCGTCGCGGCCCGGCCAGCCGTTGCACAATCGATGCTGGGCCAATCGGTTCCTGGCCAAACCCAACGCCTGCCCCCGGGATTGACCCCGCTCGGCCCGATCCAGCCTCCCCTGGGCTCGCCACCCTCGACAAGCCCGTCGCAAGCCCCTGGCCCCACCATCGAGTCCGAACCGCTGCCGCCCATCACCCAACCCGCTGCGCCCGTTCTGCCCGCTGCACCGGTTCTGCCCGCTGCGCCAGTTCTGATCGCCCCGACACAAGCGGCACCATCGCCAGCCGCGCCACCCCCGAAATCATCGCCCCTTGTCATCGCGCCGACCGCGCCCACCGCAGCCGTGCCGCCCCTGCCCGCCGCCCAATCGCCAGCAGCCCCGGTTCCAGCCGCGCAACCCCCCACCCAAACACCGGCCCCACCGCTCCCCCCCAGTACGACGATCGAGCGAGACTGGATCCCCCGCCCCGGCATTACCTTGCAAGCCCTCGACAAAATCACCACCCGCGTCACCACATTGACCGGCAAGAGCGGCGAAACCCTGCGCTTCGGCTCGTTGTCCATCCTGGTGCGCGCCTGCGCCACCCGCCCGGCCGAACTCCCGGCAGACGCCGCGGGTTTCATCGAAGTCACGGAGAGGAGCGCCACAACCCCGGTGTTCCGCGGCTGGATGGTGCGCTCCTCCCCCGGCTTGAGCGTGATGGAACACCAAGTCTACGACCTGCGGATCATGGGCTGCCAGGGATGAGGCCGGGGCTTCCTGCCGGAGCAGCCCTCCTGCTCGACCTCGACGGCACCCTGATCGACTTCGCGCCCACGCCCGAAACTGTCGTAGTCCCCGATGATCTGCGCGCCAGCCTCGCCGCCCTGCGCGTCCGCCTCCACAACGCGCTCGCCATTGTCACCGGCCGGCCCATCGAACAGGTGGATACCTTGCTCGGCACCCTGCCCTTCGCCGTCGCCGGCGAACATGGCGGCGCGATCCGCCATGCCCCCGATGCCCCCATCGAACGGCTGCCCCTCGCTGACCTGCCGCCGGACTGGCTTGCCCGCGCCGAGGCCCTTGCTGCGCCCCATCCCGGCGCCCTGGTCGAGCCTAAGCACCGCAGCGTTGTGCTGCACTATCGCCGCGTCCCCGAAGCAGGCCCCGCCCTTTACGCCGCCGCCCAATCCCTGATCGCCGGCCATGAGGACCGCTTCGCCATCATGCGCGCCAACATGGCCTGGGAACTCAAGCCCCTCGGCGCCGACAAAGGCAGCGCCGTCCGCGCCCTGATGGCACGCGCGCCCTTCGCAGGCCGCACCCCGGTCTATATCGGCGATGACGTCACTGACGAAGACGGCATCGACGCCGCCATCGCCTGCGGCGGCCTTGGCTGGCGGGTGCAGGATGTCTTCGGCACTCCCGCCGGCGTCCGCGCCTGGCTCGCCACCGCAGCGCGCACTTCTTTTTGAAAAAAGGGACAAAAGCCGCTATCGAAGCGGCCATAACCAGCACGACCCGAGGAACCACCAGGATGCAGATCACGCAGTTCATGCGCCGCGCCGTGCAAACCAACGGCAACGGGATCGCAACCCGCATGGGCGCGCGCACCCACACATGGCACCAATTCGCCGAACGCTGCGCCCGCCTCGCCGGCGCCCTCGCCGCCCTCGGCCTCGCCAAGGGCGACCGGGTCGGCATCCTCGCGCTGAACAGCGACCGCTACCTCGAAGCCTTCTTCGGCCTCGCCGGCGCCGGGATCATCTTCGTGCCCATCAACACCCGCCTCGCGCCGCCCGAAATGGAATTCTGGCTTGCTGACTCCGGTTGCGCCGGCCTGCTCGTCGATGACGCTTTCGCCGCGGTTCTGCCAACCATCACAGGCGGCACGCCCGCCCTGCGCCACATCATCCACATCGGCGACGCCCCCACACCCGCCGGCACCCTCGCTTATGAAACCCTCCTCGCCGCCGCCTCCCCCGCCACCGACGCCGGCGCCGGGGGCACCGATCTCGTCGGCATTTTCTACACCGGCGGTACCACCGGCCGGTCCAAAGGCGTCATGCTGAGCCATGACAACATCGTCGGCAACGCACTGAACATGCTCGCCGAACTGCCCGCGGGCCCTGGATCGTGTTTCATCCACGCCGCCCCCATGTTCCACATCGCCGACGGCGCCATGACCTTCCTCATCACCGCCCGGGGCGGCACCCACCGGTTCCTGCCGCGCTTTGAGCCCATCGCCTTCATGCACATCGTCGCCACCGAGGGTGTCACCCACTCCCTCATCGTCCCCACCATGATCAACATGCTGGTCCATCATCCGGACCTCGCCGCATACGACATGTCGAGCCTCGAATGGCTCCTGTTCGGCGCCTCCCCCATGCCCGAGGCCGTGCTGCGCCGCGCCTTCGCCGTGCTCCCCCACGCCAAGCTGATGCAGGCCTATGGCCAGTCGGAATCCTCGCCCTGCCTTACCCTCATGCCCCCGCACTGCCTCGCCCTCGAGGGCCCCAACGCCGCCCGCCTCAAATCGGCCGGCCGCGGCCTCGCGGGGCTCGACATCGCCATCCTCGACGAAAACGACCACGAAGTCCCGCGCGGCACCGTCGGCGAAGTCTGCGCCCGCGGCAACATCGTCATGCAGGGCTACTGGAAACAACCCGAACTGACCGCCCGCGCGCTGCGCAACGGCTGGCTCCACACCGGCGATGGCGGCTACATGGATGATGACGGTTTCATCTACATCGTCGACCGGGTGAAGGACATGATCATCACCGGCGGCGAAAACGTCTATTCCGCCGAAGTCGAGGAAGCCCTCTACAGCCACCCCGCCGTCGCCGAATGCGCCGTCATCGGCATCCCCGACGCGCAATGGGGCGAGCGCGTCCACGCTGTCGTCCGCTGCAAGCCGGACCAGGAGGCCGACGAAGCCAGCCTCATCGCCCATTGCCGCGCCCGCATTGCCGGCTTCAAGCTGCCCCGCTCCATCAGTTTCACACCGGACAGCCTGCCCCTCTCCGGCGCCGGCAAAATCCTCAAGACCGAACTGCGCAAGCCGTTCTGGGCCGGGCAGAGCAAGGCCGTGAACTGAGCCCTTACGGCCTTGCTCTGCCCGGCCGCATCGCTGCCCCGCTCGCTCAGGCTTCAGGGCGCCTTTGCGCCGCAGATCTGGCTCAGCACCATCAAATGCGCACGCGCAGCCTCTGCGGCGTCGGTCTCGATGGCACGATAACGCGCGATGATCATCTGACCCGCCGGGGTCAGAACCGCTCCGCCCCCCCCATTCCCGCCCGCCGCAGTCGCGACGACCGGCACGCCGAAACTGGTGTTCAACTCCTCCACCAACTCCCATGTCCGCCGATACGACATCCGCAGCACCCGCCCGGCCGCCGAGATCGACCCTGACCGCGCGATCTCCTCGAGGATCGCGACCTTGCCAGGCCCGATCCGCGCACCCGACACCAGGTCGATCCGGATACTGAGCCGATCCGAACCGTGTGTCGTTTCCCGAGCCTGTTTCCGCTTTGCCATACAAGCACACTCAACCATAGCAACACCGTGGTGATCAATCGCGCGCGGCGCCCTCCCCTTCACCTCGCGCAGCCCAGCGGTTTCGCATATCCTGTCGTTCAAGCCCGCACCGCTCCCCCGACCTGCCCAGCCCCGAGCCCAACCCCGCCCAGCCTTCATGGCCGAGATCGGCCTGGCCCGCCACTCCGCAACCACCCCGCCCCACTGCAAAAAACCGAAGGATCCCCATGACCGGCCTCTTCTCCCTCAAAGGCAAAGTGGCCCTGGTCACCGGCGCCTCGCGCGGCCTCGGGCGCGCCATGGCCCTGGCCCTCGCCGCCAATGGCGCCCACGTCGTCGTCCACGGCCGCAACCAGGCCGGCATCGACATCACCGCCGCCGCCATCCGCGCCGCCGGCGGCACCGCCACCCCCCTCGCCTTCGACACCACCGACAGCCCCGCCGCCGATGCCGCCGTCGATCGCATCGAAGCCGACCTCGGCCACCTCGACATCCTCGTCAACAACGCCGGCTACGGCAACGGCCGCACCGCCAGCGAAGCCTCCAACGCAGAGTGGGACGAGATCATCGACGTCGACCTCAACGCCTGCTTCCGCCTTGCGCGGCGCGCCTCCGCCGGCATGATCCGCCGCCGCTGGGGCCGTATCATCAACATCTCCTCCGTCAACGCGCATATCGCGCGCGAAGCCAATGCCAGCTACTGCGCCGCCAAGGCCGGCCTCGAAGGCCTCACCCGCGCACTCGCGGTCGAATGGGGCCCCCACGGCATCACCGTCAACGCCATCGCACCAGGGTACATGATGACCCCGGACAACAGGGACACCAAGCTGCGCGCCGACCCCCAGCAGCACGACCGCTTCGCGCAACGCACCGCCTTGTGCCGCTGGGGCCAGGCTGACGAACTCGACGGCGCCGTGGTCTATCTCGCCAGCAACGCCGCAGCCTACTGCACCGGCCATGTTCTGGTCGTTGACGGCGGCATGACAGTAAAAATCTGACGACTCATACCAAGGCTCGCAAAGCGCGACCCTTGGTATGAGTCTCTGTCCGCGCGCCGCCGCCCACCAACCCGGCGCGCATACCGAAACCCTGTGATCGCGGAAGGGTCGCGATCACAGGGTTTCGGTATCATCAGACGATCCTGCAAAAATCCGTCAACACGTCCACCGTCGCCGGGCTGAAGAATGCCAAACAGGCTGAGATCATCGCGAAAAGGACATCCGGGCCAACCTGCATTGCGCGGCGACGTCAACGCCGCCCTCGTTCCGATCTGTTCGCCACCACCGGATGACCGTCGAAGCCTTGCTGAGCCACCTCCCCCCCCCTTGTTCCACGCCCCCCGAGCGTCATCTACTGTCTACCCCGCAAGCGATCCCGTCCTACCCAATCTCCCCGGAGCCCCCCATGACGAACCCGACCGAGTACACACCCCCCGCAATCTGGACCTGGAACAAAGGCAGCGGTGGCCGTTTCGCCAACATCAACCGCCCCATCGCCGGCGCCACCCACGAAAAACAGCTCCCGGTCGGCCGCCATCCGCTGCAACTCTACTCCCTCGGCACCCCCAACGGCGTCAAAGTCACCGTCATGCTTGAGGAACTCCTCGCCCTCGGCCACACCGGCGCGGAATACGACGCCTGGCTCATTCGCATCGGCGAAGGCGACCAGTTCGGCAGCGATTTCGTCGCCATCAACCCCAACTCCAAAATCCCCGCCTTGCTTGACCGCAGCGGCCCCACCCCGATCCGCGTCTTCGAATCGGGCGCCATCCTGATCCACCTCGCGGAAAAATTCGGTGCCTTCCTCCCCACCGAACCTGCCGCCCGCGCCGAATGCCTCTCCTGGCTGTTCTGGCAAATGGGCAGCGCCCCCTATCTGGGTGGCGGCTTCGGCCACTTCTACGCCTACGCCCCCACCAAAATCGAATACGCAATCGACCGCTTCGCCATGGAAGTAAAACGCCAACTGGACGTGCTCGACCGCCGCCTCGCCGAATCCGAATTCCTTGCCGGCCCCGTCTACACCATCGCCGACATCGCGGTCTGGCCCTGGTACGGCGCCCTCGCCAAAGGCCTGCAATACGGCGCGGGCGAATTCCTCCAAGTCCAAGACTACAAAAACGTCCAACGCTGGACCGACGCCATCGCCGCCCGCCCTGCCGTCAAACGGGGCCGCATGGTCAACCGCGTCACCGGAGAGCCCGCAAGCCAGCTCCACGAACGCCACGACGCCAGCGACTTCGACACCAAAACACAGGACAAGCTATCACCCGCGACCTGAGTATTTTTGTCAGAGCCTGATGGTTTTTGGCGGAATCGCCAAAAATTCGCATCAGTCTCACTCAACACAGAAAGGGGCGAAGCCGATCAATGACGGCTTCGCCCCTGCGTGTCGCCAGTGTCCCTCCATAGCCAGGGAGTGAACGTTTTTTGCTTCTTTTTTACAAAAAAGAAGCCCTTCCTTCACACGAGTGCCGAAGCCGCCACCCCGAATTCCTCAAGGAACGGCGTTGCGTGATCCACGCGCCCGGTCATCGTCTTGGCATCGCGCGAAACGATCTGGAACACAGCCTCGGCGATATTCTCCACCGGCGAAACCCGATGCTTCGTCGCCTCCGTGATCAGCCCATGCACCGCCACGCCCGGCGTCGCCACCAGCCCGGGCGAAATCGCATTGACCGAGATGTTGTCGTTGTAAACCTCGGATGCCAGCCCCGTCGAAAACCGCTCCAGCGCCGCCTTGCACATGCCATAGACCGCGCCGCCCGGCCCGCGCCCGCCATAGGGCTTCACCGGATGGATCGCCGCCCCAGACGAGATCGTGACAATCGCGCCCGCCTGCTTCTCCCGCATGCCCGGCAACACCATCTGCGCCAGATGCACCGCCGCCCAAACCTGCACTTCCATCATCAGGTCGAACCGCCGCTCGGGAAATGTCTCGATCGGGATAAAAAACGTCACCGCCGCATTGTTGACCAGGATATCGATCGGCCCGCCGAACGCCGCCACCGCATCCTCCACCAGGCGCTCCCGGTCCTCGCCGCGCGACAGATCTGCCTTGATGAACGTCGCCTCACCGCCCGCGGCCCGGATCCGGCGGATCGTATCGCTCAGCGTCCCCGGCAACCGGCTTTCGCCCTCCTCCGCGGTGCGCGCCGTGCAGACCACCCGCGCCCCCTCCATCGCCAGGCGCACGGCGATAGCCTCGCCGATTCCGCGGCTCGCGCCCGTGACGAGCGCGATCTTGCCCTTGAGCACGCCGTTCGGATTGATCGCCGGATTTGACATCATGTGCATCCTCTTCTTGCATTTCCCGCGCAATTCGTAGCCCCACCTTGCGAGACTGGCAATCAACCCGCCGGCGGGTTCGGCAACGCCAGTTGACCAAACCGATCTGGCGTGCGTCCATGCCCGCAATTCGGGAGGAAACAAAAATGCGACAATTGCGCCGGCTTGCGTTCTTTGCTGCTGCCCTCGGGGCGCTGGCCTCGCTGCCCGCCGCGGCCGACACCATCAAGCTCGGCGCGGTCCTGCCGCTGACCGGCCCCGCCGCCGTCGTCGGCACCCAGGAACAACGCGGAATCCAATACGCGGTTGACGAAGTCAACGCCAAGGGCGGCATCGCTGGCCACAAGATCGAAGTCATCTTCGAGGACAACCAGGCCAAGCCCGACCAGTCCGTCCTGCTCTTCAACAAGCTGGTCGACCTGCAGAAAATCCCGGCCATCTTCACCGGTTATTCCGGCCCCTCCCTCGCCATGGCGCCCCTTGCCACCCGCAAAAAAACCCTCCTCGTCAACGGCGGCGCCCAGGCCGACGCGCTCGACAAAGCCTCCCCCTACCTGATCAACACCATTCCCGTCCTCGCCGGCGAACTCGAAGTCCTGGCCACCTACCTGTTCGCCGACGCCGGTAAAAAGACCGCGGCCATCCTCTTCGAAAACAACGCCGCCGGCATCGCCGGACGCGACGACTTCCTCGGCAGCTTCGAGAAAGCCGGTGGCAAAATCGTCGCCCAGGAACCCGTGCCCTTCGGCGACACCAACTACCGCCCGGCGCTGCTGAAACTCGCCGCCGCCGCGCCCGAAGTCCTCTTCGTCGTCATCACCTCCGGCACCCCCCAACTGGCCGACCAGATCCGCCAGATCGACGCCAAATTCATGGTCGCCGGCAACACCTTCTTCTCCGATCCCGAACTGATCGCCAACCCCAACGCCGAGGGCTTCATCCACACCCAGGTGCTGATCAACGCCCCCGAAGGCATGGCGGCCGCCTTCAAGGCCAAATACGGCACCGAGTTCGATTTCTTTCCCAAGCAGTACTACAACGCCGCAACCGTCGTGATGTCCTGCATCGAGAAACTGCTGAAGGACGGCAAACCCATCACCGGCGAAAACCTCCGCGCGGCACTCTTCGAAATCAAAACCTTCAAGGGCCTCACCACCACCGTCTTCAACACCAACACCGCGGCCACCCAGATCAACATGAACCGCATCACCGCCAAGGCGGATACCACCATCAAGGTGATCCCGCCGAAGTAGTCCCCGCAGCGTCAGGTCCGTCATGCTCTGGCTCAATCTGCTCCTCAACGGGATCGTCTGGGGCTGCGCGCTGGGCATGGTGGCGGTCAGCTTCTCGCTGATCTTCGCCACCACGCGCTTCTTCCACGTCGCCCACGCCGCGGTCTACGGCCTCGGCGGCTACATCACCTGGTCAGCCCTCAAGCACGGCCTGCCGGAATGGGCAGCACTTGTGGTCGGCGTCGCCGTCTGCGCTGCCGTCGGTGCCGCGATCCAGAAACTGCTCTACGAACGCCTCGACCGCAGCGGCGCCACCCACCTCGTCATCCTCATCGCATCCCTCGGCCTCTCCGCCGTCATGCAAAACGGGGTCGCCGCCATATACACCTCCAACATCCTGCAATTCGGCCTTCCCTGGGGCAACCGCACCACCACCATCGGCGGCGCATTGCTCACCAACACGCAACTGCTCACCGTCGTCTTCGGCCTCGCCAGCTACGCCGGCGCCATGTGGTTCGCCCATCGCACCGTTCTCGGCAAACGCATGCGCGCAGTCGCCTCCAATCCCTTCCTTGCCGAAATCACCCGCCTGCAGCCCCGCCAGGTTCATGTCGCCGTCATGGCGATCGGCAGCGCCATGGTCTGCATCCCCGGCGTTCTCGTGCCGTTGGATCTTGGGCTGCAGCCCTTCGGCGGCGTCCCCATCCTGCTCACCGCCACCATCGCCGTCATTGCCGGCGGCGTTGGCAGCATCACGGGCGCCTTCCTCCTCGCCGTCGTCATCGCCGTGCTGCAGAACCTCTCGCTCCTCATCATGCCGGGCGAGTGGAGCATCGGCATCACCTTCGGCATCTTCGTCATCTTCATGCTGTTCCGCCCGCGCGGGCTATTTTCGAGCTAGGGAAGATGGATTTCCTCACCACCTACATCGCACTCGCCGAGATCTACGTCCTGCTCGGCCTGTCCACCAACCTCCTGGTCGGCATCGTCGGCATCTTCTCCGTCAGCCAGGCCGCGGTCTTCGGCGTCGGCGCCTACCTCACCGCCTTCCTGCTGATGCACAGTTCAACCCCGTTCCCGCTCGCCATCCTCCTTTCGGCCGCGCTGTGCATCCTGCTCAACATCATCGTCACCCTGCCGAGCCTGCGCGTCTCGGGCGATTATTTCGTCGTCACCTCCTTCGGCATCCAACTCCTCGCCACCGCCGTCTTCACCAACTGGACCGGCGGCACCGGCGGCGCCAACGGCCTGCCCGGCGTTCCCGCCCCGATCCTGTTCGGCCACGAATTCATCGAGCCCACCGAATTCATGCTCCTCAGCACCATCGGCATGGCGCTCGGCTGCCTTTGCTTCTGGCTCATCATGCGCGCCCCCTTCGGCGCCCTGCTCCGCGCGATCCGCGAGGACGAACTCGCCGTCGCCGCACTGGGCAAATCCGTCCTGCGCGCCAAAGTCAGCGCCGCCGCCCTGGCCGGCGCCTTCGCCGGCAGCGCGGGCGGCCTCTACGCCACCTTCCTCAGCTTCATCGACCCCTCCTCCTTCGACCTCGACGCCTCCATCCTCCTCCTCACAATGGTCGTCGTCGGCGGCGCGCGCACCCTGGCGGGCTCCGTCATCGGCCCCTTCGTCCTGCTCGCCCTGCCGCAGATCCTCGCCCTCATCGACATCCCCACCACCATCGCCGCCGCCGCGCGGCAACTGATCTACGGCCTGCTGCTGATCGTGTTCATGCTCTTCCGCCCCCAGGGCCTGCTGGGGGAAAAACTATGACCGCCTATCTCCAGGTCACCGACCTCAACAAACGCTTCGGCGGCCTCCAGGCCCTGCGCGACTGCAGCTTCACCATCGCCAAAGGCCGCATCACCTGCCTCGTCGGCCCCAATGGCGCCGGCAAAACCACGATCTTCAACGCCATCACCGGCTTTCTCGCCCCCGACACCGGCCACGTCGCATTCCAAGGCACCAGCCTCGACGGCAAAACCCCGCAGCAAGTCGTCCGCCACGGCATCGCCCGCACCTTCCAGAACCTCCGCCTCTTCGCTGACCTCACAGCGCGCGAGAACGTCCTCGCAGGCATGCAGGACCATGTCGGCGAAGAACCCTTCGCCGCCATATTCCGCCCCATCCACACCGCCCGCACCCTCGCCGCCAAACGCCTCGCCGCCCTCGATGTCCTGGCCCATGTCGGCCTACAGGACCGTGCCGATACCCTGGTGCGCAATCTGTCCTACGGTGAACAAAAACTGCTCTGCATCGCCCGCATCCTTGCCACCGGCGCCGACCTCCTTCTCCTGGACGAGCCCACCTCCGGCCTGTCCGGCGCGGCCCTGACCGAAGTCATGGCCCTCCTCCGCCGCCTCCAATCCGAAGGCAAGACACTGCTCGTCGTCGAACACAACACCCGCGTCGTCCAGCAGATCGCCGACGACGTGCTCTTCCTCCATCATGGTCACCTGTTGGCGCACGGCAGCCCGGCCGAAATCATCGCCGACCCCAAACTCGCCGAAATCTACTTCGGGGGTGCCCTCTGATGCTGCTCGAACTGTCCAACCTCGCCGCCGGCTACGGCTCCAAAACCACCATCTCCAACATCACCCTCAGCCTCGAACCCGGCCAGATCCTCGCCCTCCTCGGCCACAACGGCGCCGGCAAAACCACCACCCTCAAAACCATCATGGGCCTGCTCCCCGCCCGCGCCGGCACCGTCCGCTTCGACGGCAGCGCCATCGATCGCCTCAACGTCGCCGAGCGCGTGGCCGCCGGCATCCGCCTCCTGCCCGAAGGCCGCGGCATCTTCGCCGACCTCAACGTCGCCGATAACATCGAGGTCGTCGCTGCCCAGAATGTCGGTACCCAGAATGTCGCGGGGAAGCCCATCACCGGTGCCGCCCCGATGTTCCGCCCGCACGACATCTACACCCTCTTCCCCGTCCTCGATGAACGCCGCACCACCCGCGCCGGCTCGATGAGCGGCGGCCAACAACAAATGCTCGCCCTCGGCCTCGCCATCCTCGGCACCCCCCGCTGCCTGCTGCTCGACGAACCCTCGATCGGCCTCGCCCCCAACCTGGTCGAACGCCTGTTCGCCCAGTTCCACAGCATCTGCAAAACCCACGGCGTCGGCGCCATCCTGGTCGAACAAAACGTCGCCGCAGCGCTGACCATCGCCGATCGCGTGGTCATCATGAACAACGGCCAGATCGTGTTCGACGGCCTGCCGAACGAGGCCCGCCAAGCCAACGTGTGGGACTATTTCTAGAGCGGGATGCCTTCACCTCCCATAAGGCATCCCGCTTTCGCAACGAAATGCCGCCCGTTGCCTACAAATCCGCCCCCTCAAACCGATACCCCTCGCCCTGGCGCCGCACATACCCGCAATACGGCGCCCCGAAATGCATCGGCATGATCAGTGCCCCGCGCTCCGCCGCCCGCGCCAGCACTTTTGCCCGTGACTCCAGCGCCTTGCCGGCATCCAGCACATACCGATCGTTCCAATGCGGATTTGCCACCTGGATCGGCGAATGCATCGTATCCGTCGAAAACATCCCCTCCTCCCCCTTCGAGCGCAGCCGGAACGACAGCATCCCCGGCGCATGCCCCGACACATCCTCCGGCATCAAGCAGCCCGCGACTTCCTTCGTATCATCGATAAAATCAACCAGCCCCGCCTCCAACACCGGCAACACGCTGTCCGCAAAACTGCCGGCCTGCACCATCGTGTCGCCCTGGTCATACGCCGCCTTCCAGTAGTCGAACTCCGCGCGCGGCATCAAATACCGCGCATTCGGAAACGCCGGGGCCCATTTGCCATCCTGCTCCACAGTATTGGCGCCGACATGATCGGTATGCAGATGCGTATGCACCACATGCGTCACCTGATGCGGCGCCGCTCCCGCCGCTTCCAGCCACGGCAGCAGCAGCGTATTCAACTGGTTCATCCGCGGCGCCGCACGGTTCTTGAAATTGCCCACCCCGGTATCGATCAGGATGACATTCCCCCCGGCATGCACCACCCAGATCTGGATCGTCACAATGAACCGGTCCATGTGCGGCACATAATGATGCGGCGCGAGCCACGCACGATTGGCGGCAATCGAGGCATCCCGCTCCGCCTTCGATATTTCGGGAAACAGAAACTCCGGCGGATGCGTCGGCCCCGAATACTCGATCACATTGGTAACCCGGGCATCCCCGATCATGCGGCTATGGATCATCATCTCAACCTTCAGAAAAAGCAGTCAGAACAACAGACGGACGGGCATTGAACGTCGCATGCCAGGCCGCCAATCCCGGCGCCTCGCGCTGCCACGCCTCGTCAGCAAAACGGAAATCGAGATAAGCCAGCGCCACCCCGATCGCGATATGACCGATCCCGAACG
>CANFKS010000087.1 GCA_947447625.1 Rhodospirillales bacterium | reverse complement strand
CTGCAGGGTGACGGCCGTCCCGTTCAGGGTATTGCCCAAGGTATTGCCGCTACCGGTAACGTTCAGTTTGTAGGCAAGGCCGCCGGTGGCGGTCAGCGAGTCCGTGACTGCGTTGTCCCCGGTTGTTCCGTCTTGGACCATCGCAATGACAATAGCCGCATCGCTCCCGGTGACTGCAGTTGCCAGGGAATGAACGTTATCTTTTGTGGCAGCGGCGGTTGTCGAATAAGTTCCGGCGAAGCTGCTGCTGCCGGAAGCGTGTGTAGCAATGCCTGCACCCTTCAGGATGTTGCTGCCGGTGGTTCCAACGGCACCGGATTGGGTTATGGAGATGGTGTCCCACGTGCCCGTTACGGGGAACGCTGCTGCCCCGGTTCCACCGAGGCTTATATCGTTATTCGTGACGGTCGAATCCTGGGAGATCGTCAATGTTTTGACCGTGCCGGAACCGCCGATATAGAGGGCGTTGTGTGTGATGGTCTGAGCAAAAGCCTGACCAAGTCCCGCCACGCTGACGAGCGCAGTGCTGGCGAGGAACAAGGAGAATGTTTTACGCATTGTGGTTTCCTTCGTTGCGGGCGGATGGGTTGCCCAGGGGATAGACGGGTCGGCGGGCCTGGTGGGGATTGGGCGCGGCGGGTTCAGCCGTGCCACCAGCCGTCGGTGATGCCGCGCTTGACCAACGCCGAAAGCGCGCCGCGTACAGTCAGCCCCAAAGCGAGGCCGACCGGTTCGTTGCCGGCGCCACCCAGTTCGGCCTCCATCAAAGAGGTTGGCCAGATTTTGGAACTGTGGCCGCCAAGGCGCAGGGAGGTGATGGATTTGGTTACAGTGGTCTGCCCCAGCACGTCGCCGGTTTGCACGGCAACGGCACGGATGCTGAAGGTAAAGATATCGGTCACATAGGTGCCGCTGGCGCCGACGCCGCCGATGGCGAAGCCGGCGCTGGCCTGGGTGGTTTCGCGATCATAGGCCACCACCTGGCCGATCAGCAGCACCTCGGCGACCCGCAGGGTGTTGAGGCGGCGGCCGGGCGGCGCGGGCTGTCCCTGCGCGGGCGCTGCGGCCTGGGCAGCACTGTTGAGCGCCAGGGTGGCGATCTGGCGTTCGCGCAGAAGTTCGTCGACATGCTGGCGTTCCACCAGATTGAGGTAGCCTGGCGTCATCGCGCGCACGGCGTCGATCATATAGGGCGTGCAATCCATCGGCACGGCGGTGCTGAGTTCCTGCGACTGGCCGGTTGGGCGGCGCTGTCCGGTCGTGTCGGTGCAGGTGTAGATGCCGACGGTCAGCGCGCGCTTCGGCGGCGGCGGCAGCATGGTGATTTCGGCGGTCTCCAGCGCCTGGGGCTCGGCCGAAGGGAGCGGTGCCGTCACACAGCCCCCGAGAAGCGTGGTGGCGGCAAGGGCCGCGGCGAAGGCGGGGAACCTGAAACTGCGCATGATGCTCAACCCCCCGTCGGAACTGTCAGCGTCGTGCTGCCGGATGGGGATGTCAGGGTCACACTCAGGGCGCCCGCGTTGTTGATATAGGTGATGGTGGTATCGCCGGATTGAACGGTTCCGGTTGCGCCGGGGGGCGCGTTGGCGATGCCGGTGGCGACGCGGTAGGCGACCAGGCCGGTCAACTGCGAAATGATCGCGTTGATGAAGGCTTGGTTCTGAGCATTCGCGGCGGTGCCGGTGCTGCTGGTCACACTGGCGGCACGCGCCGCCGCGGCGGCAACGGCAGCGGCATGTGCGGTCTTCAAGCTGTTTTCCTGCTGCGCCATCGAGAGCGCGACGGCGTTGGTGCCGCCGAAATTTGGAGACATCAAATTGTAGTAAAGATCGGTTGCACATGCCTGATTTGACATCAGACCGACCGTGCAGGCGACCCATAGACTCAACTTTATGGAGGGCATTTGTTCCTCGCTTTGTTCTTGTGCAACGATCAAAATTTTGCATCTGCAAAAAATGACCGTTTAAAGTAATTTTTAAATTTAGCGCAATTAGGGTGTTATTATGTTTAATTAGCTTTTCTAGACACAACGTTACGCTTCGAAAGATATTTTGTCAATGTTGCTCAAGAATTTTATCTTGAAAAATCCAAAGTGCCCCCCGGCATGTGCAATGCCGCCGAGACCGTGATCGCCAGAGGTGGAACCACACGGCCGCGCGAGTCAGGCAATAGACAAAGCGTTGGAGCGGGATGGCTTGGCCTGTCATAAGGCATCCCGCTCTATTCGTCCCTGAGCGGCCGCCCCAGCAGCGCCGCGATCGCGCCTTGCACGTCGATCTCGCCCCGCATCACCGCCGCCACCGCCTCCACGATCGGCATCCCCACCCCCGCCGCCGCTGCCCGCGCCGCCAGCGCCGGCGCCGTCGTCACCCCCTCCGTCACCGCGCTGCGCCCCGCCAACACCTCGGCCAACCCAAGCCCCCGCCCCAACTCCAGCCCCAGCGAAAAATTCCGGCTCGACGCCCCGGTGCAGGTCAACAACAAATCCCCCAGCCCCGACAGCCCCGCCACCGTCTCCGCCCGCCCCCCCAGCGCCACCGCCAACCGCGCCATCTCCGCCAATCCGCGCGTCACCAGCGCCGCCCGCGCATTCTCCCCCAGCCCCGCGCCGACCACCGCCCCCGCCGCGATCGCCACCACATTTTTTGCCGCCCCCCCTACCTGCGCCCCGATCGCATCGTCATTGCCGTAGAGCCGAAACCCCGGCGTCCCGATCCCCGCCATCACCGCCGCCCGCAGTGCCTCCCCCCCCGCCACCACCGCCGCCGCCGGCAACCCCGCCGCCACCTCATGCGCAAAATTCGGCCCCGTCAGCACCGCCCCCTCCCGATCCCCCCGCACCGCCGCCAACACCTCCAACGGCAACAACAAACTCCCGCGTTCCACCCCCTTTGCACACACCACCACCGGCCCCCCCCCCGGCAACCCCGCCACCACGGCCCGCATATGCTGCAACGGCACCACAAGCAGCGTCATCCCCGCCCCCGGCAACACCGATGTCACCCGGATCGACCCCGGCAAAACCACCCCTGGCAACCGCGGATTGACCCGGCTCGCCTCGATCGCCCCCGCCCGCCCCGCATCGCGCGCCCACAACACCACCGCCCGCCCCGCCCGCGCCGCCTGCACCGCCAGCGCCGTCCCCCAGGCCCCGGCGCCGATCACCGCGATCTCACTCATCGCTCAGCCGCACCACATTGAACCCGGCCCCCATCTCCCCCGTCCCCAACCCCGCCAGCAACGCCGCCAGCACTATCCGCATCGCCCGCTCGAAGCCGAACGGCGGATTGACCACCACCAGCCCGCACCCGTTCAACCGCGCCGCATCCAAGGGCTCGCGCACATACACCTCCACCGCCACCACATCCCGCACGCCCGACGCCCGCATCGCATCATGCAACCCCCGCACCTGCGCCCGCGCCTTCACCGGATACCACGCCGCCAACACCCCCTGCCCAAACCGCCGATGCGCCAGCTTCAGCCCCTCTTCCACCCGCGCGAACTCATCCACCGCCTCATACGGCGGATCGATCAACACCAACCCGCGCCGCTCCGCCGGCGGCAAAAACGCCCCCACCGCCTCCCACGCATCCCGCTGATGCACCGCCACCTGCCCATCCCCGCGAAACAACCGCCGCAACACGCCGGCATCCTCGGGATGCAACTCGCAACACACCATCCGATCCTGCTCGCGCAACACCGCCCGCACCAGCGCCGGTGACCCAGGATACAACCCGACCTGCTCCACCAGACCGAGATAATCCGCCAACGCCGGATCCCCCCGCCCCATCAGCCGCCCGATCCCGCCGTGCCACTCCCCCGTCCGCGCCGCCGGCCCGCTGTTCAAATCGTACTGCCCGATCCCCGCATGGGTATCGAGCACCATGAACCCCTTCTCCTTGCGCCCCATCGCCCGCAACAGCCACACCAGCACGGCATGCTTGACGCAATCGGCAAAATTTCCGGCATGGAAGGCGTGGCGATAATTCAAAGCGCAATGCTCGCATCATAAGTGAACCAGCCCGACGCATACGACGAAACCACCGCGTGACGAAATCATGCCTTGCGTGCCCGCCCGCATCATCCCCCTGCTCTGGACAACCATGCCCCCATGGTGTTCCGTCGCCCCAACGGAACGGGGACAGGACACGCCATGACGCTCATCGATGACTTCCAGTTCGATCCGATCGACGCCTGGGAACAACTCCCCCCCGACATCGTCCTCGGTGACGTCGCCGGCATCGCCGTCGACTCCCAGGACCATGTCTATCTCTTCAACCGCGGCGACCACCCCGTCGTCGTGCTCAACCGCGACGGCACCTTCCGCACCTCCTGGGGCCAGGGCGTCTTCTCCAACGCCCACGGCGCCAGCATCGGCCCGGATGACAGCCTCTATCTGACCGACAACGGCGACCACACCGTCCGCAAATTCACCCCGGACGGCAAACTCCTCCTGCAAATCGGCGTGCCCAACCAGCCCGCCCCCTTCATGAGCGGCGCCCCCTTCTGCCGCTGCACCCACACCGCGCTCTCCCCCACCGGCGACATCTACGTCTCCGACGGCTACTGGAACGCCTGCGTGCACAAATTCTCCCCCGACGGCACGCTGATCAAAACCTGGGGCAAGCCCGGCACCCGCGAGGGCGAATTCAACCTGCCGCACAACATCTGCTGCGACGACGCCGGCCAGGTCTACGTGGCCGACCGCGAAAACCACCGCATCCAGGTTTTCGACGGTGACGGCAATTACCTCCGCCAAATCAACAACCTGCACCGCCCTTGCGGCCTCGCCATCAGCAAGGGGTCCTGCCCCTGTCTTTTCGTGGGCGAACTCGGCCCCTACATGGCGGTCAACCACGCCACCCCCAATCTCGGCCCGCGCCTCATGGTGCTCGACAATGACGGCATGCTGATCAACCGCCTCGGCCTCGACAAGCCCGGCACCACCCCCGGCGCCTTCGTCGCCCCCCACAGCGTGGCGCTCGACTCCAAGGGAGACCTCTACGTCGGCGAAGTCATCGCCAATGATTGGGCCGCCGTCTTCCCCGACACACCCCGCCCCGAAAAACTGCGCCGCATGCAGAAGTTTAAACGCCGCATTGCCTGATCATGCCTCCACCGCGACCCGCATATCCGCCCCATCGAGCGGCCAGCGCGGTCGCGGCGCCTGGCTGAGATCGCTCGCCACCCCGAGCCGCAGCCGCTCGATCGCCGCCCACGCCACCATCACCGCATTATCCCCGCACAGCCGCAGCGGCGGGGCCACAAACCCGATCCCCGCCCTCCCCCTGACGCCTTCGCGCGCCACCCCTTCGAGCGCCGTGCGAACCGCCCCATTCGCCGCCACCCCCCCGGCCACCACGAGATTGCGCGCCCCCGGCATCATCCCCAGCGCATGCCGCGCCCGATCCGCCATCACCGCCGCCACCGCCGCCTGGAACCCCGCCGCTATATCCGCCGCATCCCGCTCCGGCAACGGCCCCGCCGGATACGCCCCCACCAGATGCGCCACCGCCGTCTTCAGCCCCGAAAACGAAAAATCGCACCCCGCCCGCCCCAGCAACGGCCGCGGCAACGCAAACCGCCGCGCATCCCCCAAGCGCGCCAGCCGCTCCACCGCCGGCCCCCCGGGCCAGCCGAGCCCCAGTAGCTTGCCCACCTTGTCGAACGCTTCGCCCACCGCATCATCGATCGTGCCCCCCAGCCGGCGATACTGCCCCACCCCCTCCACCGCGATGCACTGGCAATGCCCGCCCGACAGCAGCAGCAACAAATACGGAAACCCGATCCCATCCGTCAGCCGCGCCGTCAGCGCATGCGCCTCCAGATGATTGATCCCGACAAACCGGATCCCTTGCGCCATCGCCACCCCCTTCGCGAACCCGGACCCCACGATCAACCCCCCGATCAACCCCGGCCCGCTCGACGCCGCCACCGCCTCCAGATCCCCGTATCCGAGCCCGGCCCGCGCCATCACCGCCGCCACCATCCCCGGCAGATGCGCCAAATGCGCCCGCGCCGCGATCTCCGGCACCACACCGCCGAACGCGGCATGATCCCGCTGGCTCAACACCGCCTCGGCCAGGATCACCCCCGCGCCATCCAGCACCGCCGCCGCCGTCTCATCACAGGACGTCTCGATCGCCAGCACCGGCCGCATGCCAAAATTCCTCAGTCGCCATCTTCACTTTGAACAGTCACAGTTCTAGGACATTCCGATGGACAAAGCCCACCCCACGCAAGCCCATGCCGCGCCCGGGCACGCCGCCCCCGCGACCGGCGCCCCCCAGGGCGTCAAGCCCCATATGCGAAGCCTGCCGCTCTGCGTCGGCACCCGCGGCTCGCCGCTCGCGGTCTGGCAAACCCGCCACTTCCTCGGCCTGCTCACCACATTCTGCCCCGTCCTGCGCAGCCTCGACGTCTTCGAGGAACATATCATCCGCACCACCGGCGACGCCACCCAGGCCGCCAACACCCGCCTTGCCGACATCGGCGGCAAAGGCCTCTTCGCCAAGGAAATCCACGAAGCCCTGGTCGATCATCGCATCGACTTCGCGGTCCACTCCCTCAAGGACCTCGAAACCGAGATGCCCCCCGGCATCGTCCTGGCCTGCACCCTCAAGCGCGAAGACGCCCGCGACGCCCTCATCCTCGGCCCCGATTGCGCCAAGTCGGATGCCGACCCCGCCACCCCCTACGCCGCCTTGCCGCAGGGCGCCCTCATCGGCACCAGCTCCGTCCGCCGCCAGGCCCAACTCCTCCATGCCAGGCCCGACCTGCGCTGCGAAGTCCTGCGCGGCAACGTCCAGTCCCGCCTCGGCCGCGTCCGCGCCGGGGACATGGGCGCCTCCCTCCTCGCCTATGCCGGCCTCAAGCGCCTCGGGATCGGCCACGAAGCCGATATCGTGCTCGACCCCACCATCATGGTCCCCGCCGCCGGCCAAGGCATCGTCGGCATCACGGTCCGCGAAAGCGACACCGAACTCCACGAACTCCTCGCCGCCATCGAGGACCCTGAGGCCAAGGCCGTCGCCGCCGCCGAACGCGCCTTGCTTCACAGCCTCGACGGCTCCTGCCGCACCCCGATCGGCGGCTACGCCCGCCTCCATCCCGACGGCACCCTGCACCTCACCGGCCTCGTCGCCCGCGCCGACGGGAGCTTCCTCATCAAACGCGAACGCACCGGCCCGGCCGCCGACGCCATCCGCCTCGGCAATGACCTTGGCGACGAACTGCGCGCCGACAGCCCGCGTGATATCTTCGCCTAAAGCCCGACGATTTTGGCGGAATCGCCAAAAAGTCTAAATCAGGCGATCCAACAAAGAGCGAGAGCGGGATGCATGCGCCGATCGGAAGGCATCCCGCTCCAGGAACCGCTTTCCCGGGCCGATCATCCTCCCGACAGGAGTCCACCAGTGACGGTCCAGTTCGGTGATACCACAATCCTCGTCACCCGCCCCGAACCGGGCGCCAGCGAAACCGCGCGCCGCCTCGCCGAACGCGGCTTCACCCCCATCATCGCCCCGATCCTCACCATCGCCCGCCGCACCCCAACCCTCCCCCCTACGGCCCAGGCCATCCTGGTAACCAGCGCCAACAGCCTCGCCCCCGGCCTACCCACCCGCCCGCTGTTCACCGTCGGTGACACCACCGCCGCCAAGGCCCGCGCCCTCGGCCACACCGATGTCACCAGCGCCGGCCGCGACGCTGCCAGCCTCGCCAGCCTCGCCGCCGATCGCCTCGACCCCGACGCCGGTCCCCTCCTCCTGCTGAGCGGCGGCGGGCAGGGTCTTGACCTCGCCGCCGCCCTGCGCGCCCACGGCTTTTGTGTCATCCGCCGCGTTGCCTATACCGCCCGCCCCGTCACCACCCTGCCCCCGCAAGCTGCCGCCATGCTTGCCGCCGGCCACGGCCACGCGCTGTTCTTCTCCCCCGACACCGCCCGCGCCTTCGCCCGCCTGCTCGTCCCCCCCCCCGTCACCTTGTCTGCCATCCAGGCCATCGCCATCTCCCCAGCAACCGCCGCAGCACTCGCCCCCTTGCCCTGGGCGCGCATCCGTGTTGCATCCCACCCGAACCAGGACGCGATGTTCGCGCTGCTCCCATGACCGACCCCACCCCGCCCCCCCGCCCCTCCGCTGCCCTGCCGCCCGAATCCGAAAAGCCGGGCCCCACCCCCGCGCCCACCCATTCCCCGCGCCACGCGCTGCCGATCTTCACCGCCATCGGCTTCCTCTGCCTCGCCGCCGCCGTCTTCTATCTCTGGCAGACCCAGCACGACGCGCCCCCGCAGGTTGACCCCGCGCGCATCGCCAGCCTCGAAGGCCAAACGCGGGACCTCCGCGCCCGCCTGGCCATCTTCGATCAGCGCCTGACCACACTCGAACAACGCCCGCTGATCGGCAGCCCCGACCTGCGCCCCATCGAAGCCCGTCTCGGCGCTCTCGAATCCCGCCCCCTCTCCGCGGCCGGCCCGGCCGACCTCTCCGCCCTCGAATCCCGCCTCGCCGCCGCCGAACGCATCGCCCGCCTCCAGGCCGCGAGCCTCGCGCTCGACGCCGGCCTGCCAATCGGCCCCATCCCCCAATCCCCCCCCGCTTTGGCCCGCTTCGCCGCCACGCCGCCGCCCACCCTCGCCACCCTGCGCGCCACCTTCCCCGAAACCGCCCGCCTCGCCCGCGCCGCCAGCCATCCCGCCGCCGCCGCCACCTGGTCCGACCGTCTCGGCCAAACCCTCTCCAGCCTCGTCACCATCCGCCGCGGCACGGATGTCCTGATCGGTGCCGCCGCCGCAACTGTCCTCGCCACCGCGCAAGACCGGCTCGACGCCGCCGACCTCCCGGGCGCCATCGCGGCCCTCGACGCGCTCGACCCCGCCGCCGCCGCCATCGCCGCGCCCTGGAAAGCCGACGCGCAAGCCCTGCTCGCCGCCCGCGCCGCCCTCGCCGCGCTGGCGCGCCCCTGATGCGCCGCGTCCTCCTCCTGCTCGCCACCGCCACCGCCACCGTCGCCCTCGCCTGGTGGCTCGCGGGATTGCCCGGTGACGTCACGCTGCGTATCGGCCCCCTCATCATCGAAACCCGCTCCGGCCTCGCCGTCCTCGGCGGCGCCATCCTGCTGATCCTCCTCCTCCTCGTCCTGCGCCTGATCCTCGCGATCCTCGCCATCCCTGCCCGCTTCCGCACCTGGCGCACCGCCCGCCGCCGCACCAGCGGTGACGCCGCCGTCGCCGAAGCCCTCGTGGCCCTCGCCGCCGCCGACCCGCAAGCCGCCCGCGCCGCCGCTACCCGTGCCCGCGCCTGCCTCGGCGACACCGCCCAAACCCTTCTTATCGATGCCGAAGCCAACCGCCTCGCCGGCCGCGAAGCTGACGCCGCCGCCCTCTACACGCGCATGCAAGCCCGCCCCGACGCCGCCTTCCTCGGCCTGCGCGGCCTCTTCCGCCAGGCCCTCGCCCGCGAGGACTGGACCGCAGCCGCCGCCCTCGCCCAACGCGCCGACGCAACGCGCCCCGGCACCGCCTGGCTCCGCGACGAACGACTCTCCCTCGCCGTTCGCATCGGGGACTGGCCCGAAGCCGCCAAACTCGCCCCCGCCGCCACAACCCGCATCGCCTTCGCCACCGCCGCCGCCGAATCCACGGTTGACCCCGATCACGCCCTCTCTCTTGCCAAACGCGCCTGGAAATCCGACCCCGGCTTCCCCCCCGCCGCGCTGGCCTACGCCGCCCGCCTCCGCGCCGCCGGCCGCGAAGCCAAGGCGCAACAAATCCTTACCCAATCCTGGGCCCAAGCCCCCCACCCCGCCCTCGCCGACCTCGCCCTTCGCCCCACCACCGATCCCCTTGCTTGCGTCGCCGCCGCCACCCGCCTCACCGAAGGCGCCAACCAGCACCCCGAAACCCACCTCCTTCTCGCCCGCCGCACCCTCGATGCCGGCCTCATCGGCGAAGCCCGCCGCCACCTCCGCGCCGCCCAATCCGCCGGCCTGCGCCAGCGCCGCGTCTACCTCCTCGCCGCCGACCTCGAAGCCGCCGAACATCCCCACACCGAAGCCGGCCAACGCGCCCAGCGCGACGCGCTCCACGCCGCCGCCACGGCCGAGCCCGACCCCGCCTGGCACTGCGACCCCTGCGGCACCGCCCACCCCGCCTGGCATCCCGCCTGCCCCGCCTGCCACGCCGCCACCGGCCTGCGCTGGGGCAGCCGGAAACACCTCGCCCTCAAATAATGGACCGTGACCGCCTCCGCGACGCCGCCGAAGCCGGCCTCACCGGCGCCGACCTCTCCGCCGCCGACTTCGACGACCTCACCATCGACGACGCCACCTTCACCACCTGCGACTTCACCGCCGTCACCTTCGCCGGCACCCGCCTCGAATCCGCCCATTTCACCAATTGCCGCTTCACCGCCTGCTGCTTCACCCACACCATCCTCGACTCCGCCCGCTTCGAATCCTGCCGCTTCACCACCACCCCCGAAACCGCGCCCCGCTTCGCCTTCGCCGATCTCTCCCGCGCCACCCTGATCCGCTGCGACCTCTCGTTCGCCACCTTCGAACGCGCCGCCCTGTTCGACATCACCTTCACCGAATGCAACCTGCGCGGCGCCAAATTCCTCAACGTCGATTTCAGCCGCCCCCTCGCGCGGCGCAGCATCACCACCCGCGCCACCTTCCATGCCTGCAACCTCGAACTCGCCGACCTCGCCCGCATCGAACTGCCGGGCTGCACCCTCACCGGCTCCCGCCTCCGCGAAGCCGACCTCCGTGCCGCCATCCTCACCGGAACCAACCTGCACGACACCGACCTCGCTTTCGCCACCCTCGACAACGCCCGCCTCGACCGCGCCGACCTCCGCGGCGCCGACCTTTCCGGCCTCGACCCGCGCCGGCCCGCCACCATGGCCGGCGCCATCGTCAGCCTCGATCAACTCGCCGATATCGCGAGCGGGCTTGGGCTTGAAGTGAAGGGGTGAAGCGCGTCTTCTTTTCAAAAAAGAAGCACTGTCCTTCGCCTGTCGGAAGGCATCCCGCTCTAGAGCCTGATGATTTTTGGTGGAATCACCAAAAATCTGAATCAGGCGATCAAACAAAGAGTTAGAGCGGGATGCCTTCGCCTATCAGAAGGCATCCCGCTCTAATACCCGACTGCCGCCCCAGCCGGCCGCCGGTCATCATTCGCCCCGTACCGCACCCCTGGCCGCATCCGTCCGGACATTGCCGCGTCCGACCCCGCACTCGCCAGCGCCGCTTGCGTCGTCTGTTCCGGCCCGATGGCGATCGCCTCCGCCGCCCCCCACGGCGATTGCGTCCGCAGCCGGTATCCCATCCCGGTCAGCACCGCCTCGGTATCCGGCGACAAGCCGCGTGGCTCGACGAACACTTCGTCGGGCAGAAACTGGTGATGGAACCGTGGCGCATTCACCGCCTCCTGGATTTCCATGCCGTAGTCGATCACATTGAGCGCCGTCAGCAGCGTGATGGTGATGATCCGCGCGCCGCCGGGCGACCCCAGCACCAGGAATATCCGCCCATCCCGCGTCACCAGCGTCGGCGCCATCGACGACAGCGGGCGTTTGCCCGGTGCGATCGCGTTGGCCGCTCCCTGCACCAGGCCGAACAGGTTGGGCACGCCGGGCTTGACGGTGAAATCGTCCATTTCGTCGTTCATCAACACCCCGCCGGCCATCACCAGCGCGCCGAACCCGCCATTGATCGTGTAGGTCACGGCAACGGCATTGCCCGCCGCATCCACCACCGAATAATGCGTCGTCTCCGGCTTTTCGTGCGGCTCGATCCCCGGCCCGAGTGTTGCTGAAGCCGTGGCACCCGCCCCGATTTTCGCACGGATCGCGGCGGCATAGTCGCGCGACAACAACCGCTCCAGGGGATTGTGCACGAAGGCCGGGTCGCCCAGATGCGTGTTCCGGTCGAGATAGGCATGGCGCATCGCCTCGACGATCACATGGACGGATTGCGCGGAGCGGAACCCCATCGCCTTGAGGTCATACCCCTCCAGGATGTTGAGGATCTGACACAGCGTCACCCCGCCCGAGGAGGGCGGCGGTGCGGAATGGAACACATAGCCGCGATACGAACATCTCAGCGGCACGCTTTCATTCACCCGGTATGCAGCGAAATC
This sequence comes from Rhodospirillales bacterium, assembly GCA_947447625.1. Taxonomy (GTDB): domain Bacteria; phylum Pseudomonadota; class Alphaproteobacteria; order Acetobacterales; family Acetobacteraceae; genus CAIYPH01. The sequence continues at coordinate 5,117 of CANFKS010000087.1, read as the reverse complement.
GGCGGCCGTGATGATCCCGCCGTCAGACTTCGAGGCTGCCTCCACCGCCGCGGGAAACGCCCCTTCATAGAACGCCGCTGCCCCCCGGGCCGAAATCGCCGCCAGCGTCCCCGCCAAATCCGGCTGTATCATCCGATCGCCCGGCTGCAACGGCGTTCCATCCGGCCGCAGAAACACCCGCGCCAGCGCCGGCCGCGCCCGAAACGCCGCTGCCCTGCTCTCCAGAATATCCGTATCCCCCCGCGTCAGAACGAACCCGTCTCGTGCCATCCGCACGGCCGGTTCCATCACCACGTCGCGCGGCAGACTGCCATATTTCTCCAACACCGCCTCAAACCCGGCCACCGTGCCGGGCACGCCGACCGATTTCCAGCCGATCAGGCTCGCCTGCGGCACCGGGGTGCCGGCCGCATCGAGATACATCGCTGGTGTTGCTGCCGCCGGCGCGGTTTCGCGGAAATCGAGAAACACCTCCCGCCCATCCGCCATATGCAGCGTCATGAACCCGCCGCCGCCGATATTGCCGCAGCACGGATTGGTCACCGCCTGCGCATACCCCACGGCCACAGCCGCATCGACCGCATTGCCCCCCCGGCGCAGCATGTCCAGCCCCGCCTCGGAGGCGAGGCGCTGCGCCGAAACCACCATCCCGTGCGCGGCCTCCACCGCCGGCGCGGACGCGGCCAGTGCGGGAGCCGACCACGCCAGCCCCAGCAGCACGCCCAGAACGCCGCGCATCGCCTAGCCCGCCTTCGGCACCGTCACGCCGATCATATCCCCCTCGCGCACGATCGCGGCGAGTTGCGCCTCGCTCCATCCCTCGGTCCCCGCGGGCCGCTGCGGCAGCACCATCCAGCGATAATCCGCCGTACTGTCCACCACCCGCAGCTTCTGCCCATCCGGCAACACGGTGCCCCATTCGCCGAGCAGCCCGCGCGGATCGCGCACCGCTCGCGCCCGATAGGCCGCTGATTTGAACCAGAACGGCGGATAGCCCAACACCGCGCGCGGGTAGCAGGAGCACAAGGTGCACACCACGAGGTTATGCACAGCCTCGGTATCCTCCAGCACGCCCAGCGGCGGCAGGCCGCGCATCGGGATTGCCAGCATTTCGGCCGCTGCCGTCCCGTCGCGGAGCATCAGCGCCTTGTAGTCCGGGTCGGTCCACGCCTTGGCCACCATCCGCGCGCCCTGCGCCGGGCTGCCGCCATCGGTGATGCGGATGCGTTCGGCGATCTCGTCCGTCGTCATGATCCCCTTGGCCGTCAGCAGGCCGCGCACCGCCTCCAGCAAACGCTCCGCCGGGGTTTCCAGAATGCCGCTCATGGTGCCGCCTCCAGCCAATGTTCGAAGATCTCGATCACAAGTTCGTCGGGCGCCACCCCTTCAGGCCAGAACGGCTTGGGGTCAAAGCGGACATGATACAGCGACACCACCGCGGCCGGCCGGGCGAAGGCCAGGTCTTCCGGATTGGGGAAATCGCCGAGATGCCGCTCGACCACCCCGGTTTCGCCGCGCACATAATGCGGCGTGCGGATATGGCAGGGCCCCCGTGTCTCGGGCCAGTTGAGCTTGACGCGAACCTGCGTGCCGGGCGCGATCATCGCAGCTGCTCCAGGGCGGCGCGCAGCTCGTCCTGCGTGAACATGCCTTTGGCCAGCATGTTGTCGGTGATCGAGCGGATCCAGCGCTGGTAATAGGTCAGCCGCAGATAATCGCCCTCCGGGATCGCCTCGATCCCGCGGCGCAGTTCGTCGACCGACATCACCTTCTTCATGCCCAGCAACTGGCGGATCGCGTCGACTTCCTTGTCGAAGTCGTTCAGCGCATGCGGCTCGGTATCGACCGGATCGCACATGAACTTGGTGACACCGCCCATGTCATGCATCGCGCGCGGCAGTTCGTCCTTCATCGCAGGCTCCCATCCATCCGGCGTGATTTTTCCGCGCGCCGGGCCGGTTCGTCAAATACCGCGATACAGCCCGGATCAGTCGATCTGCACGAGGCGATGATGTTTGCGCCCCGAGGACACCCGCACGCCGGCCCGCAAGGCGGATTCCGGCACCACGAGCCCCTCATCCTTGACCGGCGCATCGTCAAGTCGGGCGCCACCGCCGCGGATCAGGCGCCGGGCCTCGGCGTTGCTGGCAACGAGGCCGGCGAGCGCCAGCAGGCGGAACACGGCGATGCCGCCCTCCGCCAGTTCACTGGCCGCGATGCCGACACGGGGCACGTCCCCGCCGGTGCCTTCCTCGAACTGGCGCCGGGCGGTTTCGGCCGCATCGGCGGCGGCGGCGGCGCCGTGGATCAAGGCGGTGGCTTCGTTGGCGAGGATTTTTTTCGCCTCGTTGATCTCCGCGCCGCCGAGCGCTTCGAGGCGGGCGATCTCGGGCAGCGGCAGGTCGGTGAACAGCTTGAGGAAGCGGCCGACATCGGCGTCTTCGGTGTTGCGCCAGAATTGCCAGTAGTCAAACACCGGCAACCGCTCGGCGCTGAGCCAGACGGCACCCTTGGCGGTCTTGCCCATTTTGACGCCCGAGGCGGTGGCCAGCAGCGGGGTGGTGAGGCCGAAGACGGTTTTGCTGTCGGTGCGGCGCACGAGGTCGATGCCGCTGACGATGTTGCCCCATTGGTCGGACCCGCCCATCTGCAGCGTGACACCGTAGCGGCGGTTGAGTTCGCGGAAGTCGTAGCTTTGCAGGATGGAGTAGTTGAATTCGAGGAAGGTCAGCCCCTGTTCGCGTTCAAGGCGGGATTTCACGCTGTCGAAGCCGAGCATGCGGTTGACGCTGAAATGCACGCCCACTTCGCGCAGCAGTTCGATGTAGCTCAGCTTGTCCAGCCATTCCGCGTTGTCGGGCATGGCGGCATCGGTTGGGCCGTCTCCGAAGTGCATCAGCTTTTCGATGTTGCGGCGGATGCCGGCCTTGTTGATTTCGATCTGCTCGGTGGTCAGCAACTGGCGGGCCTCCTCGCGGAAGGAGGGATCGCCGATTTTGGTTGTGCCGCCGCCGAGCAGGGGAATGGGGCGGTGGCCATGGCGTTGCAGCAGGCGCAACATCATCAGCGGCAACATGTGGCCGACATGGAGACTGTCCGCGGTGCAATCGAACCCGATATACCCGGAGACGATGCCGGACTTCAGGGCGGATTCGAGGCCCTCGGTGTCGGTGCACTGGAAAACGAAGCCGCGTGCTGTGGCTTCATGCAGAAAGTCGGCGGTGGTCATGGCGTTGGTTCCGGGGTTGAACGGCGGGTGGGCTATCATAAAGGGCGGGATATGAAAATGCTGCGCTGTATCGGGCTGATGAGCGGGACCTCGCTGGACGGGGTCGATGCGGCCTGGATCGAGACGGATGGGGAGAGGGTGGGCAGGTTCGGGCCGGCGCTGACCTTGCCGTATGACGACGCGTTGCGCGGCGATTTGCGGCGGCTGCTGGACAGGGCGCCAGGGTTGGACCCGGCGGATGGGTTTTTGGCCGATGTGACGCGGCGGTTGACGGTTCGCCATGTCCAGGCGGTGGCGGCGATCGGGTTGGAGGCGGATCTGATCGGGTTTCATGGGCAGACCATTCTGCATCAGCCGGATCGGCGGTTCACCTGGCAGATCGGCGATGCGGCGGCTTTGGCGGCGGCGACGGGGGTGGATGTGGCGTATGATTTCCGTTCGGCCGATGTGGCGGCGGGGGGGCAGGGGGCGCCGCTGGTGCCGGTGTATCATCAGGCGTTGGCGCGGGATTTGGAGAAGCCGCTGGCGGTGTTGAATATCGGAGGGGTCGGCAATGTGACATGGATCGGGGCGCATGGGGGGTTGCTGGCGTTCGATACTGGGCCGGGGAATGGGCCGCTCGATGATTGGGCGGCGGCGCATTCGAACATGGCGATCGATGCGGATGGGGCGTTGTCGGCGCAGGGGCGGGTGGATGAGGCGGTGCTGGGGCGGTTGATGGCGCATCCGTATTTCAAGCGCCCGGCGCCGAAATCGCTGGACCGGCTGGATTTCGGGCGGGCGTTGGCGGCCAGCGGGGTGGAGCGGCTGTCGGCCGCCGATGGGGCGGCGACGTTGGTGGCGTTTACGGCGGCTTCGGTGGCGGCGGGGGGATTGCCGGGGCCGGTCGGGCGGTGGCTGGTGACGGGGGGTGGGCGGCATAATCCGACGATCATGGCGGCGCTGCGGGATCGGCTCGGGGTGCCGGTGGAGACGGTGGAGGCGGTGGGATGGGATGGGGATGCGGTGGAGGCGCAGTGTTTCGGGTTTCTCGCGGCGCGGGTGGTGGCGGGATTGCCGTTGAGTTTTCCGGGCACGACGGGGGCGCCGCGGGCGATGCCCGGGGGGCGGATCGTGCGGGGCTGACGCCCGCCTTGGGCACGCGCAGGGCGCGGATGGGGGGCGGTGGCAAGGAGTTCGGGCACGCCGGGGCTCGTCAGCAGCGATTGGAGTCGGCTGGTGGTTCCGTTTGAACCGAAGAGCTCTTTGTCAATTATGACAAGGGTTTGTCTTGTGCGAGATGGGGCGCCAAAGCGCGCCCCATCCTGCGGCATGAATGTTTTTTGCTTCTTTTTTAAAAAAGAAGCACTGCCTTTTTTATGATGCGGGCCTGGTCATTTGGAAGAGTGTGGTGACTTCCGCGTAGTCGCCGGCGTAGCCGCAGCGGGCGATGGGGCGGGCAGCCGCGGTGTCGAAGATGCCGTCTTTGAGGAAGGCGTTGTTGATGTGGACGCCGACGACTTCGCCGAGGATGAGCCAGGTGTCGAGTTCATTGCCCAGCGAGTCCGAGAGGCGGATGATGGCGCTGCGGCGGCATTCGAGGGCGGCGATGGCGCGGGCGACGCGCGGGGGCTTGACGATGCGCGAGGGGGCGGGGTCGAGGCCGGCGCGGATCATTTCGTTTTCGCCGGGGGGGAGGGGGGCGGCGGTGATGTTCATGGCTTCGGCGAGGTCATGGGAGACCAGGTTGCAGACGAATTCGCCGGTTTGTTCAATGTTGCGGGCGCTGTCCTTCCAGCCTTCGGTGGAGAAGCCCACCATGGGTGGGCGGGAGGAGACGCCGTTGAAGAAGGAGTAGGGGGCGAGGTTGATGCGGCCTTCGTTGTCCTGGCTGGTGATCCAGCCGATG
>CANFKS010000086.1 GCA_947447625.1 Rhodospirillales bacterium | reverse complement strand
TTCGCAACCAGCGCCAGCGCTCGCTCCCGTAGATCATTCGAATATGGTCGTGGCATCGCTACTGGCCTCCTATACAGCCAGCAACTTGAATCAGATTTCAGATCGCGCCGGAATCCCTAGATTCAACCTCTTGCAGACACGCTCTAGGGCCGTGAGGTCGATGTCGCGCGCGATGGCGTCGGGCCAATTGGCGCGGAGGAAGACCTGCTGGCGGGCAACAGGGGTTTGCCGGTCGGCGGCGAAGGCACGCTCATACCACATCAGGCCCGCGAGCAAAGGGGAGGCGTGGCCGAGGCTGTACCAGCGGCGCCACTCGGTGCGGCTGAAGCCGGCCTGATGAAAAAGATATTCGGCGTTGAGGGTGATTTTCGACTCGCCGGTCCATGAGAGGCCGACGGCGAGGTCGTTTGACACCGCGCTTGCCGTGGCGGTTGTGGGCAGGATGGGGGTGCCGGGCGGGAGCGTGCCGGTGCGGATGCCATAGGTGACGGCGGCGGCGGCGAGGCGTTGCTCGGAGCCGGCGGACCATTCGGCGTAGGCGACGATCTGCTGGCCGATCGGAGCGGTGACGGCGCTGCCGATTCGGGCGCGGTTGTTCTCGCGGAAGGCCAGGAGTTCGGAGGCGATGGGGCCGATATCGGCATGGAGGGTGGCGAGGACGCGATCGGTGGCGTTGGTGCGGTCGATATGAGGGTCGAGCGGCGCGGTGGCGCCCTGGCCGATGCGGGTGGGGTCGAACAGCTTGGGGGCGTAGGCGAGGCTGACGGAACCCCAGTCCGCGATGTGCTGGCTGCGCAGCATGACGGCCCCGAGGCGGTTTTCGCGCAGCACCGAGGGGTCGGCGGTGGCCTGGTCAACGGCGCTGCCGGTGCGGAAGAAATCGGTCGGGTTGTAGCCCAGTGCGACGCCGTTGCGCAGGTTGATGCGGCCGGCTTCAAGGTAGGTGCGGGGGCTGGGCTCCCAGGTGACATAAGCTTCGCGCAGAGTGTTCGCAGCCGTGCGACCCTGGCCGAATGCGAGCCCGTCGCGGGCGTAAAGGTCAAGGCGGTCGCTGAAGGTGAAGGCGAGCGTGGGAGCGAGGTCACCGTGCCAGCGCAGATCCAGGCTGGTGCGGTTGGACCAGCGCGGCGGCGGGCGGCCGGGGGCGGGGACAATGAGAGGGCCGCGCAGCGCCGCGAGGGCGCCGGCGTTTTCGAGAGCGAGCCTGCCCTTGGCGGGGGGATCAGCGGCGGCCGGGGCTGCGGCCTTGACCAGATCCGTCGGGATCATGTCGAGGTCGGCGTTTTCGTCGGCCCAGGCTTGCGTGATCAGGGCTGAGGCAGTCAGGGCCAGGAGCAGCCCGAGGATGCGGCGCATCAGTCGATCTTGAGGCGCGGGAGGTAGTCGCGTTGGAACCACGCGTCGGGGATGTCCTGCGGGCGCATGTCCGACGAGACAACGGAGGTGACGAGGCTGCTGTCGATCGCGTCGATCAGAATGGTCTCGGTCGGGCGGATGACGCCGAGTTGCTCGGCATAGCGGCGGTAGTAGGCGGTTTTCAGAAGGCGACCGGAATCGGAATAAAAACGGCCCTTCACCATGCGATACGTGCCTTGCTCCAGCCATATCTCGATGCGGCTGTAGATCGCATCAGGGCCGCCGGCAGTCAGGTCGAGATGCCAGGTGGCGCGTTTCTGGCGGTCGGCGTCCTGCAAATCCTCGGGGCCGATCAGCCGGGCCCGGTAGTCGCGCTGCATGTTGATGGTCAGCACATCGCCATTGGAGGCCTGGCCGGTGAGGCGCTGCTGGGCGGAAATGCGGACGGCGGCCTTGGAGGCAGGGTCGTAGAACCACAGAGCCGAACCGGCATAAAGCACCAGCTTGCCCTGGTCGCGCGGCGGTTCAACATACCGAACCACATTGTTGAACTGGCCGGTCCGCTTGTCCTCGCGCGCAAACACCACCAACACAACCTTGTCCCGCGGCCGCCCCCCCACATAATCCGTCAACGTCGAAGTGGCCCGAAACGGCTGGCCCGGATTGCGAACGGCATCGGCCGCAACCACCATCTCCTGCGCCGAAATCGCAGCCCCCTGCCCCCACACCCGCGACGCCATCACCACACCCGGCACAGCCAACACCACGCGACGAGAGAGGAGGCCTACACGGCACGGGCCACCATCGAGAGCCCCTCCTCTCTCATTCAAGATACGCTTAGACGGACGCGGGTCTGGGGCGGAGCCCTGGTCTTGCGTGTCGTCCTGCCCCGCTGCCATCCGATCGGATCTCACACGTGACGCAGGGCGTCGACGACGGGCAGTCGGGCGGCGCGGTTGGCGGGGATGATGGCGGCGAGGGTGGTGGCGGCCATCAGGCCGAGCCAGATGGCGAGGTGGAGTTGTCCCATGTTGCCGATGATGACGGCGAGGGGGGATGGGGCGGATTGGCCGGGGGGGAGCCAAATAAGGCCGGCTTGGTTGACGATCAGGGCGAGGGCGATGCCGGCTGCAATGCCGGTGGTGGCGCCGATGGCGCCGAGGATCCAGGCTTCGAGGAGGAATTGGCGGCGGATGCCGCTGCGGCGCAGGCCGATGGCGCGTGCGGTCCCGATTTCAGCGGTGCGTTCCATGACGCTCATGCTCATGGTGTTGCCGACGGTGAAGAGCACGATGACGGCCATGATGACAGCGATGAAGGTGAAGATGGCGCTGAACATGGCGATGATCTGGCTGTAGAGGGGGACGATTTCCGTGAAGTCGCGGACTTCGAGGTCAAGGTTTCTGGCGCGGATGATGTCGGTGAGCCGGGCCCGGGCGGCGGGGAGGTCGGAGGTGGCGTGGAGTTGCAGGAGGATGGCGAGGGCGCGTTTTTCGCCGCGGCCATAGAGGAGTTGCTGGGCGAGGTCGAAATGCATGAGCACGAAGGCGTCGTCGAGTTCCTTGACGCCCTGGCGGTCGACGTTGCCGATGACCATGGAGATGACGTTGGGGGCGCCGGTGGCGGTGGCGGCGAGGAGGTCGATATGGGGGAGGGTGTCGGGGGCGGCGGTTTCGGATTTTTCGGACGCGGCGAGGGCGGCGATGTCGGCGGCGATGGGGGTTTGGGCGGTTTCGCGGGGTTGGGGCGGCGGGCAGTTGCCGAGGTTGAGGGTTTCGCAGAAGCCGAGGATGCGGGCCAGGCCCGAGCCGACGACGCCTTTGATGGGGTCGGCGTCATCGAGGCCGGAGCCGGCGGCGTTGTTGTAGGAGAGGTTGTAGGGGTTCCAGCGGCGCATGATGTCGCGGTCATGCGGCACGACGCCGCTGCCCACGAAGGTGCGGGAGGCGTCGATGCTGAAATTGCCGGCGATGCCGAAGAGGGCGACGGTGGGGGTGACGACTGCGGTGAGGGGTGCGAGGACGGGGTCGCGCCGGACGAGGTCAAGGATGTCGCGGTAGCCGGGCATGCCCCAGGCGGCGGGGTTGCCGGAGCCGAAGGTGAAGAAGCCGGTGCGGTAGATCGCAAGATGGCCGGTGCGGCGGACGGTGTCGGTTTGCACGCCGAGGATGATGCTGGCGATGAAGCCGCCGAACAGAACCATGGCGATGGCGCCCACGGCGATGGCGCCGGCGGACATGATGGAGCGGCGGCGGTTGCGCAGGATGTTGCGGAAGGCGAGTTTGAACAGCATCAGGCGGGATCCGCCCGGTGGTGGCCGACGAGTTTGCCGTCTTTGAGGGTGAAGGTTTCGTCGGCGTGGGACATCAGTTGGGGGTCATGGGTGGAGAAGACGAAGGAGGTGTTGTGCTGGCGCTGGACGGTGCGCATGAGGGCGATGATGGCGGCGCCGTTGGTGCTGTCGAGATTGGCGGTGGGTTCGTCGGCCAGTACGAGGGAGGGGTTTTTGACGAGGGCGCGGGCAATGGCAACGCGTTGTTTCTGGCCGCCGGAGAGTTGGTTGGGGCGTTGGCGGGCCTGATCGGCGAGGCCGACCTGGTCGAGCATGGCCATGGTGCGGTCGCGGCGTTGGCGGGCGGTGAGGCCGAGGAGGAGGAGGGGGTATTCGACGTTTTCGTAGGCGGAGAGGACGGGGAAGAGGTTGAAGTTCTGGAAGACGAAGCCGACGGCGCGGGCGCGGAAATCGGTGAGGGCGTCATCGGAGAGATCGGCGATGCGCTGGCCCGCGACTTCGATGCTGCCTTTGGTGGGGCGGTCGATGCAGCCGATGAGGTTGAGCAGGGTGGATTTGCCGCTGCCGGAGGGCCCGACGATCATGACAAAACGGCCGCGCGGGATGTCCGCGGTGATGCCGGCGAGGGCAATGACGCTGAAGCCGTCCTCGGCGTAGGTTTTCTCGACCGCATCGAGACGGACGGCAAGGGCGGTGTCGGTGTCGGGCAAGCGGTTCATGCTCTCGGGTTGACCGGCTGGGCTGGACGGGAAGCTCCATATCGCCTAACGTTACGAAGTAGACAGTATGGTATACGGTACTGATTGGTACCTCGCAAGAGACGTTTGGATACAATCGGCTGAATGACTACGCCACCCAACAGCGACGAATTAAACCGGCGCACGCGCATCCTGCAAGCGGCGTTCGGGTTGTTCATGGAGCGCGGCTATGCCGGCACCAGCACGCTCGCGATCGCGTCGGCGGCGAAGCTGTCCAAGCGGGATTTATATGCGGAATTCGCGGGCAAGCGGGAGATCATGATGGCCTGCGTGCAGCAGCGCGTGGTGCAATTCCAGGCGCCGTTGACGCAGCCGTCGCCGCGCACGCAGGCCGAGTTGGCGGGCATGCTGATCCGCTATGGGGTTGGGCTCAGGCTCGGGGTGACGGACCCCAAGGTGATCGCGACGTTTCGGCTGGTGTTGCAGGAGGCCGGGTCATCGCCCGAGATCGCGCAGGCGCTGCGGAGCGAGGGGCGGATGGCGTCGGTTCGCGCGGTGGTTGACCTGATGGCGGCGGCGCAGGGAAAGGGGCTGCTGGGCGAGGGGCCGGTGGGGCTGATGGCGGAGCAGTTCCTGTCGCTGCTGGTGGGGGATTTGATATTGCAGCATTTGCTCGGCACGGCGCCGGCGGAGGATGCGGCGCTGGCGCGGGAGCATGCGGAGCGGGCAGCCGCGGCGATCATGCGCCTCTATGGGGTTTGAAGGGGCTGTGTCTATGCAACGCATAGAAACAATCGATTTGATTTATGGGCGGCGCGGCTTCAATTCAGCTTTACCGACACAAACGGAGTGATCCCATGAGCTACATCTATCGCCGCTCTTACCGTGGCCCGATCGAGGCTGTGATCCTGGACTGGGCCGGCACGACGCTCGATTTCGGCTGCGTGGCGCCGGCGGTGGTGTTCGTCGAGGTGTTCAAGCGCCAGGGGGTGGCGATCGACATGGCCGAGGCGCGCGGGCCGATGGGATCGGGCAAGCGGGACCATATCGCGCAGATCGCCGGGCTCGACGCGGTGCGCGCGCGCTGGCGCGCCAAGCATGGGCGGGCGCCGGGGGAGGCGGATATCGATGCGATGTATGCCGATTTCATTCCGTTGCAGTTGGAGTGTTTGTCGCAGTACTCCGATCTGATCCCGGGGACTTTGGAGGCCGCGGCCGAAATGCGCCGCCGCGGCATCAGGCTCGGCTCGACCAGCGGCTATGACCGGGCGATGATGGCGGTCAACGCGGCGGATGCGAAGCGGCAGGGCTTCGAGGTCGATGCGATTTTCTGCTCGACCGATGTGCGGCGCGGGCGGCCGTATCCGTTCATGGCGCTGCAGAATGTGATCGCCCTTGGAGTGTGTCATGTCGAGGCCTGCGTGAAGGTGGATGACACGGTGCCGGGGATCGAGGAAGGGCTGAACGCCGGGATGTGGACGGTGGGGTTCTCGATTTCGGGCAACGAAGTGGGGCTGTCGCTGGCGGAATGGAACGCGACCGCGCCGGCGGACCAGGCGAAGCTGCGCGCGCGGGCGGCGGGCAAGTTGCTGCAGAGCGGGGCGCATTATGTGGTGGACAGCATCGCGGCGCTGGTGCCGTGTCTGGATGATATCGCGGCGCGGTTGGCGCGGGGGGAGAAGCCGTAGGGGGTCTCCCGCTTCGTCCCCCGGGGGTTGCGTATTGCCGGTGGCTGGGGGAGGGTTCTTGAATCTTTGGGAGGAAACCATGGCCAAATCGCCGGATGACAAATTGTTCGCTGAACTGCGGAAAATCGATACGCCCACCATTACCAATGTGGTGGCGACCTATCCGAAGGATCCGCTGTGCCTCGGGTTGTATAATCCGTGGACGGAGAACTGGTACACCGATACCTCGATCCGCTGCATCTATCCGGAGAAGGGCGCGATCATCGGCTATGCCGTGACATGCGTCTTTGGGATGCCGGATCCGAATTTCTCGGGGCGGTTGTCGTTCATGGATGTGGTGGATGCGCTGGATGCGATGAAGAAGCCGACGATCCTGGTGATCCAGCAGAAATGGCCGGAGGGGATCCAGGCGAAGGCGGGTCTCGCAGGCGAGATCATGGTGTCTTCGATGATCGCGGTGGGCTGCAAGGGGCTGTTGTCGAACGGGCCGTCGCGCGATGTGGATGCGATCAGGCGGCTCGACTTCCAGATGCTGCTCGGCGGCGTAACGGCCGGACATGGCGAGATGGCGGTGCAGTCGGTCAATGTGCCGGTCAGCGTGGGCGGCATGGATGTGGCGCCGGGCGATCTGATCCATATGGACGAGAACGGCGCGGTAAAGTTCCCGGCGGACAAGGCCGGCGCGGTGCTGGCCAATGCGCAGACCATGCTGGCGCATGAGGCGGTCAAGATCGGGGCGCTCCGGGCTGCGACCAATGCGGCCGAAGTGCGGGCCGCAATGGCGGGTCAGGGGTATGGCGCGCCGAAGGCCAAGGGCAAGAAGGGCTGATTCTGCCGAATTGTGGGTTCGCCTCCAGGTTGAGACGGCTCATGTGAGACCAACCGCCGCCTCCTGACCGGGGGGCGGCGGAGGGGGATGGCGTGCGTTCAGCCCGGATGCCGTTCAGCGGGCAGCCGGTCAGTCCGGCAGCAGCACCGTGGCCACCGCCTGGGCTGCGATGCCTTCCATGCGGCCGGTGAAGCCGAGGCGTTCGGTGGTGGTGGCCTTGACCGAGATGCGGCTCACATCGGTTTCCAGCAGATCGGCGAGGCGTTGCATCATGGCCGCGGCGTGGGGCGCGATTTTGGGTTTTTCGCAGATCAGGGTGATGTCGGCGTTGAGCAGGCGGCCGCCGCGGGCGGCGATGCGCTGGGCTGCGTGGCGCAGGAAGCGGGCGCTGTCGGCGTCTTTCCATTGGGCCTCGCTGGGCGGGAAGTGGCGGCCGATGTCGCCTTCGGCCAGCGCGCCATAGATGGCGTCGCACAGGGCGTGGATGCCGACATCGGCGTCGGAGTGGCCGTCGAGGCCGCGGTCATGGGGCAGTTCGATGCCGCAGAGGATGAGTTTGCGGCCGGCGGCGAGGATGTGGACGTCGTAGCCGGTGCCGACGCGGGGGTAGAGCGTGGGGGCCAGGATGCGTTCGAGGCGCATGAGATCCTCGGGGTAGGTGAGTTTGATGTTGTCGTCGCTGCCGGGAACGAGAGCGACGGGACGGCCGGCGGCTTCGAGGATGGAGGCGTCGTCGGTGGCGCCTTGGGGGACGGTGGCGTGAAGGGCGTGCAGGGTGGCGAAGTCAAAGGCCTGGGGGGTTTGGGCGCGGAAGAGGTGATCGCGCGGGATTGTGGCTTCGATGAGACCCCGGCTGCCCCGCTTGATGGTATCGGCGAGGGGCATAGCGGGGATGGCGCCCGGGTGGTGATCGAGCGCGGCCCACAGGGCCTCGATCAGGCCGGCCGGGATATGGGGGCGCGCGCCGTCATGGACGAGCACGCGGCCGGGGGCGTGGCGGGCGAGGGCATCGAGGCCGGCGCGGACGCTGTCTTGCCGGGTGGCGCCGCCGGGGACGGGGGGGAGATGGGGGATGCCGTCGAGGGCGGCGGCGATGGCGATGGCGTCGCCCACGGGTTGCAGGAGATCGACGGCGGCAGCGAGCGCGGTGGCTGCGTGGCGCAGGACGGTCTGGCCGGCGATGCGATGGTATTGCTTGGGAAGATCGGCGCCGAAACGGGTGCCGGTGCCGGCCGCGAGCAGGACGGCGGCGGTTTTGGCGGCGGCCATCGGATCAGCCGCGCTCGTCGGTCGTGACGCCGAGTTGCTTGAGTTTGCGGTGGAGTGCGCTGCGTTCCATGCCGACGAATTGGGCGGTGCGGCTGATGTTGCCGCCGAAGCGGACGAGTTGGGCCTGGAGATATTGGACTTCGAACACATCCCGCGCCTCGCGCAGCGCCAGGCCCATGAGGTCGGCGCCAGGGTCGGTGAGCAGGGCCGGGGCGTTGGCGCCAAGTTCAGGGGGGAGCATCTCGGCGCGGATCGGATCGCTGGCCTGGCCCGGAGCCATGATCATCAGCCACTCCATCACGTTGCGGAGTTGGCGGACATTGCCGGGCCAGTCATGGGTTTGCAGGGCGGCCAGGGCATCGGGCGACAACGCACGGGGCGCCATGGCGGAGGCTTCGGCGGAGCGGGCGAGGAAGTAGCCGGCCAGGGCCGGGACGTCCTCGCGACGTTCCTTGAGGGCGGGGACACGCAGGGGCACGACGGCGAGACGATAGAACAGGTCTTCCCGGAAGCGGCCGGCGGCGATTTCGGCCTGCAGGTCGCGGTTCGAGGTGGCGATGACGCGGATGTCGACTTTGACGCGGGCACCCCCGCCGATCCGTTCGAAGGATTGCTCCTGCAGGGCGCGGACGATTTTGCCCTGGGTTTCGAGCGGCATGTCGGCGACTTCGTCGAGCAGCAGCGTGCCGCCATGGGCGCGTTCGAGCACGCCGGCGCGGCGGGGATGATCGGCGGTGGCTTCGATGCCGAAGAGTTCCTCCTCGAAGCGGGCGGGGTTGAGGATGGCGCAGTTCAGCGCGACGAAGGCCCCATCGGCGCGGCGGGAGCGGGCGTGGATCATGCGGGCCACGACTTCCTTGCCGCAGCCGGCGGGGCCGGTGATCATGACGCGCGAGCCGGTGGGGGCGACACGGTCGATGGCGGCGCGCAGGGTGTTGACCTGAGCGCTGTCGCCGGTGAGTTCGGTTTCGGGGCCGGCGCGCAGGCGCAGTTCGGCGTTTTCGCGGGCCATGGCGGCGGCTTGCAGGGCGCGGCGGACGATGAGGACGAGGCGGTCGGACTGGAAGGGTTTTTCGAGGAAGTCGTAGGCGCCGAGCTGGATGGCGTTGACCGCCACTTTGATGGTGCCGTGACCCGAGATCATCACGACGGGGACGGCGGGTTCCTCGCGCTGGAAGGCTTCGAGGATGCCGATGCCGTCGAGGCGGCTGCCTTGCAGCCAGATGTCGAGGATGACCAGCGAGGGGCGGCGGAGGTTGAAGGCGGCGAGCGCGCTATCGGCGTCGCTGGCCTGGCGGGTTTCGTAGCCTTCGTCCTCGAGGAGGCCGGCCACGAGCATGCGGATGTCGGGCTCGTCGTCGATGATGAGAATGTCATGCGCCATGATTATGCGGCCCCGAAGGTTTTACGGTCATGCGGCGTCAACCGGGGGCAGGACAAGGCTGGCGATCGCGCCTGTGCCTGGCCAGTCCGGCGTGGGGGTGCGATCGGCGAGGCCGAGGCGGCCGCCGTGATCTTCCATGATCTTTTTGACGATGGCCAGGCCAAGTCCGGTTCCCTTCGGCTTGTGGGTCACATAAGGCTCGGTGAGACGGTCACGATCCTGACTCGGCAGGCCGAGTCCGTCATCAGCGACTTCGATGACGCGTTCGCCGCTTGAGGTCGAGAGGGTGATGGTGATGCGCCCGCCAGTGCCAGGCCGCATGGCGATGGCGTCGGCGGCGTTTTGCAGCAGGTTGACCAGGGCCTGGCCGATCAGGCGGCGGTCGCAGCGGGCGATCGGGCCGCGATCGGGCAGAGTGGTGACGTGGTCGATCTCGGGGTGGGCGTTGCGCTGCAGGATGAGGGATTCGCGGATGATGCGGCCGAGATCCTCCGATTGCATGACGGGAAGCGGCATGCGGGCGAAGGAGGAGAATTCGTCGACCATACGGCCGATGTCGCCGACATGGCGGACGATGGTGTCGACGAGGGTGGCGAAGGTCTCGGGGTCGGAGCTGATTTCCTTGGTGAAGCGGCGCTTGAGGCGCTCGGCGGAGAGCTGGATGGGGGTCAGCGGGTTCTTGATTTCGTGGGCGATGCGCCGCGCGATATCGGCCCAGGCGGCCTGGCGCTGGGCGGATTGCAGTTCGGTGATGTCGTCAAACGTGGCAACGAAGCCGAAGCGATGGACGCTCTCGGCATCGGCGCCGATGCGCAGCAGCAGGGTGCGGCGCGCAGTGGGCGGGCCGATCTGCACCTCGGCGGTGCGCGGACGGGAATCGGCGCTGGCGCGGGCCTCGATCAGCAAGGGGGCGAATTCGGGCACGGCGGCGGCGAGGTCGTGCCCGATGGCGGTGCGCATATCACGGCCGAGCAGGATGGAGGCGGCGCGATTGGGCAGTTCGATGGCGCCGTTTGCGTCAAGGCCGATGACGCCGGCGGAGACGCCGGAGAGCACGGCCTCGGTGAAGTGGCGGCGCTCGTCGAGTTGGGCATAGGCGTTGAGCAGTTCGGTGCGCTGGGCGCCGAGCTGGCCGGTCATACGGTTGAAGGCCCGCGCGAGACCGACGAGTTCGTCGCCGCCGGGCCATTCGGGGACGCGCGCCGTCAGGTCGCCGGCACGGACCTTCTCGGCCGCGGCGATGAGACCGCCGACCGGGCGGGCGATCTGGTTGGCAAGCACGAGGCCGATGAGGATGGCGGCGGCCAGGACGAGAAGGGCAAGGAGGGCGAAGATGAGCGCGAAGGTGATTTGCAGGCCGGAGCGGTTTTCGTCGCGCTGCTTGTAGAGGGCGAACGATGCTTCGGCGTCGTACATGTATTGCAGGATGCGGGCGTCGACGGGTCGGCTGATGCTGAGCATGAGGGCCGGCGTGACGTCGAGGCGGACGAGGGCGCGGACGCGGTCGGCGTCTTCGGTGGCGAATTCGATCACCTCCCCGTTTTGCGCCAGCGTCACGGCCCAGCCGGGCGGTGGGGGCAGGACAGGGGCGAGGATGGCACTGGAGGAGGCGATGATCTGCCCGGTCTCGGGCTCGAAGATGATGGCCTCGGTGAGGGCACGCAAGGCGGTCTGTTCGGTCAGCAGGTTGGAGAAGCTGTCGGTGCTGGCGTTGAGGGCGCGGGCGGCGCGGGACAGATCGGCGGCCATGGCGAGCGCGTCGGCACGGATGTTGTTGCGGTGCTCCTCCAGGTAGCCGCGGCTGACGTTGAGGCTTTGGAGGAAGGAGTTGCGCACGGGCTCGCCCAACCATTGCTGGATGCCAAGATTGAAGAACCCGGCGGAGAAGACGGCGACGACGATGGTGGGCGTGAGGGCCACGCCGCTGAACAGCAGAACGAGGCGGACATGCAGGCGCGCCCCCGCGGCGCCGCGGCGGCGTTGGACCCACATGCGGGTCAGGTTGGCGGCCAGCACGGCGGCGAGGAGCAGCAGCGATATCAGATTGGCCAGCACCAGGCCGACGATCCGATCGGGCGAGAGCAGGTCGCCGGTGAAGGCGAAGAAGGTGGCGATGCCGAGCAGGAGGGCGCAGGCCGCGATCAGCAGGGTCGCGGCGCGGCCCATCAGCAGGGCGGCGATGCGGCCGAGACGACCGCGGCGCTGGACGGGATTGACCTCGGCGGCGCTCATGCCGGGATGTCCGGCTGGAGGACGGAAGTCGGTGTCATGGCGGTCAGGACAGGCCCCGGATGACGGGGATTTCGAGGTCGCGGATTTTTTTGCGCAGCGTGTTGCGGTTGAGGCCGAGCATGGCGGCAGCTTTGATCTGGTTGCCCCGCGTGGCGGACAGCGTCATCAGGATGAGCGGGCGTTCGACTTCGGCGAGCACGCGGTCATAGATATCCGATGGGGCCAGGCCGTCCTGATGGGCGGCGAGGAATTGGCGGATGTGGCGTTCGACGGCGCGGGCGAGCGGCTCCGATCCGCCCTGGGCGGTGATGGCGGGCGTGGGTTCGGGGGGTTCGATGACATCGAGTTCGGCAATCACGGCGGCGGCGCCGATGATTTCATCGGGGCAGAGGGCAGCGAGCCGGCGCATCAGGTTTTCGAGTTCGCGGACATTGCCGGGCCAGCGATAGGCCATCATCGCCTCGACCGCCGGCTGGTCGAGGGTTTTGGCGGGCAGGCCGTCGATGATGGCGCGATCGAGGAAGTGGCGCGCCAAATCGCCGATGTCCTCGGCGCGTTCGCGCAGCGGAGGCAGGCGGATCGGCACCACATTGAGCCGGTAGAACAGGTCTTCGCGGAATTGCCCCTGGCGGATGGCGGCCCGCAGATCGCGATGGGTGGCGGCGATGATGCGGACATTGGCGCGGATCGGCAGGCGCCCGCCCACGGTGGTGAATTCCCCCTCCTGCAGGACGCGCAGGAGGCGGGTTTGCGCCTCGGGCGGCATGTCGCCGATTTCGTCGAGGAACAGCGTGCCGCCGGCGGCTTGTTCGAAGCGGCCGGGGCTGCGGGCGGTGGCGCCGGTGAAGGCGCCGCGCTCGTGGCCGAAGAGTTCGCTTTCGATCAGTTCGCGCGGGATGGCGGCCATGTTGATGGCGACGAAGGGGCCGGCGCGGCGGCGGCCGTAATCGTGCAGCGCGCGGGCGATGAGTTCCTTGCCGGTGCCGCTTTCGCCGTTGACCATCACGGTGAGGTCGGCCGTGGTGAGGCGGGCGATGGTACGGTAGATCTCCTGCATGGCGGCGGAGCGGCCGATCAGGGGCAGGCGTTCCTCGGCATCGCGCGGCGCGGGGTCGCTCGCGGCGCTGTCCGGCACCGGGGAGGCCAGGGCGCGGCCGACGACGGAGAGCAGTTCCTTGAGGTCGAAGGGCTTGGGCAGATATTCGAACGCGCCGCGCTGGGCTGCCTTGACGGCGGTCATCAAAGTGGATTGGGCAGACATCACGATGACGCGCAGATCGGGCCGCAGGCGGCGGATCCGGGGCAGCAGGTCGAGCCCGTTTTCATCGGGCATGACGACGTCGGTGATCACGAGATCGCCTTCGCCATCCTCGACCCAGCGCCACAGCGTGGCAGCGTTGGAGGTGGAGCGGACCTGGTAGCCGGCGCGGCCGAGCGCCTGCGTCAATACGGTGCGGATCGAGCGGTCGTCATCGGCGACGAGAATGGTGGGGGGGGTCATTGATGGCCTGGAAATCAGGGTTGGTCGTCAGGATAAATCGGCATGTGGAGGCGAAATTCGGTGCGGCCGGGGCGGCTGTCGACTTCGATGGTGCCGCCGTGATCGGCAATGATTTTGGCGACGAGGGCGAGGCCCAGGCCGGAGCCGGCGGAGCGCGAGGTGACGAAGGGGTCGAACAGATTAGCCCTTATATCCTCGGCGATGCCGGGTCCGTTGTCGCGCACGATGACGACCAGAGGGAGTTCCATGCGGCGCGCGGAACCGGGCACGGCAAGGCGCATGCCGTGCTGATAGGCGGTCATCAAGGTGATGTCGGGATTGGCCACGGCGGCGTCGGTCAGCGCTTCGGCGGCGTTTTTCACGAGGTTGAGGATGACCTGGACGAGTTGGTCGCGGTTGCCGAACACCGGGGGGAGCGAGGGATCATAGACCTCGTGGATGCGGATATTGGCGGCGAAACCGGTCTGGGCGAGGCGGCGGACATGTTCCAGCACGCGATGGATGTTGACGGCGCCGCGGTCGAACGGCTTGTCGCCGAACACCTCCATGCGCTCGACCAGGGCGCGGATCCGGTCGGCCTCGTCGCGGATCAGGATGGTGAGTTCCTGGTCGGCCTCGGTGACGGAGGCTTCGAGGAGTTGGGCGGCGCCACGAATGCCGGATAGCGGGTTTTTGACCTCGTGCGCCAGGATGGCCGCCATGCCGGTGACGGAACGGGCGGCCGAGCGGAAGGTCAACTGGCGGTCAAGCGTGCGCGCGGCGGAGGCATCCTGGAAGGCGAGCAGCACGGCGCCGGCCTCCTCGGGCAGGGGCGTGGCCTGCACGGTGATGCCTTGTTTGCGCAGGCGCGGGCCGTCGATGTCCATGTCATGGTCCGACACGGTGACGCCATGGCGGCGGACCTGATCGATCAGCAGGAAGATCGGGCTGTCCGCCGGAACCAGTTCGGTGATCGGCAGGCGGGCGGCCTGAGCCGAGGAGATGCCGAGAAATTGTTCGCCGGCATGGTTGAGGAAGCAGAAGCGGTTCTCGGCATCGATCAGCACGACGGGGACCGGGAGCGCCGAAAGCAGGGAAGCGGCATCGGGCAGGCGCGGTGTCGGGCCACGGCCGACGGGCAGGAGCGCCGCGCGGGCGACGGCTGGCTTCACGCGGCTTCAGCCAGCACGGCATCCCGGCTCTGGCGACGGACGGCGCCGCGTTCGATCAGCGGGTCATAGAAGCGATCGATCAAGTCGAGAACGGCGGGAACCTCGGGGCAGCGCATGACGGTGGCGCGGAATTCGGCCGAGCCGGTCAGGCCGCGCGAATACCAGGCGATGTGCTTGCGCGCGAGGCGCATCCCGGGTTCGGTGCCGAAATGGGACAGCATGGCGTGATAATGGCGCAGCAGGATGGATTTCTGGGCGGCGAGGCCCGGCTCGGGCAGGCGTTCGCCGGTATCGAGATAATGCGCGACAGCGGCGGGCAGCCAGGGCCGGCCGTAGCAGCCGCGCCCGATCATCACGCCGTCCGCACCCGAGCGGCGCAGGGCTTCGACCGCGTCGTCTTCGCTGATGATGTCGCCATTGGCGATGACCGGCAGCGCGGTGGCGGCCTTCACCTCGGCGATGAAGTCCCAGTCGGCGATGCCGGTGTAGAACATCTGGCGGGTCCGGCCGTGCACGGTGAGCAGGCGGATCCCCGATTCCGCGGCGATTTTGGCAAGCCGCGGCGCGTTGAGGGATTGGTGGTCCCAGCCCATGCGCATCTTGAGGGTGACGGGCACCGTGACGGCGCGCACGGTGGCTTCGAGCAGTTTGGCGGCCAGCACCTCATCGCGCATCAGGGCGCTGCCCGCCATCTGGCCGACCGCGACCTTTTTGACAGGGCAGCCGAAATTGATGTCCACGATATCGGCGCCGCGATCGACCGCGATGCGCGCGGCCTCGGCCATGGCGACGGGATCGCAGCCCGCGAGTTGGAGGGAACTTGGCTTGCCGTCGAGTTCGGACATCCTGAGCGTCGCCTTGTTCTCGCGGATCATCGCCCAGGAGGCGATCATCTCGGAGACCACGAGGCCAGCGCCGAGTTCGCGCGCAAGACGGCGGAACGGCAGGTCGGTGACACCCGACATCGGCGCCAGGATCACCGGCATATCTATGGTAACGCCCGGGCCGAGATGAATCGGCTGGAGGCGAGGTGGTGAAGCGTGCAGCGTATTGCCCATCATTTGGGCAAACTAATGCGCTGCGCGCGACGGCGCAACGCGCTGGGCACCATTCTTCGCCTAATAAGGGCCGGCGCAGCGCCCGTCATGCCAGGCAACGAGGGCGGCGGCGGCGAGCGGGCGGCTGACGAGGTAGCCCTGAACATGGTCAACGCC
Source organism: Rhodospirillales bacterium (assembly GCA_947447625.1). Classification (GTDB taxonomy): domain Bacteria; phylum Pseudomonadota; class Alphaproteobacteria; order Acetobacterales; family Acetobacteraceae; genus CAIYPH01. Next base: position 1,784 of record CANFKS010000086.1, on the reverse strand, counting down.
ATGGGCGGCCACGGCATGCCATGTCCTCTCGTCCTCGACCCCCTCGGCCACCACCGTCAACCCGGCAAGACGGGCGGACGCCATGACGGTGCGCATGAAAGCGAGCGATTCGCCGCTGCCGATTGCCTGCACCAGGGCACGGTCGAGTTTCAGACTGGTGAAGGGCAGATCGAGCAAGGGGGCATGATCGCGGATGTCCGGGCCGACATCGTCGATTGCCAGGCCATAACCCCAGGCCCGCAAGGCGGTGACGGCGAGGCCGAGTTCAGGCATCCGGAGCAGCGGCTGGCTCTCGGTCAGTTCGATCACGATCCGCCCGGCCGGGATGGCGTGACGGATGCGGGCGGCTTCGAGCCAATTGCGCAAGGTTGGGTCGATCAGCACATCATGCGGCAGATTGATCGCCAGCGACATGCCGAGGGCGCCGATACCGGCGTCGTGCCAGTCGGAGAAGGCGGTCTCGATCACGGCCTCGAACAATGCGCGGCCGAGCCCCGCATCTTCCATGCCGGGCACGAATGCACCGGGCTCAAGCACGCCGCGCACCGGGTCCGCCAGGCGCGCAAGCACCTCGATGCTGATCGGGCAGCGGTCGGAGAGGCGGATAATAGGCTGATACAGGATGCGCACGCGCTGACCGGCGAGGGCCTGGCGCAGTTCAGTGAGGTCCAGCGGGGCGCATGAGGCGGGCGTGGGGGTCATCCTGATGGAGGCGAGGCGCAGGCACGCGAGGATCGCCGCACGGCACGGCCTCGGGCGCATCACGGAGTGTGAATAATCGCGCCCATGACGAACGGCAAGGCGTGTCTGAAGGCGTCGGGCCGAGAATGACAAGGCCGGGTGCGGTGTGGGGTAGATATTTTGTTAACCTTTCCACCTTAGCGTGGCCCCGGCACAAGACGGATGCCGGGAGGCACGGATGGCGAGACGGGCATGGCAGCGGACTTGAACGCGGAGGCCGCCGAGCGCCTGATCGGCGGCACGTTCGACATCGATTTCAGCCGGCTGTTGGAGGGCGCGGCCGGTGGATTGCGCGCGTGGGAGGCGATCGATCGGCGCAGCGGCCAGGGCGGGCTGATGGCCGTCGAGGTCGGGCGGCATCTGCCTGCACGGGCGTCGGAGTTGATCAAGTTCCAGGCTGGCCCGATCGAGGGCGTGCTGTGTCCGTTGGCGCATGGCGTGATGCGCGATCGTGCGGGGCGGGCGGAGATGTATGTGATCTGCCCGGCGCCCCCGGGCCGCGCGCTGCTGAGCAGCGGCGTGAGCGTGTTTGCGCCCTGGGATGAAACGATGGTGCTGCGCTCGGTGCTGCGGCCGGCGGCGCTGGCGTTGGAGCAGTTGCGCAGCCGGGCGATCACACACCGGGCGATCCGGCCTCAAAACCTGTTCAGGATGTCGGAGGCGGACCAAGCGGTGCTCGGCTGCGCCTGGGCGGCCCCGCCGGCCGCCCTGCAGGACGCGATCTACGAGCCCCCTTATTCCGCGATGTGCCTGCCGGCCGGGCGTGGCAACGGCAGCACGGCGGATGATGTCTACGCGCTTGGCGTGACCATGCTTGTGCTCGCCCTGGGACGGGTTCCCTTCGCCGGGATGGACCCCGCCGAGGTGGTGAAACAGAAGATTGACCGCGGCAGCTACGCGGCGCTGGTCGGTGACACGCGGCTGCCGCAGGCGATCCAGGATCTGGTGCGTGGGATGCTGGCAGAGGATCCGGAGCATCGGCCGGCACCGGCGTTGCTCGCCAATACGGAAGTCGCCCGCGCGCGGCGGGTGGCGGCGCGCCC
>CANFKS010000085.1 GCA_947447625.1 Rhodospirillales bacterium | reverse complement strand
TGGCGCATCACGACCAGCAGGGCAGCGGCAGCCAACGTCACCTTCACGGCAGCGACACTGAGGGGCGGCAACGCGCGTCCGGCCACGCTGATGAACAGAAACGTGCTGCCCCACAGTACGGACAGCACGATGAGCAGTGCCCATTCAAACGCGGTCATCGCGCGGTTCACGCGCGTGTTGCCTTCATCGCGCGGTTCACGCGCGTGTTGCCTTCATCGCGCGGTTCACGCGCGTGCTTTCCACATCGCGCGGTTCACGCGCGTGCTTTCCACATCGCGCGGTTCACGCGGGTTCCTCTCCCCGCTCAGAGCAACTCAGATCTTGCCCTGCACGCCAGCGACGAACCACTTCATCTCGGCGATGTCCTTGTCTGCCATCGCCTGTCCGGCGGCGACCTTGGCCTTGCCGTCCTGGTCGGCGATCGGGCCGGCGAAGGGCTTGCGGGTGCCGGCGCCGATGGCTGCCATCACGCCGTCGACCTCCTTGCGCACCGCGTCCGGGACGGCGGCATTATAGGGGGCGAGCCTGGTCATCCCCTCCTTCACGCCGCCCCAGGTGTCGATCGACTTCCAGGTGCCGCCGAGTGCCGCCTTCACGCGGGCGATATAGTAGTCGTTCCAGTTGTGGGTAACGGCGGTCAGGCAGGTCTTGGGGCCGTATTTCGACTGGTCCGAGTTGTAGGCGATGGAGAACACCCCCTTCTCCTCGGCGGCCTGGGCCACCGAGGTGCTGTCGGTGTGATGGGTGATCACATCAGCACCGCCGGCAATCAACGTGTCCGCCGCCGCCCGCTCCTTGCCCGGATCGAACCACGACGAGGTCCAGACCACTTTGGTCGCGGCCTTGGGGTTGACCGAGCGGGCGCCCAAGGTGAAGGCATTGATGCCCTGCAGCACTTCGGGGATCGGGAAGGCCGCGACGTAGCCGAACACGCCGGTCTTGCTCATCCGCGCCGCCAGCACGCCCGCGGCATAGCGGCCCTCGTAGAAGCGGGCCGAGTAGGTCGCGAGATTGACCGCGCGCTTGTAGCCCGTCGCATGTTCGAACTTCTTGGACGGGAAAGACCCCGCGACTTTCAGGGTGGGGTTCATGTAGCCGAAGGAGGTGGTGAAGATAAGGTCATTGCCATCGGCTGCAAGCTTGCGGATGACGCGCTCCGCATCGGCCCCCTCCTCGACGTTTTCGACGAAGCTGGTTTTAACCGCAGCTCCCATCGCGGCATCGAGCGCCCGGCGGCCGAGTTCGTGCTGGAACGTCCAGCCGGCATCGCCGATCGGCGAGACATAGACGAAGGCGATCTTGAGCGGCGCCGTGGCGGCATAAGCGGGGCCGGCAGCAAGAGTGGCCGCGGCGGGCACGAGGAGGAGCGAACGACGGGACAGCATGGTCGGGGGAATCCTCTGGTAGGGCCGGGGTCAGCCGGCGGGATGGAATGGCTTGCCCAGAGCGGCGGGCGCATTGAGCTTGAGGCGCAGCGTATCGCGCGAGATCAGCACGAGGACAAGGATGGTGGCGAGATAAGGCAAGGTCGCGAGCAGATTGGGCGCGAGCGGAATGCCCCAGGCCTCGGCCTGAAACCCCGCGATGGTGACAAACCCGAACAGAAACGCGCCCAGCGCCAGCATCACCGGCTTCCAGGTGGAAAAAACCACCAAGGCGAGTGCGATCCAGCCGCGTCCGGACACCATGTTTTCGGTCCACATCGGCGTGTAGGCGAGCGAGAGATAGGCCCCACCGAGCCCAGCCATCGCGCCGCCGAACAGGGTCGCCAGGGTCCGGATGCGCAGCACCTTGTAGCCCAGCGCGTGCGCCACCTCGTGCGACTCACCCACCGCCCGCAGGATCAGGCCGGGCCGGCTGCGATCGAGAAACCGCGCGACAACAAACGGCGCGGCGAGAGCGAGCCACACCAGCGGATCGATCAGCAAAACCTGCTGCACCAGCGGCGCGGCGCGGCTGAGATCGGGGAACACCACGCTCGCCAGACCCGGGATCGGGTGCCCCTGATAAGGCGCGCCGAACAGAGCCGAAAAACCGACTCCGAATATCGTCAACGCCAGCCCGCTCGCCACCTGGTTCGCCGCCAACCCCAGGGTCAGCACCGCGAACACCCCCGCCATCGCGGCCCCTGCCAGCATCGCCGCCACAAGGCCGAGCCACACGCTCCCCGTCGTGATCGTCGCGGCAAACCCCACCACGGCGCCAACCAGCATCATGCCCTCGACCCCGAGGTTCAACACGCCTGCCCGCTCGCACACCAACTCGCCCAGCCCGGCCAGGACCAGCGGCGCCGCGGCGCGCAGCGTCGCAACCAGCAGGGCTGCAATCATCACCTCATCCATGTGCACGCCTCCGCACCCAGCGCGGGCGATACAGCGTCAACACATCGGCTGCCAGCAGGAACAGCAGCAGCATCCCCTGGATCACCCCGGTCGCCGCGAGCGGCAATTGCTGGGTGATCTGCAGGCTTTCACCGCCAAGATACAACAGAGCCATCAGCAGCGAGGCGAACACTATCCCGACCGGCTGCAACCGGCCCAGAAACGCCACGATGATGCCGGCAAACCCGTAGCCCGGCGAAATCGACGGCATCAGTTGCCCGATCGGCCCCGCCACCTCGCAAATCCCTGCCAAGCCAGCCAGCCCGCCCGACAACAACAGGCAGAACCACACTGCGCCGCGCTCGGAAAATCCGGCATAGCGCGCAGCCCCCGGCGCCAGTCCAACCACGCGGAGACGATACCCCATCACCGTCCGCCCCAGCAGCAGCGCGCCCAGCGGCACCGTCAGCACCGCAAATACCGCCGCGACCGTAACCCTGCCGCCCTCGAACAGCGCGGGCAGCAGGGCAGACGGATCAAACAGCCGCGATTGCGGAAAATTGAACCCCTCCGGATCCTGCATCGGCCCGCGCACCAGCCAGCCCAACACCTGGATCGCGACATAGGACAGCATCAGCGTCACCAGGATTTCATGGGCGTTGAACCGGGTGCGCAGCAGCGCGGCCACGCCACCCCAGGCCGCACCGCCAGCGATCCCCGCCAACAGCACCAGCGGCAGCACATACCATCCGCCCGCCGGCCCCAGCACCAGCGCGGTCGCGCCGCCGGCGATCGCCCCCATGGTGAACTGCCCCTCGGCGCCGATGTTCCACACATTGGCCCGCACCCCGACAGCGATGCCGATCGCGCACAGCAGCAGCGGCGTCGCCTTCAGCGCCAACTCGGACCAACCATTGCGATCGGCCAGCGGTGCGATGAACAACGTGTGCAAACACGCCAGCGGATCGCGCCCAAGCGCCGCGAACAGCAGCGCCGCCCCGAGTGCCGCCAGCACCACCGCAAGCACCGGTGCCAGAACCGGTGCCAGAACCGGTGCCAGAACCGCCATCGCCCGCGGAGGCTTCTCCCGCCGCTCACGCCGCATGGGCCATGCCCCCCATCAGCAGCCCGATCTCATCGATCGTCACCGTGCCGACCGCCTGTGCCGGCGACAGCACGCCGCCATGCAACACCGCGATGCGGTCGCACAGCGACAGGATTTCGTCGAGGTCCTCCGAAATGATCAGCACACCCACCCCGCCAGCGGCCATATCCCGCAGCGCCTGATGGATCGCCTGCGCCGCGCCCACATCCACGCCCCAAGTCGGGTGCGCCGCGATCAGCACCTTCGGCGCATGACCCATTTCCCGCCCGATGATGAATTTCTGCATATTGCCGCCGGACAGGCTGCCCGCCGTCGCCGCCTCGCCGGCCGCCACCACTTTGAATGTGTCGATCACGCCCCGCGCGAACCGCCGCAGCAGTGGGAAGCGGACAAAGCCGTGTGCCGCGAAGTCGCCCTCCGTCCCGGTGAGCAGCGCATTTTCCGTCAGCGACAATTCCGCCACCGCACTGCGCCCCAACCGCTCCTCCGGCACCGCCGCTAGACCCGCGCGCCGTCGCGCCGCCGCGCCCTTCCGCCCAACCGGCACGCCAGCGAGCGTCACATCTTCCGCCCGCGGCGCCGGCCGCTCCCCGGTCAGCGCCGCCAGCAACGCCTTCTGCCCATTGCCGGCCACTCCCGCGATGCCCAGGATCTCGCCGCCCCGCAGCATGAACGATACCGCGCGCAACGCGGTGCCGAACGGATCCTCCGCCGGCAGGCTGAGCCCTTCGGCCACAAGCACCGCAGCGCCCGGCGCGCTCTGCACACGCGGCGGCGCCGCGGCCAGCGCACGGCCGATCATCATCTCCGCCATGTGCGACGGCGACGTTGTCCGCGGATTGCATTGCGCCACCACCCGCCCCGCCCGCAGCACCGTCGCGTCGTCGCACAACGCCTGAATCTCGGCCAGCTTGTGCGAAATATACAGCACGCTGCACCCCTCGGCCGCGAGGCGGCGCAGCATGGCGAACAGCCCCTCGACCTCCTGGGGCGTCAGCACCGAGGTCGGCTCGTCCATGATCAGGAGCTTCGGTTCCTGCAACAGGCAGCGCAGGATCTCGACCCGCTGCCGCTCGCCGACGGAGAGATGATGCACCGGCCGCCCCGGATCCACCGCCAGACCGTAGCGTGCCGCCGTCGCTGCGATCCGCCCGGAGAGGGCCGCAATCGGCTCCCGGCTGGCCAGGCCGAGGGCGATATTCTCCGCCACCGTCAGCGTCTCGAACAGCGAGAAATGCTGGAACACCATGCCAATGCCGAGCGCGCGGGCCGCATTGGGGTCGCCCATCGTAACGGGCACGCCGTCCCAGAGGATCTCCCCTTCGTCCGGCTGTTGCACGCCATAGATGATCTTCACGAGCGTCGACTTGCCGGCCCCGTTCTCGCCGAGCAGCGCATGGATCTCCCCCGCAGCAACCGTGAGGTCGATACCGTCATTGGCCACGGTTACGCCGAAACGCTTGCCGATACCACGCAACGCAAGACGAGGAGGCGCGAGTCGCGCAGAACTTGCCATTCCATGTCACTACCAGCGCACCGCGCCCAGGTGAACCACTGAGCTGCGCGCGCCTGCCGTATCGCCCTTTTTTGCGCAATGCTCCGCCGCACCGTTATCGCGCGATCAACCGGCGGGTACCGGATGTCAAAAATAAGCGCGTTTGAAAAAAATCGCCGTCATCACCACCGTCACGCCGATAATCATCCGCCGCACCACCGGCGCAGGTAAAATCTGGCCCAGCCGGGCCCCGGCAAAGCCGCCAACCAGCCCGCCCAGCAGCAGCACGATGGTTTGCGGCCACCACACCTGCCCCGCCACAATGAAACACACAACTGCGATGCCGTTCATTGCACTCACCACGATCGTCCGCGTCGGGTTGAGTTGCTTCAGATCGGCGCCGTCAAGCAGCGACCACACCGCCAGCATCATGATCCCCACCGCGCCGCCGAAATACCCGCCATAGATCCCCAGCACGAATTGCACCGGCAGCAGCGCCCGCGCGCCCAGATGCACCCGCGCGCGCAACCACGTTCCGGCATCGCGCCCGAACGCGAAGGTGAACGCTGCAAACGCCAGCAACCAAGGGATCACCGCATCAAACGTCGCAACCGGCGTGATCAGAAGCAACACAGCACCGATCAGCCCGCCCGCCACGCTGGTCGCCAGCACCACCGCGAACGGCACGCCCGCAAGCCCGCGGAACCCGATTTTTCCCGCGCCCGTCGTATAGGCATACGCACTCGCCAGCGTACCCGGCACCAGGGCCACGGTTGACGAAGCATTGGCCGCGATGGACGGCAGGCCAACCAGCACCATCGCCGGAAAACTCATGAACGACCCGCCGCCTGCCAGCGCGTTCATCGTGCCCGCCAGCAGCCCGGCGGCAAACAGGATCAAAGCATCGAACAGCATGGCGCAACTCCCCGCATGACGGCGATCACAGCCATCTCTTGGCGAGCCTAGGCGCCCTACCCGGTTGCAGGCAATGCCGGACGCACCGCGATCACCACCCATGGCTTCGGCCGGAACAGGCGCGCCGCCAGATTCAACACCTGCTTCCACGGAAAATATTCCCGGTCCAGCAGCCGCATCGCCCGCTCGAACTCCGCACCGCTCACCAGCGTCGCCACGGTATCGAACCAACGGCCCGGCGAATGCGCGAAAGGCACCGCATTTCGCCGCCGCGTCAACTTTTCAGCAACCTATTCACGGCAGGATCGCCCGGTGGAGTGCTGTTCCGCCTCCATCAACCCATGAAACGGGGCCTGCATGAGTCAGGATGAGCAGATCACACCATCGCACCGGCCGGGCCTGTCCGCGCGGATCGCGGCGTGGCTGGCGATGTTAATCACGCTGTGCGCCGCCGGGGCACTCGCTTGGGTGCTGCGTGGCGACACCATCGCCGCCGGCACCGAAGTTTGGCGGATCCTCCAGGCACAAGCAATCTGGATGCTTGCCGGTCTCGCCTTGCTGGCGATGGCCTGCGCCGCCCTCGCCGTCGGCTTGCCTCGTCTGCATCGCCACGCGGCCGCGACGTTGCCCCGCCAGGCCATGGTGCCGCCTGACGTCGCAGCCGAGGCCGCTCTGCCGCGTTTCGCAGCCGCAATCGAATCTCTCACCCAAGGTATCGTCATCCTGGACGCGCAACACCGCCTGGTGCTCAACAACCGCAAACTGTTCGATTTCTTCCCTCTGCGCGGCGCACCCTTTGCCGCCGGCACACCGCTGCACGAGATCATCGCGCGCAACGCGGCTGAAGGGCATCACCCCGGCCACACCGCGGCCGACCTCAGCACTGCGATGCACCATCAGCTTGCGATCGGCGAGCCCTTCGATTTCCGGCACGATCTTCCGGGTGGACGCATCGTCAATGCGCACTGGCATCGCCTGCCCGATGGCGGCTGGTGCGGCACCTATGAGGACATCACTGAGCGTCATCGCTCCGTGGCCCGCATCGCCCATATGGCACGGCACGACGAATTGACAGGTCTGCTCAATCGCGCAGGCTTTGCCGAGGCACTCGAGCGCGCCCGCGCCCGCGCCCGCCGCGGCGAAGATTTCGTCATCCTGGCCATCAACATCGATCGCTTCAAAAAGGTGATCGACAGTTTCGGCCACGCCACCGGCGACGCCCTGCTGCTCGAAGCCACCGCCCGCCTGCGCCGGTCCGTCCGCGAAGTCGATGACATCGGGCGTCTCGGCAACGAGGAATTCACGATTGTCCAAGCCGGCGTCGAACAACCCGACGGCTCCGAGGCACTCGCCCGCCGCATCACCGAGGTCATGGCGGTGCCGTTCGTCATCGACGGCCAGGAGATCAGTGTCAGCGCCAGTATTGGCATCGCCCGCGGCACGGGTGGGGCCGAGGACTCGGTGTCCCTGCTCCGCAATGCCGCCCTGGCTTTGACCCGCGCGAAGGACAAAGGCGCCAAGCCCGGCGGGCGCGGTTCGTGGTGCTTCTTCGCTGACGAGATGGATGCCGCCGCGCGCGAACGCCGCGCCCTTGAGATCGATCTGCGTCATGCGCTCGATCGCAACGAACTCATCCTGTTCTACCAGCCGTTGATCAATATCGGCGAACGCCGGGTGAGTGCATTCGAGGCCCTGTTGCGCTGGCGCCACCCTGAGCGCGGTATCATCCCGCCTGACTCCTTCATTCCCCTTGCCGAGGAAACCGGCCTCATTGTGCCGATCGGAGAATGGGTGTTGCGGACCGCATGTGCCGAGGCGATGCGGTGGGAAATCCTGGACAACGGAACCCCGCTGCGGGTCGCCGTCAATTTGTCGGCGGTCCAGTTCAGCAGCCCGGGCCTCGCCGATGCGGTGGAGGAAGCCTTGGCCACCAGCGGTTTGCCCGGCCACCGGCTCGAACTCGAAGTGACCGAAAGCGTCCTGCTGCAAGACAACCAGGCCACACTCGACATCCTGCACCGGTTGCGCGATCTCGGCGCCCGAATTTCGATGGATGATTTCGGCACAGGCTATTCCTCGCTCAGCTACCTGCGTAGCTTCCCGTTCGACAAAATCAAGATCGATAAATCCTTTATCCGTGACCTCAACGAGTCCGACGAGAACGGCGCCATCGTGCGCGCCATCGCCGGGCTGGGCATCTCGCTCGGCATTGCCACCACGGCGGAGGGGGTGGAGACATTCGCCCAACTTGAGACCCTGATCGCCGACGGCTGCACCGAGGTGCAGGGCTACTTCTTCAGCCCGCCGCGCCCAGCAACCGAAGTGCCGGCCCTCATATTGACCTCCCCCAGCAAGCGCGACGCAGCGTAGAGCGTGATCGCCAAAGATCGAATCACCGGCGGCGTGAGCCCCGCGACACGGCAGAGAGCGCGCTGTCCGAACAACACTGGCGTTGCGGCCGCACCCAAGCGACACTCGGCGCTGACTGCTCTTCCCAGCCGCCGGACGGAAACCCGCATGCGCAACTTGTTAACCGATATCGCCGGCATCGCCGTCGGCCACGCGACCGACCTCCGGCTCGGCTCGGGCGCCACGTTTATCATGTTCGATCGACCCGCCACCGCCTCGGTCGTCATTCTCGGCGGTGCACCGGGCAGCCGCGATACGGCCATGCTCGAACCCGAGATGACGCAGCAGCAGGTCGACGGATTCATGCTCTCCGGGGGGTCCGCCTTCGGGCTGGACGCGGCCGGCGGCGCCCAGGCAGCGCTGCGGGCGCAAGGGCGTGGCCTGCGCTTGGGCCCCGCGGTGATCCCGCTGGTCCCTCAGGCCATCGTGTTCGACCTCAACAACGGCGGCAACAAGGACTGGGGGGTTTTCTCTCCCTATCGCGACCTCGGCTATCAGGCCGCGCTGGCCGCAGCCCCAGGCGATTTTGCCCTCGGCTCCATCGGCGCCGGAACCGGAGCAACGACCGCCACTGTCAAGGGCGGTGTCGGCTCGGCCAGTGCCATCACCGGCACCGGCCACATCGTCGCGGCGCTTGCGGTGGTCAATGCCATTGGCACCGCCACCATCGGCGACGGCCCGCATTTCTGGGCAGCCCCCTTTGAAGTCGGTCACGAATTCGGCGGGCGTGGCTGGCCCGCCAGCCTCGTGCCGAACGATCTCGCGCTGCGGGCCAAGGGAAGGATACCGCCTGGCGAGACCGCGACCACGATCGCGGTCATTGCAACCGATGCCGTGCTCACCAAATCCCAAGTCAAGCGCCTGTGCATCATGGCCAATGACGGCCTCGCCCGCGCCCTGCTGCCGGCCCATGCCCCCTCGGACGGGGACACCGTCTTTGGCGCTGCAACCGGCGCGAAACCGATGGCATCGGACTCCGACCTCACAATCCTCGGCCATATCGCGACCCAGGTGATGGCCCGCGCCATCGCCCGCGGCGTGTTCGAGGCCACCCCCCTGCCCTATCCCGGTGCCCTGACATCCTGGCAGGAGAAGTTCGCATGAACGCCATCGTCTTCGATAACAGCTACGCCCGCCTGCCCGACCGGTTCTTTGCCCCTCGTCCCCCCACGCCGGTTGCGGCCCCCTGCCTGATCCGCCTCAACCTCCCGCTGGCCGCCGAACTCGGGCTCGACCCCGCCGCGCCCTGGGGCGACATTGTGGCGGGCAACACGGTGCCGCCCGGCGCCGAGCCGATTGCCATGGCTTATGCCGGCCACCAATTCGGCCATTTCAGCCCGCAACTCGGTGACGGCCGCGCCGTCCTGCTCGGCGAAATCGTCACCCCCGGCGGCGCCCGGCGCGACCTGCACCTCAAAGGCTCCGGCCGCACCGCGTTCTCCCGCGGCGGAGACGGCCGCGCCGCCCTGGGCCCGGTGCTGCGCGAATACATCGTAGCCGAGGCCATGCACGCGCTCGGCATCCCCACCACCCGCGCGCTTGCCGCCGTCAGCACCGGCGAGATCGTCTACCGTGAAACCGAACAACCCGGCGCCGTGCTGGCCCGCATCGCCGCGAGCCACATCAGGGTGGGCACGTTCCAGTATTTTGCCGCCCGTCAGGACGCCGAGGGTCTGCGGTTGCTTGCCGACCACGCCATCGCCCGCCACACGCCTGACGCCGCCGGCGCGCCCAACCCCTACCGCGCCTTTTTCCAATCCGTCATGGCCCGCCAGGCCAGCCTTGTCGCGCAATGGATGAATGTCGGCTTTATCCATGGCGTCATGAACACCGACAACACAGCAATCTCCGGCGAAACCATCGACTACGGCCCCTGCGCCTTCCTTGATGCATACGAGCCCATGAAAGTGTTCAGTTCGATCGACCACGGCGCCCGCTACGCCTATGCCAACCAGCCCCGCATCATCCAATGGAACCTCGCCCGCCTCGCGGAATGCCTGCTGCTGCTGATCGACGAGGATGTCGATGCCGCCATCGAGCAGGTGAAGGAGGATCTTGCCACGTTCGGCACACGCTTCGAAACCGCTTATGCGGAGGGTCTGCGGCGCAAGCTTGGCCTCGGAGCGGCGGAGGACGGGGATCTCGATTTGGCCGAAAACCTCCTCGAACGCATGGCGGAATCGGGAGCGGACTTTACGCGCACCTTCCGCGCCCTCTGCGCCGCGGCCGAAGGCGATGAGCGGCCGGCACGCGCCTGCTTCACCGATCCCGCAGCGTTTGACGCCTGGGCCATCCAGTGGCGCGCCCGCCTGGCCCGAGACAGCCTCGCCCAGACTGACCACGCCCCGACTGACCGCGCCGCCGCGATGCGCACTGCCAATCCGGCGATCATCCCGCGCAACCACCGCATTGCGGCCGTCATCGAGGCCGCCGTCACCGGCAATGATTTCGCGCCTTTCCATAGCCTCGTGGACGCACTCGCCACACCTTGGACCGACCAGCCGGACAGTCCGAACATTTTGCCGCCGCGCGATGACGAGCGGGTGACGCAGACATTTTGCGGCACTTAGTTGCGCCATCGTCCCCCGGCTTGCAGTTTTCGCCGCCCCAGCCCACGATAGGCGAAAGAATGCGTCTTTTATCCGACGCATTTTATCGCCTATAGCCAGCCTACTGCGCGCCCATCATCGCGCCAATCATACCCAAGGGAGACCCGTCCATGCTGATCACGCGCCGCTCGGCGTTGCTGTCCGCCGCCACCGTCACCACCCTCGGCGCCTCGCGTCCCGCGCGGGCCGCTGAGACGATGAAAATCGGCGTCGTCTCGCCGCTCACCGGCCCTGTCGCCGAAGCCGGGCGCATCCAGTTGAATTCGCTCCGCCTCGCGGTCGACAAAGTGAACGCCGCCGGCGGTGCATTGGGTCAGCAGATCGAACTCATTGTCGAAGACGATGCCTCCAGCAACCCCGGCGCGGTGCTGGCCTTCTCGCGCCTCGCCGAGCGCAAGGAAATCGTCGGCTTCATCGGCTCGATCCGCTCGACGCAGATGAACGCGATGGCGCCCGATATGCTCAAGGTCGGCAAGCCCGTGATGTTCGGCGGCACCGACCCGACGCTGACCAAGCTCGGCAACCCCTGGCTGTTCCGCTGCCGCCCGAATGACAGCTATTCCGGCCGCGTGATCGTCACCTTCATCACCGAATCGATGAAGCTGAAGAAGGTCGCCTTGATCCACTCGACCGATGCCTTCGGCACCGGCGGCAAGAACGCCATTCTCGCCAACCTGGAAAAGAAGGGCCTCCAGCCCGTGCTGATACAGGGCTACACCAACAACCAGCCGGATTTTTCGCCGGTCGTGCTCGCGGTGAAGCAGTCCGGCGCCGATGTGATCGTGTCCTACTTCACCAACGAGCCGGATTGCGCGGTGTTCGCCCGCCAGCTCCGCCAGCTCGGCGTGCGCACCCCCTGGGTCGGCTCGCCCTCCATCCAGTCCCCGGTGACCCGCGGCCTGGCGAAGAATGCGCTCTACGGCACCTATGCCGTCGCCGACTTCGTTGAAGATTCGAACCCCACCGCCAAAACTTTTGCGGACGCCTATCGCGCCGCGCACAAGGAAAGCCCCGATAGCGGCTGGACCTATGACGCGCTGATCATCCTTGCCAAAGGCATCAACGACGCCAAGTCAACCGATCCCCAAAAAATTCGCACGGCTATCCTGTCAATCAAGAAGTTTTCTGGCACCGAGGGCGAATACAACTTCGACCAATTCGGTGACGGTCTGCATGGATACAACATCGTCATAAATAACAATGATAAAATCGACTACAAAGAACACATCGAGTTCACCGACTGATACTGGAGCAGGATGCCTTTTGATAGACACAGGCATCCTGCTCTAGCTCTTTGTTTGATCACCTGATTCAGATTTTTTGGCGATTCCGCCAAAAGTCATCAGGCTCTAGGGTAAACTTCAGTGAGTGATTTCTTCCAGTTGATCTTCCAAGGCCTGGGCATCGGCGCGATCTATGCGCTGGTGTCTCTCGGCTTTGTGCTGCTGATCCGGGCCGCGAGTGTGGTGAACTTCGGGCAGGGAGAATTCTCCATGCTCGGCGCCTACCTGCTCGTGGTGTTTTTCAACATACTCGGGCTCAACTATTTCTTCGGCATCGGGCTGTCGGTGATCATCATGGCCGGGTTCGGCCTGATTTTCGCCTATGCAACCTATTGGCCGCTGCGCTTCCGCGGCGGTCTGCCGGTGATCATCAGCACCATCGGCGCCTCGATTTTCCTGCAGAACATGGTGCTGTGGCTCTATGGGCCCAGCACCGTGCCGATCGACGGGCTGTTCGACAGCGACGGTTTCCAGATCGGCGAGGTGTTCATTTCGAGCCAGTATCTCGCCATCATCGTCATCGCCGCGGCCCTCGTGCTGCTGCAATATCTGATTTTCGAGAAGACCCTGCTCGGCAAGAAGCTCCAGGCGACCAGCCAGGACAAGGAAATGGCGTCGCTGCTCGGTATTCCGGTGGTGATCATGATCATGATCACTTTCGCCTATAGCGCGGCACTTGGCGGCCTGGCCGGTATTCTGGTGGCGCCGATCCTGTTCGTCTCGGTCGGCATGGCGGGGATCATCACGCTGAAGGCCTTTGCCGCCAACATCATCGGCGGCTACGGTTCCATTCCGGGCGCCATCCTCGGCGGCCTCGCTTTGGGCGTCGCCGAGACACTGGGCGCCAACTATATCTCGGTGCCCTACAAGGACGCCTTCGCGTTTCTGATGCTGCTGGCGTTCCTTATGGTGCGGCCGCAGGGGCTGTTCGGCGAGAAGATATCGGAGAAGGCATGACCGCTCTTTCAGGCCAAGGTCTCGACGGACCAGGGGCGAATCCCTGGCGCGGCCTGCCCCAGGCAGTTCTCGCCATCATCGTGGTTGTCATCGCCGCGCGATTCGCGCCGGCGCAGGGCTACTACCTCAACATCCTCATGCAGGCCGCGACCTACGCGATCGGCGTGCTGGGCCTCGTGGTCGTGCTCGGCTATTGCGGGCAGATCTCGATCGCACAGGCTGCCTTTTTTGGCATTGGCGCCTATGCCGTGGCACTCGGCACAGTCGATTTCCACATCAATTTCTTTGTTGCCCTGTTCATCGGCGTGGCCCTCTCGGGCCTGTGCGGCCTGATCCTGGGCCTTGGCACCTTGCGCCTGGGCGGCCACTACCTCGGCATGATCACCATCAGTTTCCAGCAGATCCTCACGCTGGTGCTGACCAACTGGATCGAGTTCACCCACGGGCCGGACGGCGTGCGCAATGTCGCCCGCCCCAGCTTGTTCGGCTTCAGCTTCGATGACGGCAACACCTATCTGGCCCTCATCCTCGCTGCCGCGGTGATGGTCACGCTGTTTGTCTGGCGCCTCAAAACCAGCCGCCTCGGCCGTGCCATGCAGGCCGTCCGCGACAACGAACTCGCGGCCTCGACCTGCGGCATCAATGTCTACGGCACCAAGGTTGTCGCATTCGGCATCTCGGCCGTGCTGGGCGCCATCGGCGGCGGATTGTTCGCCGGCGGGTTCCGCTACATCAGCCCGGACCAGTTCGCCTTCGGCGACAGCATCGTCATGCTCACCATGGCCCTGCTGGGCGGCGCGACCTCGCCGTTCGGCGCGCTGGTCGGCACCGTCGTGCTGGTGTTGCTGCCGGAGTGGCTGCGCTTCCTCAAGCAGATCTATTTGGCGGTCTACGGCGCTTCCGTGATCCTCATCATGGTCTTCCTGCCTGACGGGCTGTGGGGCTTCATCGACACACGGATGCGCAAGCGGTTGAAACCGTTCACCGATACCGTCGCACCGCTGCCGCTGCTCGCGCAGCACGGCGAGGCGACCGAGGAGCCGGTGCTGGTGGTCGAGGATCTTGCCAAGCATTTCGGCGGCCTCAAGGCGGTCGATGGCGTCAACCTCATCGTCCGCCGTGGCACCGTGCATGCCCTGATCGGCCCGAACGGCTCCGGCAAGACCACCTTCATCAACGTCGTCACCGGCCTCTATGAAGCCACCGGCGGCAAGATCACCTTCGTGGCGCAGGACATCACCGCGCTCGCGCCGCATAACCGCAACCGCGCCGGCCTTGCCCGCACCTATCAGAACATCCGCGTCTTCCGCGGCATGACGGTGTTGGAGAATGTGATGATCGGGGCCGAACGCCCGGGCAACGACGTCGCCACCAACCCACGCGATGTGATCGCCCGCGCCCTGGCCGCGCTCGACTTCGTGGAGATGCGTCACGATGCCCACCGCCTGGTGGGGGACCTCTCCTACGGCCACCAGCGCTACGTCGAAATCGCCCGCGCGCTGGCCAGCAGCCCGCATACCCTGCTGCTCGACGAACCCGCCGCCGGCCTCAACCTCACGGAAAAGGTCGAACTCGGGCACTTGCTCAAGCGCCTGAAAGGCCATGGCCTGACCATCATGATCATCGATCACGACATGAACCTCGTCGAACAGGTTGCCGATCACATCACCGTGCTGAACTTTGGCAAACGCATCGCCGACGGCAAGCCCGACGATGTGCTGAGCCATCCGGACGTCATTGCCGCCTATCTCGGGGAGCCGCGCAAAAATGAAGCTGCTTGAGATCAAGGGGCTGACCGCCGGTTACGGCGCAGGGCCCGTCCTGAAAGGCATCGACATCGACGTGGAGGAGGGCGAAATCGTCACCCTGCTCGGCTCGAACGGTGCCGGCAAATCGACCACTTTGCGCACCTTGTCCGGCCTGGTGCCCCAGGTGAGCGGTGAAATCCTGTATCGTGGCCAATCGATCCGCGGGTTGAAACCCGAGGCCATCGTGCGCCTCGGCATCTCCCATGTGCCGGAAGGCCGACGGATCTTCCCTGGGCTTACGGTGCGGGAGAACATCATTCTCGGCGCCTCCAACCGCAAAGGCGTGCCCCGCCGGGTGCTGGAGGGCGAGGTTGACGAGATGCTGACCTTCTTCAGCGACCTCAAGCGCCTTGAACATGCCTTGGGATGGACGCTCTCGGGCGGACAACTCCAGATGGTGGCGGTCGCGCGCGGCTTGATGGCCAAGCCGCAACTGCTGCTGCTCGACGAACCGTCGCTCGGTTTGGCGCCGCTGATCGTCCAGCAGGTCTTTCGCATCGTCGCCAGCATCCGCAGCCTGGGCACCACCGTTTTGCTGGTGGAGCAGAATGCCCATATGGCGCTTTCGGTCGCCGATCGCGGCTATGTGCTTGAAACCGGCAAGCTGCTGGTGTCCGGCAAGCCCGAAGCGCTGTGGAACAACCCCCAGGTGCGCGCGGCCTATCTTGGCGGCGCCGCGGCCAAGTCGGCCTAGAGGCTATAGCCTGATGATTTTTGGTGGAATCACCAAAAATCATCAGGCGATCAAACAAAGGCTCAGAGTGGGATGCCTTCGCAATCAGAAGGCATCCCGCTCTAGGCGGCGAATTCTTCCCGGATCATCGCCGCGTGCTCGCCGATTGCCGGCACCTTGCCCAGCACACGCGGCGCATCGCTGAAAATTTGCGGTGGGGCGGCGATGGCGATCGGTCCATTCGGCGTCTCGACGATTTGGCGGCGCAGCGCCGGATGGCGCGCGAATTCGGCGACCCCGTTGACGAAGCCATAGGCCGTGTTCGACAGACGCAACCGCGCCGCCGCCTCGTCGCGGGAGAGGGTCACGAACACCGCCGCGACATGGGCATCGACTTCGGCCCGATTGCCCACGCGAATGACGTTGGTCTCGAAGCCCTGGCGGTGGGGCAGGTCGGGCTCCAGCATGAAGCCCGCGCAGAACGCCGCCCATTCCCGCTCGTTCTGGATCGATATCAGCACCAGCGCGCCATCCTTGGTGGCAAACGCGCCGTAGGGGCTGATCGAGGGATGGGCGAGGCCCATGCGCTCCGGCGCCTTGCCGGTGCCTTCGAAAAACAGCAGCGGCACATTCATCCAATCCGCCATGCCGTCGAACAGGCTGACCTTGATGCCCTTGCCGCGCCCGTTGATGCCGCGCGCAATCAGCGCCTCCAACACCCCGGCATGGGCCGCCATGCCACAGGCGATGTCGCAGGCCGACACGCCGATCCGGCCTGGCCCCGCCGGATGCCCGGTGATGGCGGCGATGCCGGTTTCGGCCTGCACCAGCAGGTCATAGGCTTTCATATCGGCATATTCGCCCTCATCACCGTAGCCAGAGATATCGACGGTGATGAGGCGGGGGTAGCGCGCCCGGAGCGCCTCCGAACCGAAGCCGGACCGCGCCGCGGCGCCGGGGGCGAGGTTTTGGATAAACACATCGGCCTGCGCCAGCATCCGATGCAGCAAGGCCGCGTCGGCCGGGTCCTTGATGTCGATGGTCAGGGATTCCTTGCCGCGGTTGAGCCATACGAAATAGCTCGACAACCCCTTGGCGGCCTTGTCATAGCCGCGCGCGAAATCGCCCTCGGGCCGCTCCAGCTTGATCACGCGCGCGCCCGCATCGGCCAGGCGCGAGGAGCAGTACGGCGCGGCCACGGCCTGTTCGAGCGTGACCACCAGGAGCCCCTCAAGCGGTCGGGCTGCGTTGTTATGCGTCATAATTGTTGTTTTTCATTACGATATATCCCCAGCGGATCCGGCACCCTCAGTAGCTGCGGGGCAGGCCGAGCACATGCTCGGCGACATAAGAGAGGATCAGATTGGTGCTGATCGGCGCCACCTGGTAAAGCCGGGTTTCGCGGAATTTGCGCTCGATGTCGTATTCCTCGGCGAATCCGAACCCGCCATGGGTCTGGATGCAGGCTTCGCCCGCCGCCCATGAGGCTTCGGCGGCCAGCATTTTCGCCATATTGGCCTCCTCGCCGCAGTTTTCGCCCGCCTCGAATTTGCGGCAGCCTTCATGGACCATCAATTCGGCCGCGCGCATCTGGGCATAGGCCTTGGCGATCGGAAACTGCACGCCCTGGTTCTGCCCGATCGGCCGGCCGAACACTTTGCGTTCATTGGCATAGGCGGTGGC
This sequence comes from Rhodospirillales bacterium, assembly GCA_947447625.1. Taxonomy (GTDB): domain Bacteria; phylum Pseudomonadota; class Alphaproteobacteria; order Acetobacterales; family Acetobacteraceae; genus CAIYPH01. The sequence continues at coordinate 353 of CANFKS010000085.1, read as the reverse complement.
TTTGGCGATGAACCACTTGGCATCGCCGATGCACTCGGCGGCGATCAGCAGGCGCTCGGCGTTCATGCCGTCCAGGATATAGCGGAACCCGCGCCCCTCGATCCCCACCAAATTCTCGACCGGCACGATCATGTTGTCGAAAAACACCTCGCACGAATTATGGTTCATCATCGTGCGGATCGGCCGGATGGTGAGCCCGTTGCCGAGGGCGGCGCGCATGTCGACGATGAAGGTCGAGAGCCCCTCGGTCCGCTTGACGGTCTCTTCCTTCGGCGTGGTGCGGGCGAGCAGCAGCATCAGGTCGGAGTGTTCGGCCCGGCTGGTCCAGACCTTCTGGCCGTTCACCACATAGT
>CANFKS010000084.1 GCA_947447625.1 Rhodospirillales bacterium | reverse complement strand
TGACGGTGCTCATGTTAAGCGCGCCACCCTGGATGATCGGAGTTGTGCCGATCGGATCGCCCACGCCGCCGCCGCCGGGGGTCGGCGCGCCCGGAAGCTGGCTGAGGGTGACGGCGGTGCCGGCGGCGAAAGCGGCGCCGACGCCGGTGATGGTGTTGATGCCGATCTGGCTGCCGCCGGCCTGGACGTTGCCGGCGGTGGGGCCGTAGCCGCCGCTGTAAAGCCCGTTCAGCCCGCTCGGCGCGCCGACGATCTGGTTCACGCCGCCGGAGATGGCCGCGTTGGTGTTGTTGATCGTGGTCGAGGTGCCGGCATCGACGGTGCCCCTGGCGCCTGTGGCACTATAGGCCGAGGCGATGGTGTTGATTGTGACGGTGGATGTGCCGGTGATCGGGGTTTGGTTGCCGAGGATGACGGGGGCGGCGGCGCCGAGCGCGGTCAGGCCGATGGTGTTGAGCTGGTTGGTCGCCTGCTGCGTCTGGTTGCTCACCGCGCCGCCGAACAGGCCGCCATTGGAGAGCGCCGTGGTGGTGTTGAGCAGATCGAGGCTCGTGCCGGCGGACAGGCTACCGGCGATGGCGGAGAAACCGGTCGATGACGGGTCGAGGCTGGTGAGGTTCACGACGGTCTGGGCGCGGGCCGAACCGGCGCTCCCAGCAATCACAGCAGCAGCAACCGCGATTGCGATTCGGGTCCTGGTATTCATGTTGATCACTTCAAACGACCCATCAATGCGTTGCGGATTAAATACAACGTTCGGAAAACATCAGACATGGAACAAAAAATCAATGCTCCAACGAGCCAAAAAGCACGAAAAATAACGAATAAATTTGCAAATAAACAAATGAAATACAATAAAATATACACAATGTCGCTAATTAATAATTTACCACACCTTTCATACCGATACCGATACCGATACGATATGATGGGGCGCAGCACAGGGGCCTGATCACGGCAGCACGCGCCCCACCCCGCCAGAGCCTGATATTTTTTTGGCGGAAACGCCAAAAATCCGACGCAGCCGATCAAACAAAGGGTTAGAGCGGGATCAATTCGCAATCAGTAAGGCATCCCGCTCTAACAACGCCGACCCACACGCTGCACCACCGCCCCGCGGGCAAACGGCACACACAGCAGCGCCAGCACCGTCAGCGCCGCAATCACCCCCCAGGCATCATTGATCGCCTGCGCCAATGCAGCCGCCTCGACCAAATTCTGCACCAAGGCCTGCATCGAGGGATCAAGCGGATCGCCCGCCGCAAACAAATCCAGCGGAATGCCAATGAACCCGGCCGTCTGCGTATCGCCCGCCAGCAACCGGCCGATGATCGCCTCCCCATGCATCGACGAGCGGCCGAAAATCACCGTGTCGATCAGCGCGATGCCAATTGCCCCGCCAAGATTGCGCATCAGATTGAACACGCCGCTCGCATCCGCAACCAGGCCCGCCGCCAGGCCACCCAGCGCAAGCCGGGTCGGCGGCAACAGACAGAACATGATCGCAAGCCCCCGTATCACCTGCGGCCAAAACATCCCGTCGAAATCGGTCTGCGGCGTCTGCCCGCTGCTCATCCCCAGGCCAAGCGCAAACAGCGCAAACCCGATTGCCGTCAACAGCCGCGCCCCAACCCGCCGCTCCAGCACAACCGCCACCGGCGCCACCATCAACTGCGTGACGCCCGTCACCAGCATGATCGAGCCGATCTCCAACGCCGTGTGATGGCGCACAAACGCCAGAAACACCGGCATCAGATAAACCGACCCGAACAGCCCGATCCCCAGCACAAAACTCAAAACACACCCGATCGCAAAATTGCGATCCGCAAAACTGCCGAGATCCACAATCGGCTGCCGCGCCACGCGGCTCCGCCCCACAAATCCCGCAAGGCTGGCCCCGCTCAGCACCAGCAGCCCAACCACCAGCCTTGCACCCCAGCCCCGCACCGGCGCCTCCTTGAGCGCGATCTCCACCGCCGCAAGCGCCACCGCCAGCATCGCCAGCGACAAACCATCAAGCCTGCGCGCCTCCCCCAGCACAACCGCCGTCCTCGGCAGCAGCCACAGCGCCAGACCCGCAGAAACCACGCCCGGCAGCACATTGACGAGAAACAGCCAGTGCCATGAATACGTCTCGGTGATCCACCCCCCCACCACCGGCCCAACCGTCGGCGCCAACACCGCCATCACGCCCGCAATCATGGTCGCCACACCTTGGTGCCGCACCGGAAAAACCAGGAACACCGCCGAAAACACCGCCGGGATCAGCGTGCCCCCCGCAAACCCCTGCACCACCCGCCACGCCACCAAGCCCGCGAGCCGCCCGCTCGCCGCACAGCCCAGCGAAGCCAGCGTGAAAACCCCGATGGCGATCACAAACAACCAGCGCATGCCCAGCATCCGCGTCAGTGCCCCGGTCAGCGGAATCGCAATCACCTCGGCAATCAAATAAGCGGTCTGCACCCAACTCATCTGATCCGCCCCGATGCCAAGCGCCGCCTGGATGCGCGGCAGCGACGTGGCGACAACCTGAATATCCAGGATCGCCATGAACATGCCGGCACACATCGCGGCAAAACCCACCCAGGTCCCGAGCGTCACCCCGCCGGGCTGGGTCGGGTCAGGCGCCGGCGGCATCGCGCAGCGCCGCATTCTCGGCCCCGATCCGAATGGCCAGCACCGCCGCATTGGCTGCGGAAAAAACCAACGCATACCAGTGCAACCCGAGGCACAGCGGCAGCACCGCGATTTCGCCAACCACAACGGCATAGTTCGGGTGTTTCATGAAGCGGTAGGCCCCTGCCCTCACCAACGCCGCGCCGGGCAGCACGATGATGCGCGTCGTCCAGCGCCGTCCCAATGTCAGCAGGACCCAAACCCGCAGCACCTGCAGCCCGACAAACACCGCCAGCCAACCCGGATCGACCCCGCCGCTCAACCCGAACCCCCACAACCCCGCCAGCCACAGCGCATGCAGCGCCACGATCAACCGATAATGCCCCGGCGCCACCTCGCGCGCCCCCCGCTCCAACAGCGCCCGCGTATTGCGCCGCGCAAGCCATAATTCACCCAGCCGCTCCGCCGTCACGCAGCCCAGCAGGATCGCAGCCGGGATCACGCCGCGCGCTGCAGCGACACGCAGGCAGACGTAAAACCCGGCCCCATGGCCGTCAGTACCGTCCGCGCGGGCAAGCCGGCCGCAATCAGCCGCTCCAGAACAAACAGCGCCGTCGGCGCCGACATATTGCCATAGGCCGCCAGGATGGCGCGCTCATGGTCCAAAACGCCCGGCGCCAGCGCAAACGCCCGCTCCAAGGCGCTGACCACTTTTTTGCCGCCGGGATGAAAAGCGAGGCGATCGACATCGCCGAGCCCGATCCCGGCCCGCTCCAAAATCGCCGACACGGCCGGCGCCATATGCGCTTCGGCAAAGGGCGGGATGGCCCGGTCGAAAATCACGCCAAACCCCTCCGCATCGATCGCCCAGCCCATGATGTCGAGCGTATCGGGCCACATGTGCTGGCCGCTCATTTCGATGGCGGCAATCCCGCCGGCGCCCGTTCGCAGAACACAGGCGGCCGCCCCGTCGCCGAACAAGGCGGTCGCCACGATATTCGCCTTGGTCAGCGTATCCAGCCGAAAAGCCAGCGAGCAGAGTTCAACCGCAACCAGCAACACCACGCTGCCCGGCCGCGCCTGCGCCAGCCGCGCGGCGATCGACAGGCCGCAAACCCCGCCGGCGCAGCCCAGGCCAAACACCGGAACCCGCTCGATATCGGCGCGAAACCCGATCCGCCCGGCCGCCCTGGCCTCGATGCTCGGCGTGGCAATCCCGGTCGAAGATACCGTCACCACGGTATCGACATCCCGCGCCTGCAGCCCCGCCGCCGCCAGGGCCTTGTTCGCGACATCCTCAAACAACGCCACCGCACCCGCGGTGTAGGCCGCGCTGCGCTCCGGCCAGCCGAGCGGCTCGAAATACCATTCCAGCGGACGCACCGCGTAGCGCTGGATGATCCCCGACGTCTCGAACACCTTCGCCAACCGCTCGAAATCACCGAAGCGCGCGCCAAACGCGCGATGCGCCGCCGCGGCCACATCGCGCTGCGCAAGACCATGGGGCGGCACCGCGGTGGCCAGCGACACCAGCTTGACTGACTCCAACACCTGTTCTCCTGCGGACCATCGCACCGCCACGCGCCCAAGCCTGCCAAACTCCCCCGACGGCAAGCTCATAAATCAGACAAAACAATAACCTCGTCACAAAATCGATGCAAGTCGCCGCTATCCGCCCGCAATCCGCGGCAGCAGAAAAATCTCGGCACCAGCGGGCAGGTCCTTCGACCAAGTGTCCCGGTACAGCACCCCATCGATCGACACCGCGATCCCCCGCGCGATCAAGGGCGCCGTCCCGGGATAGCGTTGCGCCAGCACGCGAAACAGCGCCCGGATATCCGCCGCCTCCACCTCGATCGTCCGCGCCCCGCCGGCGGCCGCGCTGAGAGAACCCCAGAGCGTCACCGCAACCATCAGCCCGCCTGCGCCGCCTCCATCGTCGCCAGGATGCGCGGCGGGGACATCGGAATATGCGTCATGCGAACGCCCACCGCATGGGACACCGCATTGGCGATCGCGCCCAGCGGCGGCACGATCGATGTCTCGCCCACACCGCGCACGCCATAGGGATGGTTCGGATTGGGAATCTCCAGGATCTGCGTGTCGATCATCGGCAGATCCGAACACACCGGCACACGGTAATCGAGGAATCCGGCGTTCTGCAGCCGTCCATCCTCGCCATAGACATATTCCTCGTTGAGCGCCCAGCCGATCCCCTGCGCCGCCCCGCCCTGATACTGCCCCTCCACATAGGTGGGATGCACCGCCTTGCCCGCATCCTGCACCACGGTGTAGCGCAACACCCGGGTGGCGCCGGTCTCCGGATCCACCTCGACATCGCAGATATGGGTGGCAAACGACACGCCCGCCCCATCGGCCACAAGTTCGCTGTGCCCCGCGATCGGCCCGCCGCTCGTGGCCGCCGCCGCCGCGATAGCGCGGATCGACAGCCGCGCCAGATTGCCCTGCGTCGGGCCTGTGGCCACCGCATGGCCATCCTGCCAGGCCACATCCTCAAGCGGGATCGCCCACATCGCCGCCGCCCGGCCCCGCATCACCGCGATCGCATTGCGCGCGGCGGAAATCGTGGCCATCGACGACGAAAACGTGCCGCGGCTGCCATCGGTCATGTCGTTGTAGCCCAGCGTCGCGGTGTCCGCGATCACGGTCTGGACCTGGGCATAATCGATGCCGAGTTCCTCCGCCGCCACCAGCGACAGCGACGCGCGCGACCCGCCCACATCCACCGTGCCAACCGCCAGCGTCACCGTCCCGTCGGCACCGATATTGAGATCCGTGCAGGTCTGGCCGCCGAAATTGAACCAGAACCCGCAGGCCAGGCCACGCCCCTGATTTTTGCCGAGCGGGGCCTTCATATGCGGATGGTTGCGCGCCGCCTCCAGCGTGGGGCCGATGCCGATCGGCCCGAACACCGGCCCGTAGGACGATCGCGTGCCCTCCCGCGCCGCGTTCATGACGCGCAATGCAACCGGATCCATCCCGATCTTCTGCGCCAGCTCATCGATCACACTTTCCACCGCAAACGCCGCCATCGGCGCCGATGGCGCGCGATAGGCCGCGGTCTTGGGCCGGTTGACCAGCACCTCGTAGCCGACCGATCTGACATGTTCGAGCCCGTAGCAGGCAAACGCCGTCATCGCGCCCAGCTCGGCCCACATCCCGGCATAAGGCCCGCAACTGTAGCGCAGCTCCGCCGCGGCGGCCGTGATCGTGCCATCCTTGCGCACCCCGATCTTGACATCGATCGACGTCGCACTGGTCGGCCCGGAGGCGCGAAACACCTCCTCGCGCGACATCACGATCTTCACCGGCCGGCCCGCCTTGCGCGACAGCGCCAGCGCCACCGGCTCGGCCCAGATATGCGTCTTGCCACCAAACCCGCCGCCGATCTCCGAGGAGGTCACCCGCAGCTTCGACACCTCCAGGCCAAGCAGGGCCGCGCATTGCTGGCGCACCACGAAATGCCCCTGCGTGCAGACCCATAATTCGCTGGTGCCATCGGCATTGACGTTGGCGACACAGGCATGCGGTTCGATATAGCCCTGGTGGGTCTGCTCGGTCTTGAACGCGCGCGCCACGATCACGTCGGCCTCCCTGAAGCCCGCCTCGACATCGCCATGGCCGTACTGGCTGCGATTGGCGACATTGGAGGGCGTGGCCGGCCTGGGTTCGACCCCGCCGGTAAACACCGTCTCATGCAGCAGCGGCGCCGAGCCCAGCATGGCTGCGTCGACATCGGTGACATGCGGCAGCACCGCATACTCCACCTCGATGAGCGCCAAGGCCGCCATCGCCGTCTGCACGTCGATCGCCGCCACCGCTGCGATCGCATGGCCGTCGTAAAACACCTTCGTGCGCGCCATGCAATTGTCGAGAATATCGAACAATCCCGAATCCCCGGCGGTCAGATCCGGCAGATCCGCTGCCGTGATCACCGCCTTGACCCCACTCAGCGCCGCGGCCTTGGACGTGTCGATCCGGCGGATCACCGCATGGGCATGGGGGCTCCTGAGGATACGCCCCACCAATTGGCCGGCCATGTTGAAATCCGCGCCGTAGCGCGCCCGCCCCGTCACCTTGTCCACCCCGTCGGGGCGGATGGGCCGGGTGCCGACCGATTTGAAACGCTGGTTGGTATAGCGCGGATCGAAGCCCATCGTGTTTCTCCCTTACCCTTGCGGCGGATCAAACGCCCGGATCGGCGGCAATGCGCCATCGAAGCGCTCGACCTGCACCGTCGTCAACTGCCCCGTGCAGCCTTGCGCCAAAGCCGAGGTGCCGACATCGCGGGTCAGCACGTTCGGATTGCCATGCACGCACAGCGGCGCATCCTCTTGCGCATCGAGCGGATCATACCAAGCCCCGGTCGGAATCTGCACCACCCCCGGCCGGATCCCGTCGGTCACCACCACCGCGGCGAGACAGGCGCCGCGCGCATTGAACAGGCGCACGATATCGCCATCCGCTATGCCCCGCGGGGCGGCATCGTCCGGATGCATCCGCGCCACTTCGCGCCCGCGATGCTTGGCATCGCTGCTGTGCCCGCCGAAATCGAGCTGGCTGTGCAGCCGCGTCGCGGGCTGGTTGGCCACCAGAAACAGCGGCGCCGCCGCATCCGGCCCGTGCTTCGGCGCAAGCCAGGCCGGATGGCCCGGACAATCCGCCTCGCCGAAACCTGCGATCGTTGCCGAATGGATCTCCACCTTGCCGCTCGGCGTGCGCAACGGATGCGCCACCGGGTCCTCGCGGAACCGCCGCAGCACCCCCCCGTCATCGGCGCGCATCGGCAGATCGAGCATCCCCTTCTCCCAGAAGGCCTCGAAACGCGGCGCCGGGACCTGCTGGCGCTCCAGGCTGACGCGCACCCGCTCATACAGATAGGCGAGCCACTCCCGCGCCGTCCGCCCCTCGCTGAACGCCGCCCTTGCGCCAAGCCGCTCGGCCAGATCGCAGAAAATCGCGTAGTCATCGCGCGCTTCGCCATACGGCTCCGCGATCTGGTGCATCGCCACCAGCAGCGGATCATTGGGATTGCCGCCGATGTCCTCGCGCTCCAACGTCATGGTACACGGCAGCACGATGTCGGCATGCCGGGCGGTGGCGGTCCAGGCCTGTTCATGCACCACCAGCGTGTCGAGCCGCGCGAAGGCCCGGCGCAGGCGGTTGAGGTCCTGGTGATGATGAAACGGATTGCCCCCGGCCCAGTAGACCAGCCGGATATCGGGATAGATCCGCGTCGCGCCGTTGTAGCGATACGTGCCGCCCGGATTGAGCAACATGTCGGAAATCCGCGCCACCGGGATGAAATCCGTGACCGTGTTGCGCCCCTGCGCGAGGTTCGGCACCGGCACCGCAGCGCCGCGCCGGCCATAATAGCCGATCGCGCCGAGCGCATAGCCATAGCCGCCCCCGGGCAGCCCGATCTGGCCCAAGGCGGCCGCCAGCACCGCCCCCATCCACACCGGCTGCTCGCCGTGCTCAGCCCGTTGCAGGGCATGCGCCACCACGATCAACGCCCGCTTGCCGCAGAGCCGCCGCGCCAGAGCCGCGATCGCCGCGGCCTTCACCCCGGTGATCGGTGCAGCCCATGCGGCATCCTTGGGCTGCCCGTCCTCGGCGCCCATCAGATAGCGCTCGAACACCGGCCAGCCCTCGGTGCAGCGGGCCAGGAAATCCCGGTCGTGCAGTCCCTCCGCCACCAGCGTATGCACCAGCGCCAGCATCAGCGCCGTGTCGGTCCCGGGGATCAGGCTCAGCCACTCCGCCCCCGCCTCGTCCGGCAAATCGCTGCGCAGCGGCCCGGCCAGCACGAATGCGCAGCCCCGCTGGCGCGCCCGCTGCATCGCGCCGCGCTCGACATGCTGGCTGATGCCGCCGCCGGCGATCATCGAATTTTTCAGCGCCATGCCCCCGAACGCAAGCACGATCTCGCTGTGTTCGGCGATCTGCTCCCAGGTGACGTTGTGCTTGGTCAGGTCCTCGTAGTCGCCGATGATGTGCGGGATCACCACCGAGGCCGCGCCGGAGCTGTAGCTGTTGACCGAGCGCACATAGCCGCCGAGCGACATGTTGAGAAAGCGATGCACCTGGCTTTGCGCATGATGAAACCGCCCTGCGCTGGACCATCCATAGGACCCGCCGAACACCGCCTGCGGCCCGCGCGTGTCGCGCACCCGCGCAAGTTCGGCGCCGAGCAGGTCGAGCACCCGGTCCCACGGCATGGCAACAAATTCATCCCTCCCGCGCCGCCGGTCCGGCCCCGGGCCATTTTCGAGCCAGCCGCGCCGCACCATCGGCCGCGCGATCCGCGCGCGATGGCGCAAGGCGGCTGGAAAATTATCGATCAGCCGGTTGGGATCGGGATCGCCCGCATAGTCCCGCACATCGAGTTTCCCGTCGCGCATCCGCGCGCCGAAAGCCCCCCAATGCGAATTATGCGGCCGATAGCCGTCCTCCAGCGTGCTGGCGATCGCGCGCTCGATCATCGCATCGGCCATGGCGGCAACTCCTGAGTCTGACATTTTTCAAGCATGGCGGGGATGTCCGAGCCTTTTGGCCCAACACCCGGGCAGCATAAGTCCCGATCCCGTGGACCGGCAACCTAGCGCGGGGCCGGCCGATCCGGCATGGTCAGGGCGCATAGGAAAGGCCAGCCGACGTGAAGGATATCGTGGATGTGCTGATCATCGGCGCCGGCGCCGCCGGGGCGGCGATGGCGTGGAGTTTGGCCGAGACGAAAATGCGCATCGTCTGCCTGGAGCAAGGCGGCTGGACCAACCCGGCGGCGTACCCCACTACAGGGCGGGACTGGGAAGCGCGGGTGCATGGCGATTTCCATGCGAGCCCCAATGTGCGCGGTCGGCCCGAGGATTATCCGGTCAGCGAGGCCAATTCGCCGATCAAGGTGGTGAACTTCAACGGGGTGGGGGGCAGCACGATTTTGTATGCGGCGCATTTTCCGCGCCTGCAGCCGTCGGATTTCCGGGTGCGCAGTCTCGATGGCGTGGCCGAGGATTGGCCGATCGATTATGCGACGCTCGCGCCCTGGTTTGCCGAGAACGACCGGATGATGGGGGTCAGCGGCCTGCGCGGCGATCCGGCCTCGCCGCCCAGCGATCCGACGATGCCGCCCTTGCCGCTCGGGCGGTCCGGGGCGCGGCTTGGGGCGGCGATGAACCGGTTGGGGTGGCATTGGTGGCCGTCCGATACGACGGTGGCGACGACGGATTACGAGGGGCGCGGGCGCTGCATCAATCTCGGCTTGTGTGTTTCGGGCTGTGCGCAGGGCGCCAAGTCGAGCACCGATATCAGCTATTGGCCGGTCGCACGGCGCGCCGGGGTGGAGGTTCGGACCCATTGCCGGGTGCGTGAGATCACCACCAATGCGCAGGGCATGGCGAGCGGCGTGGTGTATTACGATGCCGAGGGGATCGAGCGGTTTCAGGCGGCCGAGGTGGTGGTGGTGGCGTGCAATGGGGTTGGCACGCCGCGGCTGTTGTTGAATTCGGCGTCGGGGCGGTTTGCGAACGGATTGGCGAATTCATCCGGACAGGTCGGGCGCAACCTGATGTTTCATCCTTGTGCCAATGTGTACGGCTATGTCGATGCGGTGTTGGATGCCAACCGGGCACCGCCTTTGTGTTTGTGGAGCAAGGAATTCTACGAGACGGATGCGTCGCGCGGATTTCTGCGGGGCTATATGATGCAGTTTATTCGCGGCACCGGCCCGGTGAGCGAGGCGATCCAGATGGAGGCCAAGGGGTTGTTGCCGTGGGGGGCGGCGCATCACGAGGAATTCCGCCGGCGCAATGGGCATCGGATCGGGCTCAATGCGTTGTGCGAGGATTTGCCGGAGGCGCATAACCGGGTGACGCTGGATGATGTGTTGAAGGACAGTCATGGCATTCCGGCGCCGCGGATCGATTATACGATCAGCGCGAATTCGCAGCGCATGATGGATCATGCGGTGGCGCGGGCGCGCGATGTGCTGGGCGAGGCGGGGGCCACCGATATTTGTGTCAATGCGCCGTTTACCTATGGCGGGTGGCATCTGCTGGGGACGGCGCGGATGGGGAATGATCCGGAGCAGTCGGTGGTGAATTCATGGGGGCGGTGCCATGATGTGAAAAACCTGTTTATTGTCGATGGTTCGATATTTGTAACGGCAGGCGGCTGCAATCCAACGTCCACCATCCAAGCACTGGCGCTGTACATCGCGGATCAGATGAAGCAGCGCCTGTCCACATTGTTTGATTGAGTAGCATGATGACCCTGAGTTCGACGCAGTTGCAGACTCTTCGACTTGTTGCGGGACTGATGGTGCCGGCGAGTTCGGGCTATGGCGTGCCTGGCGCGGATGATCCGGCGATTGTGGCGGACATGGAGGCAACGCTGGGGCGGGATGCTGCGGCGGTGGCGGCGGCGCTCGATGCGCTTTCGCTGCGGGCCGGCGGGGTGTTTGCGGCGCTCAATCCGGAGGCGCGGATGGATGTGGCGCTCGCGCTGCGGGCCGAGGGGGGGGCGGCGATGGCGACGCTCGCTCGGGTGGTGCTGCAATGCTACTATCGGGATGCGCGGGTGGTGCGCTCATTGGGGATCGAGGCGGGGGCGCCGTTTCCGCGTGGGCATGTGCTGGAGCAGGGGGATTGGTCGTTGCTGGAGGAGGTCAAGGGGCGGGCGCCGGGATGGCGGGCGCCTTCGTGATTGGCGTGTGTGGCTGACTGATAACCAAACGAAACGAATTGGGCGTGGCTTGGTGTGAGCGGGGCTACAGGATTCTGACGAAGGAGACGAAGCGGGCGCGCCGGGGGGCGGGCTGGGGTGGTTGGGTTGTGGGTTGGGGTTGGGGTTGGGGTATTGCGGCGGGAGGGGGGGCTGGGCGTCTGCGAGGCCCTGGGTAGCCGATTGCGAGGGCGCGGCGGAGCGGGTTGAGCCGGCGCTGGAGTGTGGGGGCCTGGGCCAGCAGGTCGGCGATGCCGGGTTGGGCCAGGAGGGTTTCGAGATGGGCGCGGATGATGGCTGCTTCGTGTTTGAGCTCGCGGAGCAGCCAGCCCGGAGAGGTCGGGAATTTCGGGCGCGCGGTGTCCTGGCTGGTGCGGATGCGGTTTGGCTCGGGGCGGCGCAGGCGGGGGGGCTTGCCGGCGGCGAGGCGGGCCATGGTGGCGGCGATGATGCGGGCGGCGCGGTTGAGGCGGTTGCAGAAGAGCGGGGTCAGGGAGGCGAGCTTGGGGTGGCGGCCGAGGCGCAGCGCGATGAAGCCGATGAGTTGGGCGATGAGCGCGCTGAAGCGGGCCGCGAAATCCGGGGCCAGGAGGCGTGGGTCGGGTCCGGTGGGTGACGCCGTCATGTTATCATTGTTATAACTTCGGTTAGTTCGGCGCAAGGGGTTTTTGCGGCGGCCGGGGGTGTGGCATGGTGGGGGTCATGCATAGGGGAGACGAATGATGAATGACGGGATGGGATTGGCGATACCGTCGCTGCGCGGGCAGGTGAGTGCGGCGGAGTGGCAGGCGCGGGTGGATTTGGCGGCGTGTTATCGGCTGTGCGAGATGTTTGGGATGTCGGACATGATCTACACCCATATTTCGGCGCGGGTGCCGGATGAGCCGGGGCATTTCCTGTTGAATTGCCATGGGATGTTGTTTGGCGAGATGACGGCGTCGGGGTTTTTGAAGGTGGATCTCGATGGCAACGTGGTGAGCAAGCCGGCGTTTGATTATGGGTTGCATCCGGCGGGGTTTGTGATTCATTCGGCGATCTATCGGGCGCGGCCGGATGCGATGGCGGCGATGCATACGCATACGATTGCGGGCATGGCGGTGTCGGCGCTGAAATGTGGGTTGTTGCCGTTGACGCAGACGGCGACGCGGTTTCATGGGCGGGTTGCGTATCATGATTTCAATGGGCCGGAGCGCGATCCGGCGGAGCGGGACCTGATAGCGAGGAATTTGGGCCAGCATCATTGCATGGTGCTGCGCAACCATGGGTTGTTGACGGTGGGGCCGAGCGTGGCGGAGGCGTTCAATTTCATGTATGGGATGGAGCGGAGTTGTCAGGCGCAGTTGGCGGCGATGGCGTGTCGGACGCCGTTGAATGTGTTGCCGCAGGCGGTGGTGGACAAGGCGACTGCGCTGTATGAGCCGGGCGTGATCCGCCCTTATGGTTTGCTTGAATGGGCTGGGCTGTTGCGGATGGTGGACCGCAGGGACGGCACGGCCTGGCGCTTATAAGGCAAGGATAGCGCGGATGTTTTTTGCTTCTTTTTTTCGAAAAAAAGAAGCGCTTCCTTCCTGAAAAAAAACCCGCCGCACGATATGTGCGGCGGGCTTTCCGTAACCAATTGACGTCGATTAGAGCGGGATGCCTTCTGATTGCGAAGGCATCCCGCTCTAGCTCTTTGTTTGATCGCCTGATTCAGATTTTTGGTGATTCCACCAAAAATCATCAGGCTCTAGCGCGAGTAGAATTCGACGACCAGGTTGGGTTCCATCTGCACCGGGTAGGGCACATCGGAGAGTTTGGGGGCGCGGGCGAAGCGGCCCTTCATGGCGCGGTGGTCGACTTCCAGGTATTCCGGGACGTCGCGTTCGGCGGATTGCGAGGCGTCGAGCACCATGGCGAGTTGCTTGGATTTTTCCTTGACTTCGATGATGTCGTTGTCGCGGACCTGGTAGGACGGGATGTTGACGCGCTTGCCGTTGATTTGGATGTGGCCGTGGTTGACGAACTGGCGCGAGGCGAAGGGGGTGATGGCGAATTTGAGGCGGTAGACCACCGCGTCAAGCCGGCGCTCGAGGAGTTCGATGAGGTTTTCGGAGGTGTCGCCTTTGCGGCGGACGGCTTCGTCGTAGTATTTGCGGAACTGTTTTTCGCCGATGTTGCCGTAGTAGCCCTTGAGCTTCTGCTTGGCCATGAGCTGGATGCCGAAGTCGGTGGGCTTGGATTTGCGGCGCTGGCCGTGCTGGCCGGGACCGTAGTCGCGCTTGGAGATCGGCGACTTGGGGCGGCCCCAGAGGTTGACGCCCAGGCGGCGATTGATTTTGTACTTGGATTCGGCGCGCTTGGTCATGCGCGGGCCCTTTCGTCTCAGGCGCGGTGTTGCCGGACCCGGTGTTTTGGGGTCTGGCAGCCGCTTGTTGCACCGGTAGGCCTTTGCGGACGCAAAGACGGGCGCGAGCCCCGGAGGCCCGTCCACGTTCCCGGCAATGAGGGGCGTATAGGGTGGGTGGGGCGGGTTGTCAAACGGGCGGGCGCGGGCCAGGATCGGAGGATGATAAAGCGCAGCGACGTTGTGATGCTTGGACTTTCCGCCGGGGTGACGGGCAGTCTCCTGGGGGGGATGATGCTTGGCGTCGGGATGGCGCTGGTGGTGGCAGGGGCCAATATCGGGTGGCTGCTGGTGTTGCCGGCGGCGCCGGCGGGGGGCGTGGCTGGGTGGATGTTGGCGCGGCGGTTGGCGAGGGATGTGCCGGAGGGCTAGAGCAGGATGCCTTCTGATCGGCGAAGGCATCCTGCGCTGCCTCTTTGTTCGATTGCCTGATTGAGACTTTTGGCGATTCCGCCAAACATCATCAGGCTCTAATCGCGGGGGTTGCGGAAGCGGGTGATGGCGTAGGCGCGGCGCAGGGCGGCGATGCGCCAGGCGATGCGGGAGCGGGCTGTGCTGAGGGCGGTTCGGAGCCGGGCGCGCCAGGGGGCGATGAGGCCGATCGCCCAGTGTTTGACGCGGCTGAGCCAGCGGATGAGGGCGGCGAACCAGGCGTAGCGGAGAAGGGACGCGGCGCAGGATTGGTAGACGAAGACGGCGAGCAATGTGCCGACGAGGCGGACGGTGAGATAGACCGCAACCCCTGCTGTCATGTGGCCCTGGACGAAGAGGGCGATGGCCCAGAATTCGCCGACGCGGCCGAGGATTTCGAGCAGCAGGAAGAGAGGCAGGGCGGCCCAGCCCGGCAGGGTGCCGAGCCAGGCGCCGAGGCGGCGGAGCTGGGGTTGGGTGTTGAGGGCTTTGAGGAGGAGCATGAGGCCGGCCCAGACGACGTCCTCCAGCACCACCACCACGAGGGCGATGGGCAGGAGGACGAGGTCTCGCAGGCGGCTTGCGGTCATGGTGCGGCGGGTCCGTTCAGCAGTTCGGGCGGTTGGGTGGGCAGGAGCGCGGGGCCTGGTGTTGTTGCGGCGGCGGGGCTTGGCGCTGTGGTTGCGGGGGGGGACTGTAGTGTTGTTGCGGGGGCGGGGCTTGGCGCTGTGGTTGCGGAGGGGGGCTGTAGTGTTGCTGCGGCGCGGCTTGCTGCGGGGCGGCGGGGCGTTGGACCTGGGGTGCGGCGTGTTGCGGGCTGGCGGTTTGCGGGGTGGCGGAGCGCTGGATCTGCGGCGCGGCCTGTTGCGGGCTGGCGGTTTGCGGGGTGGCGGGGCGTTGGACCTGCGGCGCGGCCTGTTGCGGGCTGGCGGTTTGCGGGGTGACGGGGCGTGGGACCTGCGGCGCGGCCTGTTGCGGGCTGGCTGTTTGCGGGGTGGCGGGGCGCTGGACCTGCGGCGCGGCTTGTTGCGGGCTGGCTGTGTGCGGGGTGGCGACGGCGGTGGGGCTGCTTTGGCCGGTTTGCGGAACTTGGGTTGTGCCGGGTTGGCGCAGTTGGGGCGGGGCGCCTTGTTGCGGCGCCGCGGGGGTGGGGCTGGGGGCTGGGTTGGGGCGCTGGACGCCGGGCTGCGCTGTGGCGGCGGGCGCGGAGGGGCTGGATGCGCTGGATGTGTTGGGGCTGGACGGGGTGGGGCTGGACGGGGTGGGGCTGATTGGGCGGAGTTGGGGTAGCGGGGCGCTGGTGCCGCCTTGGGGTTGCCGCGGGGCGATGGCCGGGCCAGGGGCGGCGGGGCGCTGGGGGGGGGCGGTGCCGGGCGCTTGTGCGGCAGGACCTTGGGCGGTGGAGGGGGGATTGGTGGGGACGGGATTGGTGGGGACGGGATTGGTGGGTGCGGCGGATTGCGGTTGGGTCGCGCCGGGGCGGGGTTGGGCGCCGGGTTGTTGAGCGGCGGGTTGTTGGGCGCCGGGTTGTTGAGCGGCGGGGGTACGGAGCGGTACGGTGGCCGGGGTACCGGGCTGGCGCATCGCGGGGCCGGGGGCGGCGGGGCGCGGGGTCGCGGTGCCGGCGGTCGGGGTGGACAGGTTCATCCGCGCGGCATCGCCCTGGGTGACACCGCGGGTGGCGGTGGTTGGGGCGACGGCTGGGGTTTGCACGGCCTGGAACTGGGTGCCGGCGGGGACCGGCTGGCTGTTGCGGGAGACCGGCTGGGAGCCGGTCATCGCGGTGGCGGGGACGACGGTGGAGGCGTTGCGGTTGACGAATTGGTGGCCGGGTTGGTTGTAGGTGTTGGTGGTGGTGATGGTGTTCACGTTCGTCACGTTGGTGACGTTCATGTTGCGGACATAGGTCTGGCTGGTGCGGTAGGGCGGGTAATACGCTTCGCGCGGGCCAAGCGGGACCCAGCCGACGGAGCGGCCGATGGCGTAGCCGATGCCGACGCCGGCGGCGACGCCGACGAAGGCGACGAGGGCGGGCGAATAGGCCGGCCGGTAGCCATAGCCGACGGCGATGCCGGGGACGACCGGGGTCCAGCCCCAGCGGCCGCCATATTCGACCCAGCGGCCGTAGTGAAAGGGCGCGAAGCCCCAGGCGGCGTCATCGACCCAGGTCCAGCCCCAGGGGGCGACGAAGGCCCAGTGGCCGTGGCGGTAGGGCACCCAGTCGCGCTCGACGGGGGGGTACCAGATCTGGCCGTAATCGGCGGAGCGTTCCCAGCGGCCGGTTTCGACCAGGGCTTCGCCGCCGGTCATGTTCTGCACCACGGGAGGGGGGGCGGCGTCGCCCTGCGGCATGGGGCGAGGGGGGGCGGCGGAGGTCTGCAGCATGGGGCTGGGGGCGAGGGGGGCGACACTGCCCTGGAACGGGCCGGGGCCGGTGATTTGCCCGGTTTGGCGGGCGGCGACGAGGAGGAGGGAGACGGCGTCACCGAAGACCTGGGCCTGGCCGGCGGCGACGCTGACGAGGGTGGGGTGTTCGGTGTCGCCGGCGGTGAGTTCGTATTGGCCGTCGGTGGCGATGCTGACGGTGCCGCGCGGGGTGCGGACCTGGATGGTGTCGCCGGGCTGGATGCCGCGCACGGCGAGATAGGTGCTGCCCTGGGCCAGGGTGACGGTCATGGCGTGGTCGGAGAGCTGATCGATGTCGAGATGGGTGTTTTGGGCGAGGACGAGGCGGATGCCGGCGGTTTCGAGTTCGGCGCCGCTGTTGGGTTCGGTCCAGAAGGCGCTGCCGTTGGAGACCGGGAAATTGAGGGTTGCGGGTTCCCACTGGGTCTGCTCGGGGCCGTGATAGGAGACGGTGCCGGAGAGGCGGGCGATGCGGCCGACGCGGGAGGGGGGATCGACCACGGGGCCTGCGGCCTGGGATTCGGGGGACTGGGTTTGGGGGCCTGGGGATTGGGCGCCTTCGGCAAAGGCGGCGGTGGGCAGCATGGGGCCGGCCAGCAGGGCGAACGCCGTGAGGGAAGCGGTCAGGCGGAAGCGGGTGGTGTGAGTGCGCATGGCGGCACGTCCTCATGAAGCGGGCCAAGGGCGGCCGCGAGAGTCAGTATGGTGAGACAAAATGGCGAAAACGCGACGCACGATCCGACGCCTGGGTCAACTCTTTGCGAGCCGGGCGCGGGCGCCACCAAGCCGCCTTAAAGCAAGGGCCTGATGATGGGGTGATCCAATGGAGGCTCTCATGACTCGCAGGATGGTCTGGTTTGCCCGGGTTCGCCTGGTTCCGGTGATGGCGTTGGCGTTGCTGATGGTGGTGGTGCTGGCCGGCTGTGTCGTGGTGTCCGATGGGGCGCCGGTCTATGGCGGTTATGGCTATGCGGCTGTTCCGGTGGTGATCGCGCCCGGCTATGGGTATGGCTCCGCTCATCGCTATGGGCCGCACTACCGGGGGGGGCGCTGAGCCGGCC
>CANFKS010000083.1 GCA_947447625.1 Rhodospirillales bacterium | reverse complement strand
GAGGGCGGCGCGCATGTCGACGATGAAGGTCGAGAGCCCCTCGGTCCGCTTGACGGTCTCTTCCTTCGGCGTGGTGCGGGCGAGCAGCAGCATCAGGTCGGAGTGTTCGGCCCGGCTGGTCCAGACCTTCTGGCCGTTCACCACATAGTAATCGCCCTCACGGCGGGCGAAGGTCCTGAGGCTGGTGGTATCGGTGCCCGATGTCGGCTCGGTGACGCCGAAGGCTTGCAGGCGCAATTCCCCGGTCGCGATTTTGGGCAGATAGGCCTCCTTCTGCGCCGACGTGCCGTGCCGCAGAATGGTGCCCATGATATACATCTGCGCGTGACAGGCAGCCCCGTTGCAGCCGGAGGACTGCACCGTCTCCAGGATCGCGGCAGCCGCCGAGAGGTTCAGCCCGGCACCGCCGAATTCCTCGGGAATCAGGGCGCCGAGATAGCCGGCCTCGGTCAGCGCGGTGACGAAGGCAGTCGGGTAGAGCCGGTCCTGGTCGAGTTTGCGCCAATACTCGCCGGGGAAGTCGGCGCATAACCGGCGGACCGCCTCGCGGATTTCGGTATGCGGATCGGTGGCAACGGAATGGTCCATGGTGCGGTCCCCGGCTGTTCCGGGACGGATTAGGCGGCGCCCGGCCGCAAGGCAAGGCGGTTGGCAAGGCTTGACCGAAGAGAGCGGTTTCGGCACGCATGGGTTATGAGCACAAACCCGTTTTTCGAAGCCTGGGCCACCCCGTTCGGCGTGCCGCCGTTCGAGCGCATCCGCCCCGAGCATTATCCCGCAGCGCTGGACCGCGGCATGGCCGAGCACCTCGCCGACATCGCGGCCATCACCGGCAATCCCGCGCCGCCGAGCTTCGCCAACACCATCGAGGCACTGGAGCGCAGCGGGTCCCTGTTCGAACGGGTGGCGAGCGTGTTCGCCAACCTGGTGTCGAGCCTGGGCGGCGAGGCGCTGCAGGCGATCGAAACCGACTTCGCCCCGAAATTCGCCCAGCACGGCAACCGTATTTCGCTCGACCCGGCCTTGTTCGCGCGGATCGACGCCCTGTTCCAGCAGCGCGACCAACTCGGCCTCGCGCCCGAGGCGCTGCGCCTGCTGGAGCGGCGCCATCTCGGCGTCGTGCGCGCGGGTGCTGCCCTGCAGGGCGCGGCCAAGGCGCGCATGGCCGAGATTGCGGAGCGTCTTGCCGTGCTGCACACCGCCTTCGGGCAGAATGTGGTGCATGACGAAAAACAATGGCATCTCGCACTCGGCGCCGATGATCTGGACGGGCTGCCCGGCTTCGTCATCGAAGGCGCCCGGCAGGCGGCGGCCGAGCGCGGAGTTGCGGGCTATGCGATCACCCTCGCGCGCTCGTCGATCGAGCCGTTCCTGACCTTTTCGCGCCGGCGGGACCTGCGCAAGACAGCCCATGCCGCCTGGGTGGCGCGCGGCGCGCATGACGGGCCGCATGACAACCGCATTCTGATCCCCGAGATCCTGGCGCTGCGGGCCGAGCGCGCGCGCCTGCTGGGCTATGCGAGCTATGCCGCATTCCGCCTCGCCGACACCATGGCGGCGTCCGAGGCCAATGTCGCGCGCCTCACCGATGCGGTGTGGGAGGCTGCGCGCCACCGCGCCGAACAGGAGGCAGCCGGGCTGCTGGAGGTCGCGCGCGGCGACGGCATCAACGGACCGCTCGAAAAATGGGATTGGCTGCATTTCGCCGAGCGCGTCCGCGCCAGCGAATACGCCATCGACGAGGCGGAGTTGAAACCCTATTTCGTGCTGGAAAACATCCAGCAGGCCGCCTTCGACACCGCGAGCCGGCTGTTCGGGCTCAGCTTCGAGGCGCGGCCCGATATCGCGGGCTATCACCCGGATATGCGGGCCTGGGAGGTGCGGGATGCGGACGGCCATGTCGGCGTGTTCCTGGCCGATAATTATGCGCGGGCGGGCAAGCGGTCCGGCGCCTGGATGAGCAGTTTCCGCGACCAGCAGGGGCTCGACGGCGCGGTTTCGCCCATCATCATCAACAACAACAACTTCGCCCGCGGCACGCCGAGCCTGCTGAGCTACGACGACGCCGAGACGCTGTTCCACGAATTCGGCCACGCGCTGCACGGGCTGTTGAGCAAGGTGCATTACCCCTCGCAATCCGGCACCTCGGTGCGGCGCGATTTTGTCGAGTTCCCCTCGCAGATCTACGAGCATTGGCTGGCGGTTCCGGCGACGCTGCAGCGCTATGCCCTGCATCACGAAACCGGCGCGGCGCTGCCCGTGGCGCTGATGGAGCGTTTGCTGGCGGCGCAAACCTTCAACCAGGGGTTCGCGACCGTGGAATACACGGCCTCGGCCATCCTCGACATGGCGCTGCACGCCCACCCCGACCCCGCCGCCCTCGATGTGGCGGAATTCGAGCGCGACATGCTGGCCCGCATCGGCATGCCGGCGGCCATCGGGGCGCGGCATCGTCCGGCGCATTTCCAGCATTTGTTCGCCGGCTCCGGCTATGCGGCGGGCTACTACTCCTATCTCTGGGCCGAAGTGCTGGACGCCGACGGGTTCGGCGCCTTCGAGGCGGCCGGCGATCCGTTCGATCCCGCGGCGGCGGCAAGGCTGCGCCGGATCCTCGAAGCCGGTGACACGCGCGATCCGATGGACCTCTACATCGAATTCCGCGGCGCAGCGCCCAGTACCGAAGCCCTGCTGCGTCATCGCGGGCTGGTTGCGCTCGCCCCCTGACCCACCGATATGACAGGCGCAGCGGTTGATGACACTCCACCCTGTCCCGGCTAACGTCGCACCAACGCCATGAGGGAATTCCACGTGCTCAAGCTCGGTTACAAGGCCTCCGCCGAACAATTCGCCCCTCGCCAATTGCTGGAGTTCGGCATTCTCGCCGAGCAGACCGGCTTTGACAGCGTGTTCATCTCCGACCATTTCCAGCCCTGGAAACACACGAACGGGCATGCCCCGTTCTCGCTCGCCTGGCTCGGCGCCCTTGGCGCGCGCACGGAGCGGGTGGTGATGGGCACCTCGGTGCTGACCCCGACATTCCGCTATCACCCCTCGATCGTGGCGCAGGCGTTCGGCACGATGGGCTCGATGTTCCCCGGCCGCGTGGTCCTCGGCATCGGCACCGGGGAGGGGTTGAACGAAGTGCCGTCCACCGGGCAGCCCTGGCCCGAGTTCAAGGAGCGCTACGCCAGGATGCGCGAAAGCGTCATCCTGATGCGCCGGCTGTGGAGCGAGGAGCGGCTGTCGTTCGACGGGACCTATTACAAGACCGAGAACGCCACGATCTATGACAAGCCGGAACAGATGGTGCCGATCTATGTCGCCGCCGCCGGTGCGATGGTGGCCAAATATGCCGGGCGCATGGGCGATGGTTTCATCTGCACCTCGGGCAAGAACCCCGCCCTCTACACCGACACCCTGCTGCCCAATGTCGCGGCCGGGCGGGCCGAGAGCAAAATCGGCGGCGCCTACGACATGATGATCGAGGTCAAGGTCTCCTTCGACACCGACCGGGCACAGGCGCTGGACAACACCCGGCACTGGGCGGCCCTGGCGTTGACGCCGGAGGAGAAGATGTCGATCGAGGACCCGGCCGAGATGGAGCGGCTGGCCGATGCGCTGCCGATCGAGCGGGCGGCGTCGCGCTGGATCGTGTCGGATGATCCCGAGGAGCATGTCGAGCGGATCGGGTATTACGTCGGGCTCGGCTTCAACCATTTGGTGTTCCATGCGCCGGGGCCGGATCAGGCGCGCTTCATGCAGCTCTACGGCACGCATGTGATGCCCCGGCTGCGCGCGAAGTTCGGCTGAGACGATGGCCTCCACCGCGCTGAGCCTGCGGGCGATCCCAGGGCTGCCGATGTTCGCGCCGGGCGATGATCTGGCGGTGCTGCTGGGCGATGCGATGCAGGCGGCGCCGCCGGCCGATGGCGATGTGCTGGTGATCGCCCAGAAAATCGTCTCCAAGGCGGAGGGGCGTATCGTCGAGATCGCCGCGGTGACGCCATCGGCGCGGGCGATTGCGCTGGCCGAAGAGATCGGCAAGGACCCGCGCGTGGTCGAGGTGATCCTGGGCGAGGCGGTCCGCGTGGTGCGCTCGCGGCCCAATCTGTTGATCGTGGAGCACAAGCGCGGCTGGGTGATGGCCAATGCGGGGGTTGACCAGTCCAACGTCGATCACAGCGGCGGCGGGCGCCTGCTGCTGCTGCCGGAGGATCCGGATGCCTCGGCCGAGCGGCTGCGCGTGGCGCTGTCGGCGCGGTTCGGGGTGCGGCTTGGCGTGGTGATCAATGACAGTTTCGGCCGCGCCTGGCGCCGCGGCACGGCCGGGATCGCGATCGGGGCGGCGGGGCTGCCGGGGCTGGTCGATCTGCGCGGCGCGCCTGATTTGTTCGGCCGGATCCTGGAAGTCTCGATCATCGGCTATGCCGACGAAATCGCCGCCGCCGCCTCGCTGCTGATGGGCCAGGCCGGCGAGGGGCAGCCTGCGGTGCTGGTGAGCGGGCTGCGCTGGACCGCGCCCGAAGGCACCGCGGCCGATCTGGTGCGCCCGCCGGCGGAGGATCTGTTCCGATGAGCCGCGACCTGATCGTCGCCCTCTCCGGCGGCATCGGCGGCGCGAAACTGGCGCTTGGGCTCAGCCATGTGGTGGCGCCGGAGAACCTGCTGATCATCGCCAACACCGGCGATGATTTCGAACATCTCGGCCTGTCGATTTCCCCCGATATCGACACCCTGGCATACACCCTCGCCGGCCTCGACAACCAGGTTCTCGGCTGGGGACGGCGGGACGAGACGTGGAGTTTCATGGAGACGCTGGAAACCATCGGCGGGCCGACCTGGTTTCGCCTCGGGGATCGCGATCTGGCGCTGCATGTCGAGCGCACCCGGCGGCTGAAAGCGGGCGAGGCGCTGTCCTCCATCACCGCCGATGTCGCGCGGCGCTGGGGGATCGGGCCGCGCATCGTGCCGATGAGCGATGATCCGGTGCGCACCAAGGTGCTGGCCGAGGCGGGATGGCTCGATTTCCAGGATTATTTCGTGGGCCAGCAATGCCGCCCCGTGGTGCGCCAACTCGCCTTCGAGGGCGCGGCACAAGCCAGGGCGCATCCCGATATGATCGCGGCCCTGGCGAGCCCCCGGCTGAAGGCCGTGGTGATTTGCCCGTCCAATCCGTTTATTTCGGTCGAACCGATCCTGGCGGTGCCCGGTGTGCGCGCGGCATTGGCCGGATGCGGCGCGCCGGTGATCGCGGTTTCGCCCATCATCGGCGGCAAGGCGGTCAAAGGCCCGACGGCCAAGATGATGGCCGAACTCGGCCTCGAAGTGAGTGCAGCCGGCGTGGCGGCGCGCTATGGCGCGCTGTTGACGCATTACATGCTGGATCACCAAGATGCCGGCGCCACCATCGCGCAGACCGCCAGCGTCGCACAAACCATGATGCGCACGCTCGACGACAAGATCGCCCTGGCCCGCGCCGTGCTCGACGCCGTGGCCTGAACAACCCATAAACCGGGAGAACGCCGATGCGCTTCGATGGAAAAATCCTGCTGGTCACGGGTGCCGGGTCCGGCATCGGGCGCGCGGTGGCGACCGGCTTTGCCGCGCGCGGCGGGCGGGTCGCGGCGGCGGATGTCAATGCCGACAACCTGGCCGCGCTGGCAGCCGAGATCGGCGGCGATGTGCTGACGATCGTCTCCGATCTCAGCCGCGCCGGCGCGGCCGATGCGATGATCGCGCAGACCATGGCGCGGTTCGGCCGGATCGATGTGCTGCACAACAACGCCTTCGGCCTGCCGCCCGACCTGCAGCGCGGGCGCCTCGCCAAGGTGGGCGATATCGTCGATGAGGTGTGGGACTACACGATGCAGGTCGGGCTCACCGCGGTGATGCAGGCGACGCGCAGGGTGATCCCCATCATGCTGGCGCAAGGCGGCGGGGCGATCGTCAACACCGCCTCGATCTCGGGCCAGTTCGGGGATTACGGCATCGGCGCCTATAATGCGATGAAGGCCGCGGTGATCAACTTCACCAAGACGACGGCGATCGAATATGCGTCGGACAATATCCGCTGCAACTGCTTCTGCCCCGGCATGATCGAGACGGCCTTGTTCCGCAACTCGATGGCGATCCCGGGATTCACCGACGCAGCCCTCGCCGCCGTGCCGGCCGGGCGGCTGGGCCAGCCGGAGGAGATGGCCAATGTGGCACTCTTCCTGGCCTCCGACCTCGCCTCCTATGTGACCGGGGCCGCCTTCGTGGCCGATGGCGGCTTGACCGCGCAGACCGGCGTGCCGACGCGGTTCCGCAACGGGTAGACCCATCCCGCGCCCCCCTGGCGCCGGGGCGCGGGGCTTGGCACAGTCGGGCCGCAGAACGGGAGAGCGGATATGGGCTTGGCGGCAGGACCGGAGCAGCAGCGCGGCAGGCTGGTGATCTCCAATATCGGGCTGATGCTGTCGGGCGATCTCAAGGCGCCGATCCTGGAGGCCGATACCGTGGTGGCCGAGCATGGCCGCATCGTCGCTGTCGGCCGGGCGAAGGATTGCGATACCGGTGCTGCCTCGGTGCGGATCGATGCGCAGGGCTGCGCGCTGGCGCCCGGGTTGATCGACAGCCATGTCCATCCCGTCTTTGGCGACTGGACGCCGCGGCAGGGCCAGTTCGGCTGGATCGACTCGTTCCTCAACGGCGGCGTGACCAGCATGATTTCGGCTGGCGAGGTGCATCTGCCGGGCCGGCCGCGCGATATCATCGGGGTGAAGGCGCTCGCGATCACGGCGCAGCGGGCCTACACCAATTTCCGCCCCGGCGGCGTGAAGGTGCTGGCGGGGGCGCCGGTGATCGAAAAAGGCATGGTCGAGAGCGATTTCATGGACCTCGCCGCAGCCGGCGTCACGCTGCTCGGCGAAGTCGGGCTCGGCTCGGTCAAGGCAGGCTACGAGGCCAAGGAGATGGTGGCCTGGGCGCGCAAGGCCGGCATCCAATCGACCATCCATACCGGGGGGCCATCGGTGCCGGGCTCGGGCTATATCGACGCAGACACGGTGCTGGAGGCGGATGCCGATATCATCGGGCACATCAATGGCGGGCATACCGCGCTGCCGCTGTCGCAAATCCGCTGCCTGTGCGAGGGCTGCGGGCGGGGCATCGAAATCGTCCACAACGGCAACGAGCTGGCCGGGCTGACGGCGCTGCGCTTTGCGCGCGAGCTCGGGCAGCTCGAACGGGTGATCCTCGGCACCGACAGCCCTGCCGGCTCCGGCGTGCAGCCGCTCGGCATTCTGCGGATGATCGCCCTGCTGTCCTCGCTCGGCGACACGCCGGCCGAAATCGCGTTTTGTTTGGCGACCGGCAATACCGCGCGGATGCGCAAGCTCGATTGCGGCCTGATCGAAACCGGGCGGGCGGCCGATTTCGTGCTGATGGACCGCGCGCAGCACTCGGCCGGGACCGATCTGCTCGACAGCGTGCGCAAGGGCGACCTGCCCGGCATCGGCATGGTGATCATCGACGGCATCGTGCGCTGCGGGCGCAGCCGCAACACGCCGCCGGCCGATCGCGTGCCGGTTATCTTATCAAACCCGTGATCCTGTGATGCGGATTGTCCAGCCCGAAATATGGAAATTGGACTTTCCTCCGCCGCGCCGCAGGTTCAGGGTCATGCGATGAACGATCTCCCCATCGGCCCCGTCGTCGACACCACTCCCCGCCCCCTGCCCGCCCGCGTCAAGCTGCGCGGCCGCCATGTCGAGCTTGAGCCGCTGCATCCGCGCCACACCGCCGAATTGTGGCACGCGGCGCAAAGCGGCGATGCCGCGGCCGATGCGTCCTGGGCCTATATGGGCTACGGGCCCTTCGCCACCGAGGCGGCGCTCGGCGCCTTCATCGCCGATTTCGCCAGCACGCATGACCCGATGGCCTGGGCGATCCGCCCGGTTTCGACCGGCGTGGTCACGGGGTGGCTCACGCTGATGGAGATCCAGCCGAAAAACGCCGCGATCGAACTCGGCAACATCTGGTTCGGCGCCGCGCTGCAGCGCACCCGGGCAGCGAGCGAGGCGATGTTCCTGCTGCTCAAATATGCGGCCGACGATCTCGGCTATCGCCGCCTGGTGTGGAAGTGCAACGCGCTGAACGCGCCCAGCAAACGCGCCGCCGATCGCCTGGGCTTCACCTATGAGGGCCGCCATCGCGCCCACCTCATCGTCAAGGGCCGCCAGCGCGAAACCGACTGGTACAGCATCATCGACGCCGAGTGGCCGCGCTGCCGCGACGCCATGCTGGCCTGGCTCGACGACGCGAATTTCGGCCCCGACGGCACCGCGCGCGCGGGCCTCGCCGAATTGCGCGCCCGGCGGTAACCGGGTCAAACCGGCCATCAAGTCAGACTGGCCATCAAGTCAGACTGGCAATCAAGTCAAACCGCCCGCTTGCCCCGCTGCAGCGCAAGATAGACGATCGGCGTGGTGTAGAGCGTCAGCACCTGCGAAACCAGCAGCCCGCCGATGATGGAAATCCCCAGGGGCTGGCGCAGTTCCGCCCCGGTGCCGAAGGCGAAGGCAAGCGGCAGGGCGCCGAGCAGGGCCGCGAGCGTGGTCATCACGATCGGGCGGAACCGCTCCAGACACGCCGCATGGATCGCCTCCCGCGGCGTGCGCCCGTGCCGGCGCTCCTCCTCCAGGGCGAAATCCACCATCATGATGGCGTTTTTCTTCACGATCCCCATCAGCAGCAGGATGCCGATGATGGCCATGATGGAGAGGTCGAGTTTCGCAATCTGCAACGCCAGCAGCGCGCCCAGCCCGGCCGAGGGCAAAGTGGAGAGAATGGTGATGGGCTGCGTCAGGCTCTCGTACAACACGCCCAGCACGATATAGATCGTCACCAGCGCCGCCCCGATCAGCAGCGGCTGCGAGGAGAGGCTGTCGGTCAGAAACCGCGCATTGCCGGCGAACTGGGCGCGGATCGTATCGGGCATCATCATGCCCTCCTGCGCCGCCTGCACGGCCTTCAGCGCGGTGCCCATCGGCGTGCCCTCCGGCACGTTGAAACTCACCGTCGCCGCCGGATACTGGCCCTGATGGCGCACCGCGAGCGGCGCCGTGCCGCGCTCGACCGCCACCACGCTGCGCAGCGGCACCGCCGCCCCCGAAATGGCGCCGACATAGATCCGCTCCAGCATCGCCGGATCGCTCTGCAGCCGCGGATCGGCCTCCAGCACCACGCGATACTGGTTGCGCGCGCCGTAGATGATCGAGATCTGGCGCTGGGCGAAGGCGTTGTTGAGCGCATTGTCCACCCCCGCCACCGACACGCCGAGCCGGGCCGCCGCCACCCGGTCGATCACCACATTGGCCTGCGGCCCCGCGCGGTCCTGATCGGAGCTGACATCGATCACCTCCGGCAGGTCGCGCAGCACATCGGTCAGCTTGATCGTCCACTCCCTCAGTTCGGCGAGGTCGGGCGCGATCAGCACGAACTGGGTCGAGCCGCCCTGCCGCCCGCCGCCGCGCAACTCCTGGGCCGAGAACAGGAAGGTCTGCAAGCCGCCCACCTTCGCCAGCTGCGGCCGCAGCCGGGCGATCACCGCCTCGGACGAAATCCTGCGCTCCGCCAGCGGCTTGAGGCTCACCGTCAGCTGCCCGCGATTGAGCGAGGCCCACCCCGACGTCACCCCCACGGTCGAGCCCACGCCGGCCACCGCCGGATCGGCCGCGATGATCTCGACCGCGGCGCGCTGGCGCTCCTGCATCGCGGCAAAGGAGATCGACGGATCAGCCAGCGTGCCGCCCCAGATCAGCCCGGTGTCCTGCGTCGGCAGAAACCCTTTCGGCGTGATGGTGTAGAGCCAAACCGTCAGACCGATGGTGGCGATGGTGGACAGCAGCATCACCGCCCGATGCCGCAGCGCCCAGCCCAGCGTGACGGCATAAAGCCGCAGCACCGCCTGAAACCCCCGCTCGACCGCCGCATCCACCCGCCGCCACAGCCCCGGCACCGCAGGCGCCACATCGGCGCGCATGAACCGCCCGCACATCATCGGCGTCACTGTGAGCGACACCGCCGCCGACACCGCGATCGCCAGCGTCATCGTCACCGCGAATTCATGGAACAGCCGCCCCATGATGCCGCCCATGAAGGTGATGGGAATGAACACCGCCACCAGCGACAGCGAAATCGACACCACGGTGAACCCGATCTGCCGCGCCCCCTCGAACGCCGCCTGAAGCGGAGACTTGCCCATGTCGCGATGGCGCATGATGTTCTCGATCATCACGATCGCATCATCGACCACGAAGCCGACCGAGACGGTGAGCGCCATCAGCGTGAAATTATTGAGCGAAAACCCCCAGAACCACATCGCCGCCATCGTGCCGGCCAGGGACAGCGGCACCGTCACCCCGGCCGCCAGGGTCGGCACCAGGCGGCGCATGAACAGCGCCACCACCCCCAGCACCAGCACCACCGAGATCACCAGGCTGGTCTGCACATCATTGACCGAGGCGCGGATCGTCGCCGTCCGGTCGGACAGGATGGTGAGGTCGATATCGGGCGGCATCCAGCTTTGCAGCAGCGGCAGCACGGCGCGCACATTGTCGACCGTCTCGATCACATTGGCCCCGGCCGCCTTGGTGATCGACACCAGGATCGCCGGTTTCTTGCCGAAACTGGCGGACAGCCGGGCATTCGCGGTGCCATCGATCACGCTCGCCACATTGGACAGCCGCACCACCGCGCTACCCGCCGTCTTGATCACCAGGGGCGCGTAATCAGCCGCGAGGCTGAGTTGCCCGTTGAGCGCAATCGTCTCCGCCCGCTCCGCCCCCTGGAAGCCGCCGGTTGCGCCGTTGACGTTGTTGGCGCGGATGGCGGTGTAGACGTCCTGCGCCGAGAGCCCCGCATTGGCCAGCGCCGCCGGATCGAGCCGCACCCGCACCGCCGGCTTCTCCGCGCCATTGACGATCACCTGCGCCACGCCCTCCACCTGGCTCAGCCGCTGCGCCAGGATACTGTCCACCGCATCATACACCTGGCCCATGCTGAGCGTGTCCGACGTCAGAGCGATGGTCATCACCGGCGTCTCGGCCGGGTTGAATTTGCGGAAATAGGGCCGCACCGGCAAATCGCCCGGCAGGTCCGCAAGCGCCGCATTGATGGCGGCCTGCACATCATGCGCGGCGCCATCGATGTCGCGCCTGAGGTCGAACTGCACGACGATGGAGGTGGCGCCGACCGAACTGGTCGAGGTCAATTCCGTCACCCCCGCAATCTCCCCCAGCCGCCGCTCCAGCGGTGCTGCGAGCGAATTGGCCACCGTCTCCGGGTCCGCCCCCGGGCGCGAGGCGAACACCACGATGGTCGGGATATCGACCGAGGGCAGCGGCGCCACCGGCAGGAAGTGATACGCCACCATCCCGCTCAGCAGCAGCCCCAGCGCCAGCAGGATCGTCGCCACCGGCCGCCGGATGAAGACCGCCGAAAACCCCATCGCCCTACGCCGCCGCCAGGCGCAGACGCAGCCGCTCGAAAGCCAGGTAGATCGCGGGCGTGGTATACAGCGTCAGCACCTGGCTCAGCAGCAACCCGCCCACGATCGTCACGCCAAGCGGGAAGCGCAGTTCCGAGCCCGTCCCGCTTTCCAGCACCAGCGGCAAGGCGCCGAGCAGGGCCGCCATCGTCGTCATCATGATGGGGCGGAAGCGCAGCAGGCACGCCTCGCGGATCGCCACCTCCGGCGCCAGATCGCGGGTGCGCTCGGCCTCCAGCGCGAAATCGATCATCATGATCGCGTTCTTCTTCACGATCCCCATCAGCAGCACGATGCCGACCAGCGCCACCAGCGACAAATCCGCCCCCACCGCCATCAGCGCCAGCAGCGCCCCGATCCCGGCCGAGGGCAAGGTGGACAGAATCGTGATCGGATGGATCACGCTCTCGTACAGCACGCCCAGCACGATATAGATCACCACGACCGCAGCCAGGATCAGCCAGGGCTCCGAGGCCAGCGACTTCTGAAACTCCGCCGCATCGCCGGCATAGCTGCCCGATATCGTGGCGGGCAGCCCGATCTGTTGCTCCACGTGCGCCATCGCCGCCACCGCATCGCCCAGCGCAGCGCCCGGGGCGAGGTTGAAACTGATGGTGACCGAGGGAAACTGCCCCTCATGCGTCACCACCAAAGGGGCGGTGATATGGCTCACCGTGGCGATCCCCGACAGCGGGATCTGGTTGCCGCCCGCGCCCGGCACGCGCAGCCGATCGAGCGAGGACGGGTCCGCCACCCAGGCCGGATCGGCCTCCAGCACCACGCGATACTGGTTGGCCTGGGAGAAGATGGTCGAAATCTGGCGCTGCCCGAAACTGTCGTACAGCACATCCTGCACCGCCTGCATCGTGACCCCGAGGCGCATCGCCGTGTCGCGATCGACCGTCACCATCGCGCGCAGCCCGGCGTTCTGCTGGTCCGATGTGACATCGCGCAGCACCGCCGTATCGGCCAGCCGCGCCAGCAGCAGCGGCGCCCACAGGCCAAGCTCGGCCGCATCGGTGTCGACCAGCGTATATTGGAACTGCGTGCGGCTGATCCGCGTGCCGATCTGGATGTCCTGCACGGGCTGCATGAACACGCTGAGGCCGGGGATCGCGCCCAGCCGCTCCGTCAGGCGCCGGGCGATCTGCGTGGCACTCCCCGCCCGCGCCCCGCGCGGCTTCAGGGCGAGCGTGAGCCGCCCGGTATTGGGCGTGGGGTTGATGGTGCCGACGCCCACGAAACTCACCACCCCCGCCACATCCGGATCGCCGCGCACGATCTCGGCCGCCTGCTCCTGCAACACCGCCATGCGCGGGATCGACACGCCCGGCTCCGCCTCCGTCACCGCCACGATCAGCCCGGTATCCTGCAGCGGCAGAAACCCCTTGGGCACGATCATATAGAGCCATATCGTGCCGCCCAGCGTCGCCACCGCGATCAGCAGCATCAGCCGCGGCGTCCGCAACGACCAATCCAGCGTCACCCGATAGGCCGCCAGCAGCGCCTCGAACCCGCGCTCGCCGAGCCGGCCGATCCGTCCCGGCGGGCCCGTCTCGGCCCGCAGCAGCCGCGCGCACATCATCGGCGTCACCGTCAGCGACACCACGGCCGAGACAATCACCGAGACCGACAACACCACCGCGAATTCGCTGAACAGCCGCCCCACCACCCCGGTCATGAACAGCAGCGGGATGAACACCGCGATCAACGACAGCGTGAGCGAGACGATGGTAAACCCGATCTGCGCCGCCCCCTTATAGGCCGCCTCCAGCGGCGCCACCCCCTCCTCCAGGTAGCGCACCACGTTCTCGATCATCACGATCGCATCATCGACCACAAAGCCGGTCGCCACCGTGAGCGCCATCAGCGAAAGATTGTCGAGCCCGTAGCCCAGCAGCGCCATGATCCCGAACGTGCCGATGATCGACAGCGGCAGCGCCACCGCCGGGATGATCGTCGCCCGCCACGAGCGCAGGAACACCCAGATCACGCCCACCACCAGCACCACCGAGAGCATCAGCGTGGCCTGCACATCAGCCACCGAGGCGCGGATCGTCACCGTGCGGTCCGCCACCGGCACCATCTCGATCGCCGCCGGCATCGCAGCCCGCAGCCGGGGCAAGGCCGCCTTGATCCGGTCCACCGTCTCGACGATGTTCGCCCCGGGCTGGCGCTGCACATCCAGCACCACCGCCGGCCGCCCCTGATAGGTCGCCCGCGCCCGGATGTTCTCCAGCCCGCCGATCACACTGCCGACATCGGACAGCCGCACCGGGGCGCCCTTGCGAAACGCGATGATCAGCGCCTTGTAGGCCTCGGGGCTGGTGATCTGGTCATTGGCGCCGAGCGCGATCGCCTGGCGCGGCCCGTCAAACCCGCCCTTGGCGCCGTTCACATTGGCCGAAGCGATGGCGATCCGCACATCCTCCATCGACAACCCGTAGGACGCCACCCGCGCCGGATCGACCCGCACGCGCACAGCGGGGCGCATCCGCCCCTGCACCGAAACGCGGCCGACCCCGTCGATCTCGGCCAGCTTGGGCTGCAACAGCGTATCCGCCGCGTCCGACACCCGGTCGAGCGCGATGGTCTCGCTCATCAGCGCGATCGTCAGGATCGGCGCATCCGCGGGGTTCACCTTGGAATAGACCGGCGGATACGGCAGCGCCGCCGGCAGCGTGCCGGAGGCCGCGTTGATCGCCGCCTGCACATCCTGCGCCGCGCTTTCGATGTTGCGCTTCAGGGAGAATTGCAGCGTGATTTCGCTGGTGCCCTCGGCCGAGGTCGAGGTCATCGTGGTCAGGCCCTGGATCTGGCCGAACTGGCGCTCCAGCGAGGCGGTGATCAAGGTCGAGATCGTCTCGGGATTGGCACCCGGCAATTGCGTCGTCACCTGGATCGTCGGGAAATCGACCTGCGGCAGCGCCGCCACCGGCAAGGTCCGATAGCCCAGCATCCCCGCCAGCACCACCGCGACCGCCAGCAGCGCGGTTGCGATCGGCCGGGCGATGAAGGGCGCCGAGATGTTCAACCGGGCGCCCCCGGCCGGCGTGCCCGCTGGCCTTGCCCCGGTGCCTGCCCCGGTGCCTGCCCCGGTGCCTGCCCCGGTGCTTGTGCCGGTGCCGCCCCGCCCGCCGCCGGCAGCACACTCACCTTGGAGCCCTCCGACAGCCGCGCCGCGCCATCCACCACCACGCGCTCCCCCGCCGCCAGCCCCTCGGCGATCACCGCCGCGGTCAGATCCTCAGGCCCCATCGTGACGGCACGCCGCGCCACCGTGCCCCCCTCGCCAAGCACGAACACATAGGGCCCGCGCGGCCCGCGCTGCACCGCGACCGGCGGCACCACCACGGCATTGCGCCGCGTCTGAACCCGCAGCCGCACCGTCACGAACGCGCCCGGCCACAGCTTCAGCGCGTCATTGGCATAGCTCGCCCTGAGCTTGATGGTGCCGGTTGCGGGATCCACCTGGTTGTCCAGCACCGTCAACACGCCGCGCTCGGGCCCGGCACGCCCCGTTTCGGAGCGTTCTGCCCCATGCACATAGGCCAGCACCTCCGGCGCCCCCGCCGCCATCGCCGCCGCCACCGCGGGCAGCCCCTGCTGCGGCAGGGTGAACTGCACCGTGATCGGCCGCAGCGTCGCCACCACCACAAGCCCCGCCGGATCCGCCGCGCGCACGATATTGCCGGCATCGACCGCCCGCACGCCGAGCCGCCCGTCGATCGGCGAGACGATGGTGGCATAGCCCAGCTGGGTCCGCGCATTGTCGATCAGCGCCTGGTCCTGCGCCACCTGGGCCTCGAGCTGCGCCACCAGCGCCTTTTGCGTGTCGGCCTGCTGGGCCGAGGTATAGGCGGTCGCGGCGAGCTTCTGGTAGCGCGCCAGATCGAGCCGCGCATTGGCAAGAACCGCATCATCCTGGCGCATCCGCGCCACCGCCTGATCGAGTGCGGCCTGATATTGCCGCGGGTCGATGCGCGCCAGCACGTCGCCGGCCTTCACATCCTGGCCCTCCCGGAAGCGCACCTCGACCAGCGGCCCATCGACCATCGGCTTGATCGTCACCGCAGCCGACGCCTGCACGGTGCCGAGCCCATCCATATAGACCGGCACATCGCGCGTCTCGGCCGTGGCCACCACCACGGGGATCGGCTGGCGGCCGCGGGCTGCGCTCTCCACCACCGGATCGGGCTGGCGCTGGGTGTAATACCACAGGCCACCGCCAGCGGAGGCGAGCAGCAGAACCGTCCAGATCACGCGCTTCATCTCAACCCCACCCCTTGCCGCGCCGCGTCATAGCACGCCCTGAAACAGCCGCACCGCAGGCGCGGCCACATCATCCTTCGACCATCCCCCGCCCATCGCCTTGTAGAGCGACAGCAGCGCCTGGAACCGCGCGAGGCGCACCTGCGCCAGCGTGTCGAGATCCTGGAACAGGGTCGTCTGCGCCTGCAACGCGCGCACCACGTCCGACGTGCCGGCGCGCACCTGCTCGGAGGCGATATCGGCGGCCAGCTGCGCCACCCGCACCGCCTCGATCGTCAGCCGCTCCTGCTCGGTCGCGAACTGATAGCCGCGCACCCCGTTTTCGACATCGGTGAACGCCTGCACCACCGCCTTGCGATACTGGGCCAGGATTTCGTCGTACCGCCCGCGGTTGAGTTCCACCTGCGCCGAGAGCCGCCCATTGTCGAACACCGCCTGGGAGCCGACGAGCGCCACATTGGCGAACAGCGATCCCGGCCCGAACAAGGTGCCCAGGGCGAGGGACTGCCACCCCGCCGCGCCCGACAATTGGACCGAGGGGAAAAACGCCGCCCGCGCCACTCTTATATTGGCATCCGCCACCACAAGCTGCGCCTCCGCCTCCGCCACATCGGGCCGCCGCGCCAGCAGCGCCGAGGGCAGGCCGGGGGCGATCTCCGGCAGTGTCAGCGCAGCGAGCGTGCCGGGGCGCACATCGATCGCCGCCGGCGGACGGCCGAGCAGCAGGCCCAGCGCCGTCACCTGCTGCTCAAGCTGGCTTTGCAGGCCGGGGATCGTGGCGCGCACCCCGGCCACCAAAGCCGCCTGCTGCGCGACATCGAGCGCCGAGGCGGTGCCGGCCGCCTCGCGTGCCTGGATGGCGCGCAGGATCATCTCGGCATCGCCCAGGTTGCGCCGCGCCACCGCCGCCCTGTCCTGCAAAGCGAGCGCCTGGAACCAGGTCGAGGCCACGCTCGTCACCACCGTCAGCGCCACCGCCTCCTGGTCGAACCGGCTGGCGAGCGCCCCCGCCGCGGCCGCCTCCTGCCCGGCGCGCAGCTTGCCCCAGAGATCGAGTTCCCAGCCGATCGTCGGGCTGGTTGAAAAACTCCGCGTCTGCGTCGTCGTTGTCCTGGCGATCTGGCCGGAAACCCGGCGCTGCGAGCTTTGGCTCCATTGCTCGCTGCCGCCCACCGACACGCCAGGCAGCAGCGCCACGCCCGCAAGCGCCAATTGCGCATCGGCCTGGCGCACCCGCGCCAAAGCCGCCTGGATATCGAAATTGCCGCCCTGGGCCGCCTCGATCAGCCCGTCGAGCGTCCCCGAGCCAAAGCCGCGCCACCACGCAGCCCCCGGCCAGACCGCGCGCGCCGAACCCGCCGTGGCGCGATAGGCCGGCGGGATCTCGGGCGCCGGCGCCGGCATCGTGCTGGCCAAGGCACAGGCCGCGAGCGGCAGGACGAGCAGAAGGCGAATGGCGCGCATGAGGTCCTTCGGCAGGCCGTCACCCTGCCCGATCGACGATGGCCGCGCGGTCGCGGCCGGATTGCGAATACCACAGGTTTCACGCCGCGCTGAGCGCCGCAAACCGCGCCGATACCCGGCGCAACCCCGGCTGCGCCGCGTCCACGCGGGCATGAGCCGGTATTCGTTTGCGCCTTAGGGCCGCGGGCTTGCCCGCGACCTAAGGCGCAAATGGGCATAC
Organism: Rhodospirillales bacterium; assembly: GCA_947447625.1. GTDB lineage: Bacteria > Pseudomonadota > Alphaproteobacteria > Acetobacterales > Acetobacteraceae > CAIYPH01. The sequence continues at coordinate 438 of CANFKS010000083.1, read as the reverse complement.
CGTCCTGCGCAATCAAGGGCGCAGATAAAGAAATTTTTCCTGCGCCGGGATCAGCCCGGCTCTGATGACCCAACCCCATGACATGACGCGCAATTGCGCCGGAATGCGCCCCGATTCGCGCCCAAAAAAACTGCTGAAACCGCGTTTATTCGTTTCATTATAGATGATAAATGCGCCTTGTTCATAACGATATCGCATCATGTCAAGGGGTCCCGCTCCGCAACAAAATTCCGGGCCGGAGCACCTCCCGCTCACAATGTTGCGTAATGCGCGCACCATGCCGATTCCCCTTGGCGATGCGTCGCACCCCGGTGGCCGCGGCGGTGCCTGGCCCGGCGTGTCGCATCGCCGCTGCGTAAGACCGCTTGCATACGGGACTCTGATATGCAAATGGGGGGTTCTTACGGCCATAAAAATGCAAGGAGACGCCCGGGGTGT
>CANFKS010000082.1 GCA_947447625.1 Rhodospirillales bacterium | reverse complement strand
TCACCTCGCCTGAAAGGCCTTTCACCTCGCCTGAAATCGCCTCATACGGCCCCGAGCGCCGTCTCCAGATCGTCCAGCAGATCGGCCACATCTTCGAGCCCGACGGACAGGCGCACCAGGTCTTCGCTCACGCCCGTGGCCAGTTTCGCATCGGGCCTGGTCCGCCGCCGCGCATAGGTCAGGCTGGCGGGGTGCATGATCAGCGATTCCGCGTCCCCCAGGCTCACCGCCCGCGCAATCACCGCCAGCCCGTTCATCATCCGCCGCGCGCCCTCGAACCCGGCCTTGAGCCCGAACGCCATCATCGCCGAGCCATGGCTCATCTGCCGCCGCGCGATCGCGTGGCCCGGATCGGACTCCAGGAACGGATAGCGCACCCAGGCCAGTTTCGGGTGTGCCTCCAGCATCCGCGCGATCGCCAGCGCATTGGCGCCGTGCACATCCATCCGCAGCTTCAACGTCTTCAACCCGCGCAGCACCAGAAACGCCGCCATCGGCGAGAGCGTCGCCCCGGTGATGTAGCGCAGGCCGGTGCCGCGGATGCGCGCGATCGTCTCGCGGTCTGCGATCAGCGCGCCGCCCAGCATGTCGCCGTGGCCGTTGATGTATTTGGTGAGGGAATGCAGCACGATATCCGCCCCATGCTCCAGCGGGCGCTGCACGGCGGGGGAGGCGAACGTGCTGTCCACCACCACGCGCGCGCCGGCGGCATGGGCGCGCGCGGCGATTGCTGCGATATCGAGGATCTGCGCGGTGGGGTTCACCGGCGTTTCGAAATAGACCAGCTTGACGCGGCCATCGGGCATGGCATCGAGCACGGCGTCGAGATTCGCGGGGTCCGCCAGGTCGACCGGGATCACCTGGATGCCGAAGCGCGGCAAGCCGTCATGCGCCATGGCGAAGCTGTTGGAATACAAGGTCGCATGCACCACGACGGCATCGCCCTGCGACAACAGCGACAGCAGCAGCGTGCCCACCGCGGCCATCCCCGAGGCGAGCGCGACACAGGCCTCGCCGCCCTCCAATTCGGCCAGCCGCGCCTCCAGGATCGCGGTGGTCGGATTATGCTCCCGCGCATAGGTCGCGCCGGCCTGCTCGGCCACGCTCTCCGCGTCCTCCACGCTCTCGAAGGCGAAGGTCGAGGTCATATAGATCGGCGGCGTCACCGCGCGCTGGTGATCGGCCGGATCGAAGCCGAAATGGATCGCCCGGGTCTGAAACCCCGGCCTGCGATTGCTGCCCTTGCTCATGCCGCCGCCTCCTTGGGATGCACCCAGGGCACCCATCCCATCTGGTGCTGCCAATCCGCTGCCAGCCCATCGAAGCGCGACAGGCGCAACTGGCTCAAATCCGCGAAATCGCAGCGCCCGATGGTCGCCAGTTGCGCCACCGCCCGCCCCGATGCCGGCGACAGCCCGAAGCCCACGCTCGACATGCTCGCCACCACCAGATTGTCCGGCCCGCTCAACCGATCCAGGATCGGCCGCCCATCCGGCGTGTTCTCCACCACCCCGGCCCAGGAGCGGATCACCCGCGCATGCGCCACCCGCGGAAACAACTCATGCACCCGCTTGGCGACGGATTGCATCACCGGGGAATTGACCGGCCGCGGCGTGGTTGCATCCGGCAGGTCGATCCACTCATGCGCCCCCCCGCCATAGGCGAGATTGCCGCGCAAGGTCTGGCGCCCGTAGACCCCGTTGCCGTCCGCGCCGCCGAAGCGGATCAACGCCAGGGGCTCCGTCACCACCATCTCCGCCCGCGCCGCCGCCACCGGCACCCTGATGCCGAGTTTGGCGGCCAGTTGCGCGGTATGCGGCCCCGCCGCCAGCACCACCACGTCGCAGCCGATCAGGCCCTGATCCGTGCGCACCGCGGTGATGCGCCCGCCCGCCGTCTCGAACCCGCCGACCGCGGTATGCTGCTGGATAACGCCCCCGCTGTCCTGCACCGCCCAGGCATAGGCCTGCAAGGTCCGTTGCGGATTGGCGTGCCCGCCATACTCCAGCAACACCCCGCCGGCCGCCCGCTCGCTGACAAACGGCACCAGTTCGCGCAAGGCCCGATTGTCCAACTCATGGGCGATGAAGCCCTGGCGGCGCGCGATCGCCACCCCCTCGAGGATCAGATCCAACTGCGCCCGGCTCAGCCCGATGCGCACGCGCTGGCGCTGATACTCGGTCGGATAGCCCAGCAATTCGTCCATCAGCGGCCAGAGCCGCTGCTCCTCGGCGAACAAGGGCGAGACCGCATGCGTGGCGCCGCCGCCATTGCGCCCCGAGGCCTCCCACCCCACGATGCCCTTCTCCACCACCGTCACCGCCACCCCCTCGCGGCGCAGCCAGAAGGCCGCCGACAAGCCGGTCGCGCCGCCGCCGATGATCACCACATGGGTCATTCTTCCACTCCCGGCTTCCAGCGGGTTTCATAGCGCAGCCCGTCCGGCACTTTTTCCCAATGCGGCGTCCACTGCGCCGCGATGCCGAACCAGGCCGTCCAATTGTCCTTCACGGCGTCGGACTCCTCGAACGCCGCCAGGACCGACAAGGGCAGCGGGCGCAGCGGGGCGCGATGGCTGGGCATCGGCACGCTGCCGGTCGCCTGGTTGCCCGACATCGCCAGGATCGCCTGCACCTGCTCGCGACAGCGCCGCCCCTGGCACGCGCCCATGCCCGCGCGCGTCAACCGCTTGATCTGGTCCTGGTTGAGCGGCCCCTCGGCAGCCAGGGTGCGGACATCGCGATCGGCAAATTTCGCTGCGTCGTAGTCCAGATAGCGCGGCGGGCGCACCCCCGCGATATCGGCCAAGGACACCTCCTCGCAGCGGCAGATCGGCAGATCCGGCGCGCCCATATGGGCGCCGAGCCAGGCCCGCCGCCACAGATCCCGATCCGGCTCCATTGCTGCCGGCGCCATTTCTGCCGGCCCAACTTCCACCTCCGGCGCCACCAGCCCCGCATCCCGCGCCGCCGCCCGCGCCGCCTTGCGCCCCGCCGCCGCCGCCAAACCCGGATCCGCCAGCGCCGCGTCGCTCACCCCGGCACAATCCCCCGCCGCATAAACCCCCGGCCCAGAAACCCCCGGCCCAGAAACCCCCGGCCCAGAAACCCCCGCTTGCGAGCACCGCCCCTCCCGATCCAGCACCGGAACCCAGCCGCCGCGCGTGCCATCGAAGCGCAGCGCACAGCCCAGCAGATCGAACATCTCCACCACCGGCACCACATCCACCGCCAGCACCACCGTGTCGCAGGCAATCCGCAGCGCGCCCGAGCCATCGCCGCGCGCAATCCGCACCGCCTCGACCTCCGCACCCTCCACCCCGCTCACCCGATACCCGGCATAGACCGGCACATCCGCCATCCCCTCCACCACACCCACATCCACAATACCGGCCACCTCGACCCCGGCTGCCCGCGCCGCGCGCACCACCTCCGCCCCCGCGGCGCCGCCGCCCAACACCACGATCCGCCGCCCCGAAAACGCCCCGTAGAGCCCCACCGCCGCCGCAAACCCCCGCGCCCCCATCACCCCCGGCCGATCCCAGCCCGGAAACGCCAGGCCCAGATCACGCCCCCCCGCCGCCACGATCATCCGGTCGAACCGCACAAACCAGGCCCGCGTCTCATCCGCCAACCCCAGCACCGGCCCCGGCAAGGCCCGGCTCGTGGGGCCCTCGACAAAGGCGCTCCACGCATAGACGCCGAGGCGCACATCCACCCCCGCCTCGAACGCCGCCTGCAACTCGGGGCGCGCCGCCACCACGCGCTCGATCATCCGCCCCTGGTTCTGCACCGCAGCCCCCATCCGCTCCCCGAACATCCACGGCACATCGATCCCCATCAGCGCCGATGCCACCGGATGCTCATCCACCAGCATCACCTGCATCCCCAAGCCCGCCGCCTCCAGTGCCGCGGCAATCCCCGCCGGCCCGGCGCCGACCACCACCAAGGGAACATGCGCCTCCCACGCATATTCCTTGCCCGCAATCGACGTCGGATCCAGCGCCATATCCCACTCCCACACCAAACACCCCCGATCGTGGACCGGGCGGGAGACCTTGGGAAGAGGGGGCCTTGGGAAGAGGGGGGCCCCCGGCTCAGCGGGGCTGGGCTGCGAGCCAGCTTGCGACGTTGCGGTTGTGCTCTTCGAGGGTGCGGGCGAAGCTGTGCCCGCCGGTGGGGGCGGCGACGAAGAACAGGTCGTCCGACGGGATCGGATGCGCGGTGGCCAGGAGGCTCGCGGCACCGGGGGTGGCGATGGGCGCGGGGGGCAGGCCGCGGATGCGATAGGTGTTGTAGGGGTGATCGGTGTCGAGTTCGGCGCGGGTGATGCTGTGCCCGCCGGTGCGCGCGCCGCCGGTGGCGGCATAGATCACGGTGGGGTCGGATTGCAGGCGCATGGCGCGGTTGAGGCGGTTGTAGAACACCGCCGCGACATGGGGGCGCTCCTCCGGGCGGGCGGTTTCGCGCTCGACGATGCTGGCCAGGGTGAGGAGGTCATGCGGGGATTTGAGGGGGATGGCGGGGTCGCGCTCGGCCCAGATGCGCGCAAGCGTGCGGCGCATGGCGGCGGCGGCGCGATCGGCGATGGCGCTGCGCGCGGTGCCGCGTTCGAAACCATAGGTGTCCGCCAGGAGTTCGCCTTCGCCGGGGATCGGCGTGTCGCCGGACAGCGCCTCCTCGCGGTCGAGCAGCATGGCGATCTGCGCGGCGGTGAGGCCTTCGGGGAGGGTGATGCGGTGTTGCACGGGCCGCGCGCTGCGCAGGATGGCGAGCGTCTCGCGCAGGCTGGCATGGGCGGGGAACAGGAATTCGGCGGCATGCAGCGGCCCGGCGGAGGCGGTGAGCGCGGCCGCGAGGCGGAAGGCATCGGCACTCCCGATGACGCCCTGCGCCTGCAGGGCGCGCGCGATGTCGAGCGCGCCGCCGCGCGGGATCACCACGGCGGTGTCGGCCGGCAGGGGGCCCGGTGCGGTGTAGCGGCGCTGGGTTTCGTGCCAGGCGAGCAGGGCGCCCCCGGCTGCCGCGCCGATCAGCGCCAGCAGCGCCAGTGCGAGCAGCGCCCAGCGGCGCAGGGTGCGCCGTGGCATGGCGAGCCGTGGCGGGGGGAGCCGTGTCAGACGCGGGCGAACACGATGGAGGCGTTGGTGCCGCCGAAGCCGAAGCTGTTGGAGAGCGCCATGTCGATCCGGCGCGGCTGGGCCTGGTTGGCCACGCGGTCGATCGCCGATGCGCGGCTGGGATTGTCGAGGTTGAGGGTGGCGGGGGCCACATTGTCGCGGATGGCGAGGAGGGAGAAGATCGCCTCGATCGCGCCGGCGGCGCCGAGCAGATGCCCGGTGGCGGATTTGGTGGAGGACATGGCGATGGCCCGGCCATGATCGCCGAAGAAGCGCTCGACGGCTTCGAGTTCGAGATCGTCGCCGAGCGGGGTGGAGGTGCCGTGGGCGTTGACGTAGTCGATCTGCTCGGGCGTGAGCTTGCCGTTGCGCAGGGCTGCCTTCATGGCGCGGAAGGCGCCGTCATGGCCTTCGGCGGGGGCGGTGATGTGGTGGGCATCGCCGGACATGCCGTAGCCGCGCACTTCGCCGTAGATCTTGGCGCCGCGGGCCTTGGCGTGTTCGTATTCCTCGAGCACCACGATGCCCGCGCCTTCGCCCATCACGAAGCCGTCGCGGTCCTTGTCCCAGGGGCGGGAGGCTTTGGCGGGGGTGTCGTTGAAGCTGGTGGAGAGGGCGCGGGCGGCGCAGAACCCGGCGATGCCGATTTCGTTGACGGCCGATTCCGTGCCGCCGGCCACCATGACATCGGCGTCGCCGAACATGATCAGGCGGGCGGCGTCGCCGATGGCGTGCACGCCGGTGGCGCAGGCGGTGACGACGGCGTGGTTGGGGCCCTTGAAGCCGTATTTGATGGAGAGATGGCCCGAGGCGAGATTGATCAGCGCGGCCGGGATGAAGAAGGGGGAAACCCGGCGGGATTTGCCGTCGCGGATCATCAGGGCGGTTTCGTAGATGGTTTCGAGCCCGCCGATGCCCGAGCCGATCATCACGCCGGTGGCGCAGCGGTCATCCTCGGCCTCGGGCTTCCAGCCGCTGTCCTCGACCGCCTCGATGGCGGCGACGAGGGCGAACTGGATGAAGCGGTCCATTTTCCGCTGGTCCTTGGGCGGAACCCATTCGGCCATGTCGAGCTTGCCGTCGGCCTTGGCGCCGGCGGGGATGGTGCCGGCGATTTTGGCCGGCAGGTCGGTGGTGTCGAAGGAGGAGATCAGGCCGATGCCGGATTCCCCGGCGAGCAGACGCCGCCAGACGTTTTCCACGCCAAGCCCGAGGGGGCAGGCGATTCCCATGCCGGTTACCACAACACGACGCATCACTGTCATCCTTGGCTCATTGCCGCGCGCAAGGCGGCACAGACTCGTTGGGCATCAACCTCGTTGGGCATCAACCTCGTTGGGCATCGGCACCGGGGCGAAACCCGAATGCAGACGCCCTGCGCGGGCTTCGCAACGCCGGCAATCCACAGGCGGAGCGGATCAGGCTGCCTGCTTCCTGGAGATGTATTCGACCGCGTCCTTCACGGTCTGGATTTTTTCGGCGGCGTCTTCGGGGATTTCCACCGAGAACGCTTCCTCGAAGGCCATCACGAGTTCGACGGTGTCGAGGCTGTCGGCGCCGAGGTCGTCGATGAACGAGGCCTCCGGCGTGACTTTGCTTTCCTCGACGCCGAGATGCTCGACCACGATCTGCTTCACCTTCTCGGCGATATCACTCATCTCGATTCCCTCATTCCGGATGCCCGTGCGGGGGCCGGATTTCTGATTGTCATATGTGCGCCCTTTCGGGGCGTTCGTCACGCTCATCCGGGGATTCGCAAACCCCCGGCCGACCATTTCGGGCGATTAGCATGGTTTGCGGCGCCGCGCCAACCGGGCGCGAAGCGGGCGCATGGCTGACAGGCGCAGGGTTTGCCCAAAGCGGGGCTGCGCCCGGCCGGCTCAGATCATCGCCATGCCGCCATTGATGTGCATCGTCATGCCCGTCACCCAGGCGGCCTCGGCGGAGGCGAGATAGACGGCGGCGGCGGCGATGTCCTCGGGCGCGCCCATGCGGCCCAACGGGATCTGCTCGTTGAGCCTGGCTTTTTGCGCATCCGTCAGCCCATGGGTCATCGGGGTGGCGATGAAGCCCGGCGCGATCATGTTGACGGTGACACCGCGGCTCGCGACTTCGAGGGCGAGGGCCTTGGTCATGCCGATGAGGCCGGCCTTGGCGGCGGCGTAATTGGCCTGGCCGGGGTTGCCGGTGCTGCCGACGATGGAGCCGATGCCGATGATGCGCCCGTCGCGGCGGCGCAGCATGCCCTTGAGGGCGGCGCGGGCGAGGCGGAAGGGGGCGGTGAGGTCGACATCGAGGACGGATTGCCAGTCCTCGTCCTTCATGCGCAGCGCCAGCATGTCGCGCGTCAAGCCGGCATTGTTGACCACGATGCCGAGCGGCCCGGCGGCGGCCTCGGCTGCGGCCACCAGGGCATCGGGGGCGGCGGGGTCTGTGAGATCGGCCGGGCAGACGAAGACGCGCCCGCCGAGATCCTGCGCCAGGGCGTCGAGCGCCGCGCGCCTGGTGCCGGAGAGGACGACGCTCGCGCCCTGTTCGTGCAGCGCGCGGGCGATGGCGGCGCCGATGCCGCCGGAGGCGCCGGTGATGAGCGCGGTTTTGCCGTCGAGGCGGAACATGGGTGGTCCTCTAAAAGGTTTTGAGCAGGGCTTCGATGTCGGCGGGGGTGCCGGCGGCGGCGGCGTTGGCGTCCGGGCTCAGGCGCTTGGCGATGCCGGTGAGCACCTTGCCGGCGCCGAGTTCGATGAAGCTGTCGACGCCGAGCGCGGTCATCGCGGCCGTGCATTCGCGCCAGCGCACGGTGGCGGTCACCTGTTCGACAAGGCCGCGCATGATCCCGGCCGGGTCGGACACCTTGGCGGCCCGCACATTGCCGATCAGCGGCACCGCGGGGGCGCGGGGCATGGTGCGTTCGAGCGCTTCGGCCATCGCATCGGCCGCGGGGGCCATCAGGCGGCAATGGAACGGGGCCGAGACCGGCAGCATCATGGCGCGCTTGACGCCTTTTTCCTTGGCGATGAGGCAGGCCCGCGCCACGGCGTCCTTGGCGCCGGAGACCACGACCTGGCCGCCGCCATTGTCGTTGGCGACGTCGATCACCTCGGTTTTGCCCTCGGGGTTGGGGCCGGCGGCGGCGCAGATGTCGCGCGCCAGATCGATGTCGCAGCCGAGCAGGGCGGCCATCGCGCCCTCCCCGGCGGGCACGGCCTGCTGCATGGCCTGGCCGCGCAGCCTGAGCAGGCCGGCGGCCTCGGCGATGGAGAAGCTGCCGGCGGCGGCAAGGGCCGAATATTCGCCGAGCGAATGCCCGGCGACGACGACGGCGCGGTCAGCCAGTTTGAACCCCCCTTCCCTCTCCAGCACGCGCAGCACCGCGAGCGAATGGGCCATCAGCGCGGGCTGGGCGTTTTCGGTGAGGGTCAATTCCTCGGGGGGGCCTTCGAACATCAGCTTCGAAAGCTTCTGGTTGAGGGTGTCGTCGACTTCCTGGAACACTTCGCGCGCGGCGGCGAAGGCCTCGGCGAGATCCCGGCCCATGCCGGGGGCCTGGCTGCCCTGGCCGGGGAAGATGAAGGCGTGGACGGCCATGGCACGTCTCCCTGGAAAAGCCGGCGGCGTATTGTGTGTCCGCCGCGGCTTGGTGTTGTTTTGTCGAGGTTCGCGGGGGTAGCTTCAGGGCAACGGCGTGTCAATCACGGCCGCAGGGACGATGAGGCCCGGATAGGGGGTTTGTGTTGGGGGCATGAGGCGGGCAGCGGGAGGATCGGGAGGCGATCCCGGTCGGCGGTTGCGTCATTGTTTGGGCGGGGGTTTCGGCGGGGGTGGCGGGGGCGGGGGCGGGGGCGGTGCGGGGGCGGGGCGGGTTTGTCGGCAGGAGCGGGCGTCAGATAGCTATAGCCACCCCTTACGTCGTCGACCCGGTCAGTACCATTCCTCCGCATCCGATTTAGCACCGTTGCGCCCACAGCAATCTGAGCCTTTTCGCCCTCTCCGCGCGCTTCGGTGTAGATCAGATCGGCTAGGTTTCGCGCATTGTGTTCCAACAGCCCCGCTTGCGCACGGACCGCCAGCGCTGCGGCGCCGCGGGGCAGGGCGTCGAGGCCGATGGTTTTCATGACCGTGCCGAAGTCGGCGGCCGGATTGCGCAGGCCCGCCGGCGTCCGCGTGGCCGCTGCGGTCACGGCGATCGACCAGAGGCGGGCGGCGGTTTCAGAGGAGGTGATGCCGTGGACGTCGGTGGCATCGAAGGCGGCCGCGGCGGGGCGCAGGGCGCTTGCGCGGCGCGCCAAACCCTGTATACACCGCCGCTTCCCTGCCGGGAGAGACGGCCTTTCCCGGCTATGCCGACGCGCCATGGTGGCGCGAGGCCCGATCCGGGTCTGCGGCTGAAACAATCCAGAGGGGGATCCATGCCGCTATATGAATGCGTGATCATCGCACGCAACGACGTGACTCAACAGCAGGTGGAGGCGATCGCCGTCACCATCGGGGCCCAGATCGACGGCGAGGCCGGCATCGCGCCGCCCGCGGTGGTCAACGAAAACCACATGGCCGCCTGCATCAAAAAACAGGAATACTGGGGTCTGCGTTCGCTCGCATACCGCATCAACAAGAACCGCAAGGGCCATTATCTGCTGCTCGGCCTCGACGCCAAGCCCGCCTCCATCAAGGAGATGGAGCGCCAGCTCGGCCTCAACGAGGACGTGCTGCGGTTCATGACCATTCGCGTGGACGCCATCGACGCGGAGGCCCCATCGGCCATCCTGTCGCGCAAATCCGACGATCGCGAGAAGGGGTTCCGTGGGCCCAAGCCCGCCGGGCGCTTCGAAAGCGGGCGCAAGCGCGGCTATGACGACCGTGAGGAATTCCGCGCCCGCGACGATTCGCGCGGCGGCGAAGGCGAGTTCCGTTCCGAATTCCGCGGCATCGAGGAGTAATCAGCCATGTCCGACACCCGCGAAGACGTCAATCCCGCCGCGCGCCGCTCGGCCGTGGGCGCGCGCCGTCCGTTCTATCGCCGCCGCAAATCCTGCCCGTTCTCGGGCCCCGGGGCGCCGGTGATCGACTATAAGGATGTGCGCCTGCTGAGCCGCTTCCTGTCCGAGCGCGGCAAGATCGTGCCGAGCCGCATCACCGCCGTGTCGGCCAAGAAGCAGCGCGAACTCGCCCAGGCGATCAAGCGCGCCCGCTTCCTCGCCCTCCTGCCCTACACCGTGGCCTGAGGAGCGCAGAACGATGGCACAAGTTGAACTGATCCTGCTCCAGCGCATCGAAAAGCTCGGGCAGATGGGTGACCTGGTCAAGGTGAAGCCCGGCTACGCGCGCAACTTCCTGCTCCCGCAGAAAAAGGCGATCCGCGCCAACAAGGCCAACCTCGCCCAGTTCGAGACGCAGCGCGTGCAGCTCGAAGCCCAGAACATCAAGCGTCGCGAAGAGGCCGAGCGCCTTGCCGAGCGGATGCATGGCCTGTCGGTCGTCGTCATCCGCCAGGCCGGCGAATCCGGCAGCCTCTACGGCTCGGTGTCCTCGCGCGATATCGCCGACCTCTGCACCGCGGGGGGCCTGACCACGCATCGGGGCCAGATCATCCTCGAAAACCCGATCAAAATGCTCGGGTTGACCCGCGTCAAAGTGGTGCTGCATCCGGAAGTCGCGATGACGGTGACGGTCAATGTCGCCCGCTCCGTCGAGGAAGCCGAGAAGCAGACCCGCGGCGAAGCCGTAGGCCAGGCGGCCGAGCAGGACGAACAGGGCGTGCTCGAAGCCCTGCTGCAGGAAAACGCAGCCGAGGACGCTGCGGCCTGATCCTGCGGGCGCTTTGAAAAACCCCCTCTTCCGGCGTTTCGGGAGAGGGGGTTTTTTTTAGCCGGGAAGCGCTTCTTTTTTGAAAAAAAGAAGCAAAAAACTTTTATCCGTTTGGCACCTCAACAAACGGGGAAAGTTTTTTTGCTTCTTTTTTTCCAAAAAAAGAAGCGCTTGCTTCCTTCAGCTCTTCACAAAACTACATCCAAGCTCCGCCATCGACTGAAACGCCTGATCCCCCGGCACTGTGGCGAGCAGCTTGAACTGGTCCCACTCGCCCTTGGACTCGGCCTTGGACTTGGTCTGCCACACCCGGTTGGCATGGATATGCTTGCCGTCGGCGCGCACCGAGCCTTCGCCGAACAACGGATCCTTCACCGGGATTGCCTTCATCTGCTCGATCGCCGCCCGGCCGGATGCTTTGGCCTTGTCGACGCCCAGTGCCGCACAGGCCTTGAGGTAATGCCACACGGCCGAATACGTGCCGGCGTGGAAGTAGTTCGGATAGGCCTTGTGATAGCGCGGCGCAAAGCGGGCAGCGAAGGCGCGGGTGTCGTCGTTCATGTCCCAATAGAAGGGCATGGAGCCGATAATACCGGCGGCTGATTCCAGACCGACGGAGCGGGCGATATAATCCTGATACACGATGCAGGCGATTTTGATGCCGGATTGCGGCAGGCCGAACTCGTGCGCTTGCTTGATGCAATTGGCGGTATCGTCACCGGCGTTGGCGAGGCACAGCACCTTGGCCTTGGAGGCCTGGGCCTGGAGGATGTAGGATGAGAAATCGGTGGTGCCGGGGAACGGATAGGCCGCCATGCCGGCGACCTTGCCGCCGAGTTTTTCGACCATGGTGGCGGTGTCCTTCACCATCACATGGCCCGAGATATAGTCGGGCTTGATGAAGAACCAGCTGTCGCCGCCGGCTTCGACCAGGCCGCGGGCGATGCCGGCGGAGTTGGACCACAGATCATAGGTCCATTGCACATGGTTTTTCGAGCAATACTTGCCCGTCAAATCCGGCACGCCGGCGGCGGTGAAGATGACGACCTTGTCTTTTTCGGAGGCGATGGCGCTGACGGCGAGCGCCACGGCGGAATGGGGGATGCCGAAAATCGCATCCACGCCCTGCTGGTCATACCATTGCCGCGCGATGGTGGCGCCGACATCGGGCTTGAGCAGCATGTCGCCATTGACGACTTCGACGCGGATTTCGGGGTGCAGCTTCATGAAATCCTCCGCGGCCATCAGCCCGCCGAGCGCATCGCCCGGGCCGGAGGCTTCGGAATATTGGCCCGACATGTCGTCGAGCATGCCGAGCTTGATCACGCTGGCGGCGCGCGCGGTGTGAATGGCCGGCATGGAGAGGGCAGCGGCCCCTGCAAGCAGGCCGCGACGGCGAAGGGTCATGGGCGAAAATCTCCGGGAGGGATGTTGGCCACGCGCTGTTGAGGCGGCGCGCGCGGCCAGGATGCTGCCCGCAGGGCGGCGCGCGCGCAAGGGTGCGCGGTGTTACCAGCCGTTGATCCGGGGCCAGACGGCAATGATTTCGTCATCCCCGTCGACGACGAAATACCGGTCGTGCTGGGCGGCGGTCATGCAGATGTGATTGGGGGCGATGCGCAGCCTGTCGCCGATCTTGAAGCCGGGGTCGGGCTGTTCGGGGTCGAGGTCGATGATGCCGTGTTCCTGGTTGGCGCGCCGCACGATGGCCCTGCCGAGGGAGGGCCGGCCCGCGCTGTCGCGGGCATGGCCGAAGCCCCAATCCTGGGGCGCGGCCTCGGTGCTGCGGTCCTTGGAGAGGGCCATGGCGCCGGCATCGACGAGGATGCGCCGCTCGGCCGGGCGGCGGCCGATGACGCTGGTCAGCACCGTCACCGCGATATCGGCATGCGCATGGGTGCCGATTTCGGCCTGGAAAAGGTCTCCGAGCATGTAGACGCCGGGGCGGATGTCGGTGATGCCGGCCAGGGTGGTGGCGTAGAGCGCGGTGGGGGAGGAGCCGATCGAGACGATGTCGCAGGCCACCCCCGCCGCGCGCAGGCGGGTTGCGGCGCGCACGGCGCTGGCGCGTTCGGCCTCGGCGATGTGCTGCATCTCGGCCGTGCTGCGCCCGCCATAGGAATGCCCGGCATGGGCGAGGATGCCGGCGCAGGCCTGGCCCAAAGCGCGGCCGATCCGGATCAGGTCTGCGCTGTCCGGGCCGATGCCGCCGCGGTGTTCGCCGCAATCGACTTCGATGAGGGTGCGCGGCGGGGTGGCGTGCGCGGCGATGAGGGTGGCGATATCGGGATCATCGGTGATGATTTTGATATCGGCGTTGCCGGCGTTGAGCTTAACGATTTGTTCAAGTTTCTGCGGTGTGATGCCCACGGCGTAGATGATGTCGGTGATGCCGTGGCTGGCGAAATACTCGGCCTCGGCCAGGGTGGAGACGGTGATGCCGGAGGTTTGCACGAGGCGGGTGTCGAGGGCGAGGCGGGCGACGTCGATGGATTTGGCGGTTTTCATGTGCGGGCGCAGCGCCACACCGTGCCGGGCGACGGCGCGGGCCATGGTGTCGAGATTGCGCTGCAGGATCGCCCGGTCCAGCACCAGGCAGGGGGTGGGGAGGTCGGCGAGTTTCATGACGGGTTCCATACCACGTGCGGATCGAGCGGCACGACGGGGCGGGGGAGGTGTTGCCAGGCGAAATGGTGCAGCAAGGGCGAGGTGAGGCCGGGCGTGTCGACTTCGATCACCTGGTCATGGGCAAAGAACTCGTCGAATCCGCCGCGGAAATGGCCGCGCGATTTGACATGGACGACGCGCGCGGCGGCGATGTCGAGGCCGAAGGCCTCGAAAAACACCGGATCGGCGCATTGCACCCGATTCGAGATGACGACGACTGTGATGCCATCGAGGTCGAGCGCCACGGAGGGGCCGAGATCGACGCGGTTGCCCGCGAAAATGCCGCGCCGGCCGGTGACGGGGCCGGGATGGAGCCTGCGGATGATGGCCGGGGCATGGAATGGTTTGGAGAACGCGGAGACGCTGACGCGGTTGAACCGGGCGGTGAAGCGGGCCCCTTCGCCGAGGCTGTGGGCTTCGGCGGCGAGTTCGGGATCGTTGATCACGCCGACCAGGGCGCCGGTGATGCCGGCGCTGTGGAGGGCTTCGAGCAGGAACATGGTGTTGCCGCGCCCGCCGCCGCCGGGGTTGTCCGCCACATCGGCAAAGACCAAGGCCGGCTTGCCGGCGTGGCCGGCGCTGCGGGCCAGGGCGATGGCGTCGGGCAGGCTGGTGAGGCTTGGATGGAACCGGGTCCGCCGGTCCCAGCCGGCCTGGGCCAGTTCCATGGCGAGGCCGCGCGCGGCGGCCGCGTCGGTCGCGGTGACGACGGCGGTGAGGCCGTTGAAGGGCGTGTCGGCAAAGGCGAAGCCGCCCATGACGGAGACGTTGAGGACCACGCCGTCATAGGGCGCCTCGCGCATGCGGGCCTGGCCGAGGTCGATCAGTTCGCCGTAGGGGCGATGATGCGCGTCGAGCCCGGTCAGCATCGTCACGGTGGGGGGCACGATGGGGAGGCGGATTTTGGCGATATGGGTTTTGGTGCCGGCGAGGAGGCGGGTGAGGAGATGGGCGGCCTCGGTGCCGCAGGCGCGCATGTCCATGTGCGGATTGGTGCGGTAGCCGATGAAGCCGTCGATGGTGTCGATATCGGCATCCGAGATGTTGCCGTGCAGGTCGTAGGTGGCGACGATGGGCACGTTTGGCCCGACGATGTGGCGGACCAGGGTTTGGATGGTGCCTTCGGGGTCATCGTCGTGTTCGACGAGACCGGCGCCATGCATGACGCAGTAGACGCCATCGACGGGTCCGGCGGCGGCGAGGCGGGTTTGCAGATCGGCGATGAAGCGGCGGAAGAAGCCGCTTTCGACGGGGCCGTTGGGCTCGGCCATGGCGAGCGCGATGGGCACCGGGGTCCATGGGCCGGCCGTGTCCATGGCGGCGACGAAGCCGGGCAGTTCGGCCAGCATGCGCGGCGCGGCGGCGCGGGCGTCGTCCATGATCGCGCTGCCGTGGAGCAGGGTTTTGGCCGCGAAATCATGCTCGGTGGCGACGGGGGCGAAGCGGTTGCATTCGATCGAGAAGCCCAGCAGGGCGATGCGCTTGCTCATAGCGCCACTCCCAGCATCTCGGCGATGCGCGGCGTGGCCTTCAGGCCGGTGCCGGTCATGACCAGGATCGTGGTTTGCGCGGCCGCGATGGTGCCGGCATCGAGCAGGCGGGCGAAGGCGGCGGCGGCCTGGGCGCAGGTGGGTTCGACATAGATGCCGATACGGGCGAGATCGAGCGTGGCGGCGGCGATTTCGGCCTCCGACAGCAGGATGGCGCCGCCCTTGGTGTCGCGCAGGGCGGCGAGGCATTCGCGCAGGCGCAGCGGCTGGGCGATGGCGGTGCCTTCGGCGATGGTGGGCAAAGGCGGTGTGTCCGGGATATGGTCGATACCGCTGAGGAAGGCGGCCGCGATGGGGCCGCAATTGGCGGGCTGGGCTGCGAAAATGCGCGGCATGCGGGTGATTTCCCCGGCGCGGAGGAGTTCGCCGAAGCCGATTTCGAGGCCGAGCACAGTGGAGCCGGCGCCGCAGGGCACGATCACATTGTCGGGCGCCTGAAAGCCGAGATCCTCCCACAGCTCGTAGGCCAGCGTCTTGGTACCTTGCAGAAAGAAGGGCTGCCAATTGTGGCTGGCATAGAAAATATCGGACGCGCGGGCGACCGCGGCATCGGAGGTCGCCTGGCGGTTGCCGGGGATGAGTTCGACGGCGGCGCCATGGGCGCGCATCTGCACGGTTTTGGCGGGGCTGGTGGAGGCGGGCGCCATGATGGTGGCGGCCATGCCGCCGGCGGCGGCGTAGCACGACACGGCGGCGCCGCCATTGCCCGAACTGTCCTCCAGCACGGCGGTGATGCCTTGCTGGCGCAGCACGGAGAGCATGACGGAGGCGCCGCGGTCCTTGAAGGAGCCGGTGGGCATGAACCATTCACATTTTATCAACACTTCGGTGCCATGAATGCGCCGCGGCACCAGCGGGGTGCAGCCCTCGCCGAGGGTGATCGGGTCTGAAACCCGGAGGGGAAAGCTTGCGTGATAGCGCCAGAGGGAGCGGATTTTGGTGTCGATCCGGTCGCGCGTGATGCCCGGCAGCTTCGTGATCAGCAGCGGCGCATGCGCAATGCCGCACCAGCGCGGGATGTCGAGGGGAAAGGTCTCGCCGGTATGCGGGTCGATATAGGCTGGGTGCATTGCTCTGGTCTCCTGCGCGAGGCAGGCTGGCGAAGCACGCAGCCAAGGTCAACCGATGTCCAACGCACTTCACCGTCTCGCCGCCGATCTGGTGGCGATCGACAGCCGCAGCCAGGTCTCCAACATCGCCGTCGCCGAGCGGATCGAGGCGGCTTTGGCCGGCTTCGAGATCGAGCGGCTGGATTATCTCGACGAAAACCGGGTGGCGAAGCGCGCGCTGGTGGCGCATCGCGGCGGGCAGGGCGGGCTGGCGTTGTCGGGCCATATGGACACGGTGCCGGATACCGGATGGAGCGAGAATCCATGGTCGGGGCGGCTCGATGGGGAATTTCTGCACGGACTCGGCAGCACCGACATGAAGGGCCCGGTGGCGGCCTGCATCATGGCGGCGCAGGCGCTGGCGCAAAGCGTGCCGATCACGCTGCTGCTCACCACCGACGAGGAGACCACCAAGGCGGGCGCGCGGATCATCGCGGGGCGCTCGGCGCTGGCGCGCCGGGCGCGGCCGTCGGCCATTCTGGTGGCGGAGCCGACGCGGCTCACGCCGGTGCGCGGCCATCGCGCGCATATCGGCTTCACCGCGGTGGCGCGCGGCATCCAGGCGCATTCCAGCACCGGCAAAGGGCTCAACGCGAATTGGGCGCTGCCGGAATTTCTCAGCGAAATGAAGGCGATGTATCTGCGGCTGCGCACCGACCCGGCATTGCAGGATGCGGATTACGAGCCGGCGTTCAGCGATTTCAACCTCACCATCGACAATCATGGCGCGGCCGTGAACGTCACCGTGCCGCTGTCCACCGTGCGGATCAAATTCCGCTACAGCGCGAAAATCGATCCCGCGCCGGTGCTCGATGGGGTGCGCGGCGCAGCACGGCGGGCGGGGCTGGCGCTGAGCGAGGCGCGCGAGGGCGTCCCGCCCGAATTGCCCGCGAGCCATCCGCTGATCCAGCTGTGCTGCGCGCAAACCAACCGCGCGCCGCTCACCGCGCCCTACGGCACCGATGCATCGGAACTCCAGGCCCTCGCGCCCTGCGTGATCCTCGGCCCCGGCGATATCGGCGAGGCCCATACGCCGCAGGAGAAGCTGCGCCTCGCCGATCTCGATGCGGCGGTGCCGCTGTTCATGCGCCTCGCGAGCGAAGTGGCGCGCGGCGGCCTGTAGGCGGCGCTGCTGCCCGGTTCGGGGCGGGGGCAGCGCGGCCCTGCTCATGGCGGGGGGGTGCTGCGGTAGAGCATGTCGGTCTTTTGGGCGGAGCCGGCGCTGGAGCCCACCCAGTACGACACCGTGCTCGTCGCCATCGCGGCCAGGGTGCCGAGCAGCATGTTCACGATCGTCTCGCTGCCCTGCGGCAGCGTGCGCGTGAGGGCCGCCCACATCACCACGCCGAACGTGAGCAACACCACGAAACTCACCACGGCGGGCGCCCAACTGACGGCGCTGCCGGATTTGGCCAGATCGACCGTCTGCGCGCGGGCATCGGCGACATCGCGCAGGCGCGCCGTCAGCATGTCCAACTCGGCCTGGCGGGACTCCTGCTCCTGCTGTGCGGCCAGGGCGGCGAGCTGATAGCGCAGCTGCGCCGCCAGCTTCGGATCGGCACTGATCGCCTGCTCCGCCACCGCATCATCGCTCGTGCCCGTGACATCCTGCACCACGCGCGCCACCGCGGCGGCCGTCTTTTCGCCCGCCGCACCAAACAAAAACCGGCCGATCTCCGGGGCCAGCGATATCGCCAGCGGAATCAACGCACCCATCTCCCATCTCCCTCATTTGCCATTGCGCATCAGCCAACTCACCGCAAACCCAACCGCCGCCAGCACCGCACCGCACAGCCAGTGCACCACCTTCATCGCACCCAGACCCTGCGCCAACACGGTGGCCACCCCATCCAGCTTCACCTCGATGGCCGCCATCCGCGCCATCGCAGTCACCTCCTGCCGCGCCAGGCGATCCTCGATCGCACCCACCCTTGCCTCCAACCGACCCAACACCCGCCCAGCCTCCTCATCACCCATCGGCCACCCTCCCGTGTTCTGCCCCCACCGTGCGGCAGAGCCTGTTGCAACGTTGCGAAACGATTTGGCGCGGGGGCAGGCATGCAAGGCCCGCTGCGCGCCTCCGCGCGACTGGACCTGTTGCGCGCCTCCGCGCGACTGGACCTGTTGCGCGCCTCCGCGCGACGGGGCGCCGCCCCCCGCCTTGCCCGCCCCACCGCCCCCGGTGCGTCACACCAGGCCTTGCCGGAAGCCGGGGCGGAACCAGGGGGTTTTGGGTGCGGTGCCAGTGCCGGTGCCAGTGCTGGTGCCGGCGAGGAGGGGGCGCAGGGCGGTGGCGATTTGGGGGGCGATGCGGGCGATGTTGTTGGGGCCTGCGGGGTGCAGGGCCATGGTATCGGCGCCGTATGCGGTGGAGAAGACGGCGGCG
>CANFKS010000081.1 GCA_947447625.1 Rhodospirillales bacterium | reverse complement strand
GTGGAACGAGAGAGCGCGTTGCAGGCGGCAATCGAGGAGCGGGTGCGCGAGCAGGGCGGGCGATTGATCGGCTGGGCACTGGGGGCGTCGATCGCGCGGCGGGTGTTGAACCAGGTGAATACCGAGTTGGAGCGGATGGAGGAGGATGGCTCGGCGTTGCGTGCGGCGTTCGATGTGTGGATCCGCCACGAGATCGAGCGGATCGAAACGGAACCGGGGCGGGCGGCGGAGATCGGAGCGGCACTCCGCGGCGTCTTGACGCATGATACCGTAAAGGCATGGTTCTGGGATGTGTGGAGCCGGATGCGCCTGGCGCTCGAGGCAGATGCGGCGCGGCCGAACGGACGAACGGTGGCGATCATCGAGACAGCGCTGGGCAATCTCGGCACCGTGCTGGATGCTGATCCCGCGGCGCAAGAGCGGGTGCGCCGCGCGGCACTGGGCGTGGTCGGGAGCTTTTTGCCTGGGGTGCAGGATCAGGTGTCGAGCTTCATTGCCGGGATCATCGGCGGGTGGCACGAGCGGACGCTGGTGGAGAAGATCGAGTTGCGGATCGGGCGGGATTTGCAGTTTGTCCGCGTCAACGGGACGCTGGTGGGGTTCATCGTTGGCGGTGTGCTTTACGCGCTCACGCAGCTTGGAGCCGGACTGCATTGAAAATGCGTCTTTAAGCCCACTGCCGAAAAGGGCTGAGATGATGGGCCGATCGTCTGAAGCGGAGTGGGCAGCGATCTCGGCGCAATCACAGTGGTCCACCGCGCCGAAGCCTGATGATTTTTGGTGGGATCGCCAAAAATCATCAGGCTCTAAAGGCCCGGCGGTGCTGGCGGTGTCTGACCGGGCGCGTGGCGAAGCAGAGCGTTCATGCGGCTTGGTCGGCGACGGCGATATAGGGGAAGCGCTTGATTTTGGCGACGTTCACCCCTTCGATGCGGATCAGGCAGGTTGACGCATCGCGGCGCGGGGAATGCAGTTCGCCGGGGTTGTAGAGGTAGGCCATGCCCGGGGTGAGTTCGTAGTCGCGCACGTGACGGCACGTGCCGGGCTTGGCTTCGGTGGCGCGTTCGATGGGCTCCCAATCCGTCATGATGGTGGTGCCGGTGGCCTGGCCGTAGATCGCCCAGGTTGGGCCGTGATCGTGTGGGGGAGCGTTTTTCGCGCCCTTGTAGCTGTGGGCGAGCACGGTGAAACCGAAATCGGGATCCTCATAAAGGATGTGCCGCTCGGGGCCATTGGGGTCGATGGTGGCGGCGACGAAGGCGGAGTCCTTGAGGGCTTCGCACAGGAGGTCGCAGATTTGCTGACAGCCGGCAGGGCCAGGGGCGGCAGAGAGGAAGCCGCGGCAACTGGCGACAAAGGATTCGAGCGTATGGGCCATATGGCGTTTCCTTGCGTTGATCTTGGCTTGGATGCTGGGACGAGAGCGGGGGGCGGTCAAGCCAGATCAGGCTTGCCTGATGTCTTGGCGCAGGACAACGCCTTGTAATACCGTAGCCCTGTGATCGCGACTCTTCCGCGATCACAGGGCTACGGTATGTGCGCCGGGTTGGTGGGCGGCGGCGCGCGAAAAAAGACTCATACCAAGGGTCGCGCTTTGCGAGCCTTGGTATAACGTGCCAATGGCGGGTTTGGGCAGGGCCTCGCGTCGGCAAATCATACCCATGAGTGACCCGACGCAAAGGTATGGACGCAGCACACTGCTCGCGGATCGTCGGGAAGCCGGGGTCAATCAAAAAACTTTATCCGGAAGGGGTTGGGCGGAAATCGGCGCGGGGCTAGGCTCAGCGCAACACAGGAGTTTCGCGCATGACCGACAGCAATATCCCGGCGCTTGAGACGGGGGAAATCCTCGATGGCATTCGCGCCTGGGTGGAGATCGAGAGCCCGACGCAGGATGGCGCGGCGGTCAATCGTATGGCGGATAAGGTGGTCGCGGATTATGCCGCGATCGGGGCTAAGGTCGAGCGGATCGCGGGGCGAGACGGGTTTGGCGATCATTTGCTGGTGACTTCGCCATGGGGCGACCCGAATGAGCCAGGGATCCTGGTGTTGAGCCATCTCGATACGGTGCATGACATCGGCACCCTCGGCGGCAAGCTGCCGTTTCGGGTGGAGGGGGATGCCGCGTATGGACCAGGGATCTATGACATGAAGGGGGGCGCCTATCTGGCACTGGCGGCCATGCGGCAATTGGTGCGGGAGGAGCGGACGACGCGATTGCCAATCCGGCACTTGCTGGTTTCGGAGGAGGAGGTGGGGAGCCCGACGTCGCGTGAGCATATCGAGCGGGAAGCGCGGCGTGCGGTGGCCGTGCTGGTCACGGAACCGGCGCGGGAGGGAGGCCGGATCGTCACGGCGCGCAAGGGGACAGCGCGGTTTGACATCGTTGTGCGCGGCCAGGCGGCCCATTCGGGGACGCGGCATCAGGATGGGCGCAACGCAATTCGGGAATTGGCCCGCCAGATCCTCGATATCGAGGGAATGACGGATTATGCGACGGGGCTGACCGTGAATGTCGGCGTGATTTCAGGTGGCTCGCGGGCCAATGTGGTGGCCGATGAAGCGCGTGCGGCGGTGGATATGCGGGTACCGAACCCAGAGGTGTCGGAGGTCGCAATCGCCCGGTTCCTGGCGTTGAAGCCATATGACCCTGGGTGCACGCTGGAAATCACCGGAGGCCTCAATCGGCCCGGCTACGAGAAGGGGCCGGCGATTGCGGCGTTGCTTGAGCGGGCGCAGGCGATCGCGGCGGGGATCGGGTTCGAATTGAAGGATCTGGCGACGGGCGGAGGGAGCGATGGGAACTTCACGGCCTCCATCGCACCGACGCTGGATGGGCTCGGGGTGGACGGGAAAGGGGCGCATACCCACGATGAGCAACTTTACGTGTCCTCGCTTGTGCCGCGGGCGCGCTTGCTGTTGGGGTTGTTTGAGAGCTTTTGAGCAGGCGGGGAAAAGCCTCTTTCCTCATCCCCTGCCTCATCAACAATCCGCTTTTTTGGTGCGAAACCCCTGCCGGATGGATTGACCGGCAGGGGTCATTTTCGCGCTCGAAGGCCAAGACAGCCGCCCAATACGCGGCATGACGGCGACACTGTCCGCCACGTCAAGGTCAAGCAGGTGTGTCTCCCGCCAGGGTGATGCGATGCATGACGCGACGAAAGCCGTGGTAGTCGTTCACTGGATTGTGCTGGGCACAGCGATTGTCCCAGAAGGCGAGAGAACTGGGCCGCCAGACGAAGCGGCATGTGAATTCCGGTCGGATCTGGTGCTGGAACAGGTAGTTGAGGATCGGCGCGCTTTCCTCCTCGGTCATGTCGCCGAAGCGCTGGGTGTGGGCAGCGTTGACGTAGAGCGCCTTGCGGCCGGTTTCGGGGTGGGTCCGCACGGCAGGGTGTTCGGCGAGGTGGGTCTTACGGGCCTCCTCGGTGCCACCCGATTTGATGCGGTCTTCGCGGGTACGGGAGACGTCGGCCTTGGAGGAACTCGAGATGCCCGTTGCACCGTCGAGGAAGCGGCGCATGCCGGGCGAAAGGGCATCGTAGGCGAGGTATTGGTTGGCGAACAGCGTGTCGCCGCCATAGGGGGGGAGTTCGCGGGCCAGGAGCATCGAGCCCATCGGAGGTTGTTCGAGATAGGTTGTGTCGGAATGCCATACGCCGCCGAAATTGACGCGCTCATGTTCGAGTTTGGCGACCTCGATGATTTCGGGGTGGGCGTCGAGGCCCTTGATCATAGGATACGGCATCGGTGTGCCAAAGTTGTGCGCGAAGGCTGAGAATTGTGAGGGAGTGAGGGGCTGGTCGCGAAAGAAGATGACGAGATGGTCGAGCAGCGCCTGGCGGATGGCTGCGACGGTGGCGGGAGAGAGATCGGCGACAAGGTCCACGCCGCCGATTTCGGCACCGATGGCACCGGCGACGGGTTTGATTTCGAGTTCGACAATCGCCACTGCGCGCTCCCTGGTTCCATGCCCATAGGGCGTAGTTTTTCTGCGACGTCGAATTTTACTGCAATATAGAAAAAAATATCAACCGGCAGTGTCCAGTTGGCGAAAAGGCCTGGCGCCGTTGCAAGGCCGGTTGCGCTTCAACCCACGAAGAATCGCAGCCGATCCTAGAGCGGGATGCCTTCTGATAGGCGAAGGCATCCCGCTCTAACTCTTTGTTTGATCGCCTGATTCAGATTTTTGGTGATTCCACCAAAAATCATCAGGCTCTAAGCCGTGCCGCGGAGTGCGATGTTGATCTGCTGCAGGGTGTCGCCCGTCTTGCGCAGGGCAGTAAAGATCGCCTCCGCATGGGCATCGATGCGGGCGAGGGGGCCGGCGACAGCGAGTCCGAGAGGTTCGCCGCCAACGAAGCGGGAGATCGGGATCGCCATAATATCAGGCACGTTTTCACCCCGTGTGATGAAGAATCCACGGGCGGTACCCTCGAACAGCACGACCGGCTTTACGGTCCCAAGCCGGGACAGCCCACCAGGCCCGTCGTGCTGATCGAGGACAATGGCCCAATTTACACACGCAAACCGCCGCAATATCCAGCGCCTCGCGCAGCGTGTCCCGCACCAAATACGCGAGGTGGCCCGGCGCAACAAACCGGTGCACAGACGGCGGCAGCAGCCAGGCCTGATCAACATCCCACACACGAAAAATCTTGCTCTTGCAGAGCTGTGGATCAGACTTCAGTCCGCGTCGGCCAGAGAATTCCCCTACCCCTTCACCGCCCCAAACGTCAGCCCGCGGATCAGGTGCCGCTGCACAAGCAAGGTGAAAATCACTGCCGGCAGCATAATGCCGATGGCGCCTGCTGCTGAGATCGACCAGTAGTTTATGTCCTCGCCGCCGAATTCAGCGATTGCCACTGGCAGCGTCTTGGTGTGTTGCCCCGTAAGGATGAGGGCGAAGAGGAACTCGTTATAGGCCAGCAGCATGGAGAACAGCGCGGTAACACCGAGGCCTGGGCGCACTGCAGGGAGCACCACGCGCAGGAAGGCCTGCCAGCGGTTGCAGCCGTCGATCATCGCTGCCTCGTCGAGTTCCACCGGCACGTCGACAAAGAAGCTGCGCATCAGCCAGATTGTGAAGGGCTGGTTCATCGCCACCATCGCCATCACCATCATCGAGAAGGTGTCGATCATGCCGAGCCAGCGAGCCATCACGAAGAAGGGGATGGCGAGGAGAATTTGCGGAAACATGCGGATGGTCAGCAGGCCGAACAGGAGTTTGCCCGCATGCTTCGTGCGGGTGCGAGCCAAGCCGTAGGCAGCGAGCGTGCCCAGCGGCACCGAGATCAGCACGGTGGCGGCAGCGATGATGGCGCTGTTGAGCAGAAAGGAGAGGAAGCCGCGGTTGACCCACACATCGATGTGGAATTCCGCCGTCGGCTCGAAAATCAACCGCGGCGGGATCGCGAAGGCATCGGCCGGCTGTTTGATCGAGATCAGGAAGCCCCAGAGGATGGGGATCAGGTTGATGAAGGTGAAAACGATAAGCACCGCCAGCAGCAGTGCCTGCATCCGCGCTTTGCGCCGCATCAGATAGCCTCCCGCCCGCCACGCTGCATCAGCAGTATCATGCCCACGATCATACCGGCGACCACCAGCAAAGTGAGCACGCCGAGTGCGGAAGCGCGGCCGATCTCCAGCATGCGGAAGGCGAGTTGGTAGGTGTAGAGGGTGATGGTCTCGGTGGCTGTGCCTGGCCCGCCATTGGTCAGCACGTAGACGATATCAAAGAAGCGGAAGGCATCCATCATGCGGATGGCGAGCACGAAAAGGATGAGCGGCTTCATCATCGGCAGGATGACGTGGCGCAGCCGTTGCCATGGCGTGGCGCCGTCGATCTGCGCGGCTTCCAGCAGCGAGGTGTCGAAGCTCTGCAGCCCGGCGTAAAGCACCAGCATCAGGAAGGGCATGAACTTCCAGGTATCGGCCATGATGACGCTGAATTTTGCCCAGAGCGGCTCGCCCAGCCAATCCGGTGGGAAGATGCCGAGCGCGATAAGCGTGGCATCGAGCAATCCCCAGCGGCCGACGAACATCCATTTGAGGAAAATCCCGGCGACGACCGGGGTGACAACATGGGGCAGGAAATTGAGCAGCGAAATCACCCGCACCCCGCCGGACAGCGCGTAGAGCATCAGTGCCATCGCCAGACCGACGACAAATTGCAGGCCAACGCTGCACAGCACGATCATCATCGTGGTCAGCATGTCTGCCCAAAAGCGCTGCTCGCTGAGCAGGGCAATGTAGTTGTCGAGCCCGACGAAATGCGTGTTGGTGCCGCCAAGGTAGTAGTTGGTGAAGCTATAATAAAGGGCTGAGCCAAACGGATAGAGCAGCACCAGCGCCATTACCGCGACGCTTGGCGCCATGAACATCCACATTGCACGCTGCAAAGGATCAGCCCTGACGGTAAAGGGCGCGGGCGTTGCCGATGAAGAAGGCATCGCGCTCTTCCGGCGTGAGGTTCAACGGCATGGCCTGGGCGGGGTCGTCGAAATCCCAATGCGGGTAGTCCGTCGCAAAGAGCAGCCGGTCCATGCCGATCCAGTTCATGGTGTCGCGCAGATGCGCCCGCGGCTCGGGCTCCTCCATCGGCTGGGTGGTGAGCCAAACGTGACGGCGAATGTAGTCTGAAGGGCGCATGGTGAGATGCGGCGTTTCGTCGCGCAGCTTCTCCCAGGTGGTGTCCAGTCGCCAGGCGAGCGAGGGCAACCAAGCAAACCCGGCCTCGACCATGATCACCTTGAGGTCCGGAAGTTCCTCGAACAACCCTTCCATCACCATCGAGATCAATTGCGCCTGCGCCGCTTGGGCGTGCCCGATCATTTCCTCGATGTAGAACGAGGGCCAGCCGCTGCCGGTGATCGGCTGGCCGCTATAGCCGAAAGCGTGGATGGCAACCGGCAGCCCCGCCTCGACGGCAGCACGGAAAATCGGGCGATAAGCGGATTTGCCGAGCAGGTCTGCGGTGCGGCCAAGGAGCAGCACCTGCACGAAAGCGGGATTGCCGGCGTAGCGGCGGATTTCTGCAACCGCGGCTTCGGTGGCTTCGTATGGTACCACAATGGAGGCGCGCAGCCGCGGCTCGGGGGTGACGAGGGAGTGGAGTTGCCACTCGTTGTTGGCACGGCACATTGCCGCCGACAGGCCGGGGTTGAGCAGCCCCTGGCCGGAGGGGGTGAGCGGGTTGCAGATGCCGAGCACGATGTTGTGGGCGTCGAGATGCTGACTGCGGATGAAGTCGAGATCGGTGCCAGGGGCTCCGCCACCGGGCGGCCATGCGTCCCGCCGCGCAGCGTTGGGCTGCGCCTTGGGATAGGGGTTGACGCCGGATTGGTGGCCCTGCCGCAGGCTGGTACCATAGGTTTCCAGATAACTGCGCCATTGCTGTGTCATGTAGGGGTAGAGCGCCGTCACCGACGGCAGGACGGGGTGAATGTCGCAATCCGCGATCGCCATTGCCGAGCGGGCGGGCGATGCGCTTCTGTCCTGCGGCCGGGTCTGAACGTTCATCGCACTCTCCTAGAGATTGTAGCCGCGGCCCTTGAGGAAGGTCTCGGTCTCGCTGGCGGCGGCATCGAGGGCGGCCTTGATCTCCATCTCACCGGTCACCGCCTGCACCACGCGCCGCGCGATGAACTCGCCCACCGCATAGAACTCCGGCAGCGGCGGGAAGGGCAGAGCCGTTTTCACCGCCTCTGCCGCGGCAGGATAGAAGCGAATGTCCTTTTGCAGGGCAGGGTCATTCAGCACCGCGGAGCGGGGCGGCACGGTGAGTTTTGCGCCCTCGCGCTGGGCTGCCTCATTGGTCGCGGTCGCGATGATGCGGAACAGCAGGTCCGGGTCCTGCTTGGAGAAGGCGGAGATCGTGTAGCCATCAGCGCTGAAGCGGCCATGGCCCTGCGGCGGTGCCGCCCATTCCATCTTGCCCACGACGCGGGATTGCTTGGGATCGTCCATCGAGCCGGCGCGCGTGGCCCATTGCAGGCCCATCGCAGCGGCATCCTGTTGCAGGGCGATGGAGCACTCGTCATTGGCGGCCGAGGCGAAGCCGCGCTGCGCGTATTTCGTGGTTTCCTTCAGCGCGGTTATGGCGGCGACGCCAGGCGCCTGATTGAAGATCGGCTTCCACTTCTCATCGAACCAGCCTTTGCCGATCGTATTCATGTACCAGTGTGCCTCGTTCATCGTGGCATCGACCGGCTTCAGGCAATCGATGGTACCGGCGCGGGCCGGGCTGTGCAGCGCCTTGGCAAGCGCCTGGTACTCCGGAATGGTTTTGGGCACTTCCTTGCCGGCCGCCTTCAGCACGTCGCCGCGGTAGAACATCAACATCACGTTGATGTCGGCCGGTATCACCCAGATATGGCCTTGATAGGTGAAGGCCTTGATCACGGAATCGGCAATATCGTCAAGCTTGAACTCAGCTTTGTACTTAGCCCAGAGATCGTCGAGCGGGCGGATCCAGCCGGATTTCACGAAATTCGCGAACGTCGCATCCGAGGCGTAGACGATGTCAAGCGTTTCGGACTTGGCAGAGAGCGCGATGGTTGACAGCTCCAGGGCCTTGTCGAACGGCACCAGTTGCGTGTTGACCTCGACGCCCGGCACCGCAGTTTTCATCTTCGCTGCCCAAAGCTCGAGCGCGGGATAACGATGGCTGATCATCTGCACCGTGCTGGCGGCGCGGGAGGCGCGCGGTAAGGCGGTGGCGAGGCCGGCGCCGGCGGCGGTACGGATGGCCTGGCGACGGCCGATGGTCGTCTTCATAGCAGTTCCCCGAATTTTGCGGGCTTTTCGCCCGATGTTGTAGCGCCACTGTGCATGAGCGA
Source organism: Rhodospirillales bacterium (assembly GCA_947447625.1). GTDB lineage: Bacteria > Pseudomonadota > Alphaproteobacteria > Acetobacterales > Acetobacteraceae > CAIYPH01. The sequence goes on along the minus strand of CANFKS010000081.1, from coordinate 10,081 downwards.
AGCGGCGTTGACTAGGTCTTCAGTTCCCGAGTGCGATGGTGCAAACGCAGCCCTGACCCTGGCTGATGCAGCCGCCATTCCAACGCCTTGGTGGTGCGCGGGGCTTGACCCTGTCACGTCGAAAATCAATTCGCATCACCGCATCGCGGGACCACGCACTCCGCTGCAGCGCCAGCCGGCGCCTGCAGCCGCGCATAGGTGGCGAGCGGATTGTCGATCATCATCTTCCGCGCGAGATCCGCCGGAATCGCTGCCGGCATCGCCTCCGTGCCCTCGAACTGCCAATGCGGATAATCCGTAGAAAACAGCAGCAGATCATCGGATTGCATGTGGTCGAGCAGCCGCAACAGCCCGTCGGAGTCGGGCGGGCCATCCACCGGACGCAGAGAAAGACGGACATTGCTGCGCACGATCTCCATCGGCGCGCGATCCACCCAAGGCACCTCCATGCGCAACCCGCGCCAGAATTTGTTCAGCCGCCACATATGGGCGGGCAGCCAGGTGAAGCCAGATTCGAGCAACACGACTTTGAGGGCCGGGAACTTGCTGAACACGCCTTCGCAAATCAGGCTGGTGAGTTGGCTCTGGAAGGCGTTGGCCTGGCCGGCATAGTCCTCGGTGTAGAACGAGGGCCAGCCGATCGGCGTCGGCGGGTTGTGGTAGGAGGAGCCGGCATGGATGCCAATTGCGAGGCCATGGCGCTCGGCTGCGGCATAGATCGGCCAGTATTGCCGCCGCCCCAGCGGATGGTCGCCCATGGCCAGCAGCAGCACCTGCACGAACCGCGAGTCTCCAGCCCAGCGCTCGATCTCGTCGACCGCCATTTCGACATTCTGGGTCGGCACGATGATGGAGGCGCGGAGCCGAGGCTCCAGGTCCAGCCATTCGCGGGCCATCCAGGTGTTCACCGCGCGGGCGAAGGCGGCCGCCATGTCCTCGCTGAACAGCAACTGGATTCCGTAAAGACAGTTGGCAATGGCGATCGAACTGCCGAAGGGATCGAGCGCCTGAGCGCGCACCAGTTCCAGCGTCGAGGCAGGCTTGCCCTGCGTCGGCCGCCAATCGGCGCGGCAGGTCATCGGCGATGCGGCCGGGTAGAGGATCGAGTTGAACTCGTCGATGCCGCGGATGGCGACCATCTCCCGCCAGTACTCGTCGAGGTACGGCAGCAATGCGGACACGCCGGGCACGCTGGGATGGACGTCGCAGTCGATGCCGCCCATGAAACGATCAGCCATGTTTTGCCCTACCTTCTGTCGCTGGTAATTTGCATCTTCAGGCGCAAGGATCCGAACTGCAAGGTCGCCTTGCTCCGCACTCCCTACAAGAGCGGTTGGAGGGCCATTGCCGAATGGTCCCGTTTGGCCGGCCGCCTACGGGGGTGGCCTGAGCACCTGCGTCGGCGCGGTATTGCGATCCAAAGCCCGGACCGGCTCGGCATCGCAACCCCGGTGATCCGCGGGTTGGACCCGCATGGCCGCTTCAGTCGACCACGATCAATGCGCGGCTGGTGCGCGAGAGCACCTCGATCCCGGTCTCGGTGATCAGGACGTTGTCAATCAGCCGCACCCCCAGCCGCTCTTCGGGCATGAACACCGCGGGCTCCACCGAGACCACCATACCGGCCTTCAGAATGTCCTTGGTGCCGCCGAACATGTTGGGGCTCTCGCCCCATGAGGGCGGGAAGCCCGGCGCCATGCCGTAACCGGTCGTGTGCAAGCAGTATTGTTCGAGCCCGGCGGCGGCGATCACCTTGCGCGAAGCGAGATGCGGCTCGATCGCCGGGGCTCCGTGGCGCATCGCGGCCATACAGGCCTCCGAGGCTTCCAGGATCACCTGGTGCACCGCGCGCAGCCGGGGGGACGGGGCGCCGAGGTTCCATTGCCGCCCAAGCGTCGAGGTGTAGCGCCGTCGGGCGGCGCCCATTTCGACCAGCCCGGTATCGCCGCGCCGCATCTGCCGCTCGGTGGCGCCGCCGAGAGCGAAGGCGCTGCGCTCACCGGTCATCAGGTTCATCGTGCTGGCCGGCAATCCGCTGCCGTTGCTGAGGAGGGTGTGATAGGCAACGCCGGCCAGCGCAAGCTCTGATACCCCCTCGGCGACGGCCCCGATCAGCTTCTGCAGGCCGAGTGCCGCGATAGCGGCGGCCTCTCGGATATAGGTGATCTCTGCCGGCGACTTCACCGCCCGCAGCGCCATCAGGATGCCGCACGGGTCCTGCACAAGCGCGTCGCCGAGCATGGCTTTCACCGCCAAATAATGCGCCGGCTGCATGTAGGCGCCTGGCACCTCCAGCCCAACCCGCTTGGTCTTGAGGCCGAGACCATCAAGGAACCGGTTGAACGCCGTCATCGGGTCCTCCGGCTCGCCGCCATTATAGGTGTGCACCTCGTCGGCCATCGTGTCGGCCTCAAATTCGCTGCGCTCGGTTCCGCGGGTGAACATCACGAGACGGCCCGGCGCGGCACTGATCGGCAGGCACTGGAACACCGTGTAGCTCTTGGTGTCCTGACCGATCAGCCAGCGGATCGATACCGGATGCGTCACCAGGAGCCAGTCGAGCCCGGCATCGGCAATGGCCACCCGCAGGCGGGCGAGCCGGTCGGCAAATTCGGCGGCGGTGAAGTCGTGTTTGGACATGGTTGGGCCTTCTCAGTCCTGGGGGGAGCTTGTCTCGTCGTGATGCGCCATCTCGGCCTCGACGAGCTGCCAGAGGCTGGACTTCAGCGCCATATACTCCGGGGTGATCTGCATCGCGACATGGCGCGGCCGCGGCAGCGGATTGGGTATCACCGCCTTGATCCTTCCGGGGCGGGGGGACATCACCACAATACGGTCAGACAAGATCAGCGCCTCGTCGAGCGAATGGGTGATGAATACGGTGGTCTTGTGGCTGGTGGCGTGAATACGCAGCAGTTCCTCCTGCATTACCTGGCGCGTCATCGCGTCAAGCGCTGCAAAGGGTTCGTCCATCAGCAGCACTGCGGGGTTGGCGGCGAGGATGCGCGCGAGCGTGACCCGCTGCTGCATGCCGCCGGAGAGTTCGGTGGGGTAGCGCTCCTCGAACCCTGTGAGCTTTACCAGATCGATGAACGCCTGCCCCCGCTCCCGCCGCGCTGCACGCCCGACACCCTGCATTTTGAGCCCGAATTCGACATTGCCGCGCACCGTACGCCAGGGGAACAGCGCATAGGACTGGAACACCACGCCGCAGCGCGGCTCGATTCCGGTGATCGGCGTGCCCCGGAGCGCCACCTCGCCGGTGGTTGGCTGGATGAAGCCGGCGAACAGCGACAGCATGGTGGACTTGCCGCAGCCGGAGGCGCCGAGCAGGCAGACGAACTCACCCTCCTCGATGTCGAGCGAAAGGTCCTGCACGGCGACGACCTGGCCGGAGCGGCCGGCGTCGTAAGTCTTGGTGACGTTGCGGGCGGTGAGGATCGCTGGCACGCTAACAACCCCAAAACAAAGCGGATAAAAGTTTTTTGGTTCTTTTTTTCAAAAAAGAACCGCTCGCTGTTCTATCACCCACGCCGCCCCCGCTCCCACGGCAACAGCACCAGTTCAAGCCGCAGCGCCAGCCAGTCCGCCACCAGCACGGTCAACGAAATGCAAAGCATGCCAACCAGCACCAGGGGCAGATTGCCCCAGTCCTTGGCCTGCCAAATCAGGGCACCAAGGCCGCTTTGCGCCGCGATCATCTCCGCCGTCAGCACGCAGGACCAGGAAATCGCCAGCGTCACCTTGAGACCGCCGATGATGCCCGGCAGCGCGCCGGGCAAGATCACCTCCCACATCACGGCACCGTCCCCGGCGCCGAGATTGCGCGCGGCGCGCAGCAGCAGCGGGTCGACGCGCCGGGTGCTCTCATAGGTATAGAGGAGGATGTAGATCCACGACCCCATGAAGACGATGGCAACCTTCTGCAACTCGCCGATGCCAAGCCACAGAATCGAGAGCGGAATCCAGGTTATCGACGGCAGGGGGCGCAGCAATGAGACGAAAGGGTCCATGATCGCCTTGGCCGGCCGCCAGACACCCATGACGATGCCGAGCGGGATCGACACCATGGCGGCAAGCCCGAACCCGAGAAACACCCGCCGGGCCGAGACCACAACGTCGGTCAGCAGGTCACCATTTGCGATCTTGATCCGGGCTGCATGCAGCACATCGCCCGGCGAGGGCAGGAAGATCGGCGCGATCCAGCCTTGTCCAGTCGACAGCCACCATGCGCCCAACACCACCGCAACGGCGGCAAAATTGATCGCCAGCAGCAAGACGTTCATGTTGATCCGCAGCCCAAGCCGCGCCGGATCTGTCATGTCACGGCTTTGCGATGAAGCCGGTATTCTCCCATTTCGCGGTGTCGGGCAGGGCGGGGATTTTGCCGTTGTCGTAGAGCCACTGTGCGAGATACTGCATCTGCCCGGAATGCAGCTTCATGTGCTCGGGCCAACCCTCGGCGCCGAAATACTTGAAGGTCCTCATCGCTGCGAGAACCTCCGCCGGCGGCTTGCCGAAATAATGCGCGATCAGCGCCGCTGATTCCTCGGGATGCGCGTTGGTGTAGGCGACACCGTTGAACAGCGCCTTTGCCAGCTTGGCCGCCAGGTCCGGCTTCTCGTCGACCAGCTTGCGCGAAATGATCATGATGTCGGGCGAAGCCATGGTGCCGAACTTCTTGAAATTGGGCGTGTCACTGTCCAGCCCCAGCACCTTGCCGCCCGGCGTGGCGTTGCGCACGTTGGTGAAAAGAGGCTCCCAAACGCACGCGGCATCGACGTCGCCCTTCGCCAGGGCTGCGGCCATTTCGGGCCCGGGGAGGTTAACGAATTGGATGTCCTTCTCCCGCATCCCGGCGTTTTCCAGCAGCCCGTTCATGGTGATCTGCGCCGAGGTGTTGGCGGCGACCTTGCGCCCGACGAGCGACTTGAAGTCGGTGAAGCCGGGTCGGGCGTAGCAGCCCTCATTGCCGGGCGAGTCATCGACGTTGGCGAAGAAGTAGAAGCTCTTGTTGCCGCGGGCCATCTCCACAATCGCAGCGATGCGACCGAGATTGCTGAATGCCACCGACCCAGCAGTAAGCGCCGCCACACGGTCACCGGAGGCGCCGATGTTCTTCAACTCGGTGTCGATCCCCTGGTCCTTGAAGAAGCCCTTGTCGATTGCGACCATGATCGGCACCTGGCCCCACCAGGTATTGGATGCAGCGATGTCGAGCTTGGCCGGCTGGGCCTGTGCAGCAAAAACCGTTCCACCGGCCAGCAGGCCGATCGCCGTAACTTTCCTGATCCAAGAACGCAGCATGTCATTATCCCCCATAGGATGGCGCATTTTTGCGCCGTTGCAGTTACTCCCGCGCCGGTTGGCCGGCGTCAGGCCGCTTGAGTTGCCGAGGTGAACCGTGGGATCACGTGCCTGCCGATCAGTTCGATCGAGCGCAGCACCTGATCCTGCGTCATCCGTCCAGCCTGCAGCAAGAAAATCATCTGGTCGAGCCCTGCTTCCGCCCATTTCTCCACGACGCGGCTGACCGTATCGGGATTGCCGCCGATCGCCATGCCGTCCTCGATGAGCTGTTCGTTGCTACGGTTGCGGAACTTGCTCACGACCGCTTCTACCCCGCCCGCGGTGGCGAAGCGGACCTTGTTGAGTTCGGCGTCGTTGTCCCCGTTGTACCAGCGCGCTGCGGCGCAGGCGCGGTCACGGCCGATCCGGTCATCGACGTCGCAGCAGGCGAGCGCGAACCCGCCGACCTGCTCGTTGGCTGACACGCCGACGAACCCGGCGGGGTCGGCCGCACGGATCGTCGCGCGATACTTGCGGATCGCCTCACGGGATTCGCTGACGCTGTTGCGCGTAACACCGATCACCCCAAGGCCCTGGCGCGCGATGCGCTCGTAGCTGTCGAGGTTCGACGCCGCAGCCCAGAGCGGCGGATGCGGCCGCTGCACCGGCCGGGGCAGCACATCGCGCGGCGGCAGGTCGAAATGGTTGCCCTTGTAGCCGCTGAACCGCTCCTCGCGGAACATCTGCATGACGGACTCGGTGGCCTCGGCAGCAATCGTCCTCTCATGCGCACGATCGACCCCGAAGGCATCGACCATGTAGGGCGTGGAGCCGCGGCCCATGCCGAAATCCACCCGCCCGCGGCTCAGCACGTCGAGCGTCGCCACCCGCTCGGCGATCGCGTAGGGGTTGTTGACGGTCATCAGCACCACCGAAAATCCAAGGCGGATGCGCGAGGTGCGCTGGCTGATCGCACTCAGCAGCATATCGGGGCAGGCGCTGTGGCCGATTTCGGAGAAGAAGTGCTGCTCGGTGATCCAGAAATGGCTGAAACCCGCGGCCTCTCCCGCCTCCGCCTGCTCGATGGCGTTGGCGTAGGTGTCGATCTCTGCATCCGGCCCCCAGGGGCGCGGCATTTGCATCTGCGTCATCAGCCCAAATTTCACGGCGTCCGTTCCCCTGCCAATTCCAGCGATTGGAGGAACGCTAGAAGCCTGTGGTATGCCTGTCCAAGGCATAACAGTTATATATGATATAACCTGATTAGATAATCATAGGAGGCTTGAGGATGGAGACCCGGGCGCTGCGCTACTTCCATTCTGTCGCCGAGTTCGGAAGCTACAGCCGGGCAGCCGAGGTGCTGCGGATTTCCCAGCCCGCGGTCAGCCGTCAGGTACGGGGCTTGGAGAATTCCCTGGGGCAGAAGCTGTTCCTGCGTCAAAGCCACGGTGTCAGCCTCACCGAGGCAGGGCGGACGCTGCTCGAACGCACCCGCATGATCCTGCGCCAGTTCGACCAGACCGAGCATGAAATCCGCCGCGGCCAGGTGCACGCCTCCGGCACCGTCACGCTCGGCGTGCCGCCCGCGGCGGGGAACATGCTGGTGCCGGAATTGACCCGACGGCTCTCCGCCGCCTTCCCCAACGTGTTCCTCCACGTGGTCGCCGGTTTCAGCCTATACCTCCAGGAATGGGTGGCTCGCGGCCGTGTCGACGTCGCCTGCCTGCATGATCCGGTGCCGCATCCGGGCTTCACCCTCACCCCGCTGGTGAACGAGGAGGTCTTCCTGGTCGGCCGGCGCGGTGCGCTCGACGTGCCCACCGGCTATGTCCGCGCCCGACAACTCGCTGAGTTGCCGCTGATCCTGCCCGCGCAGCCCAACGCCTCGCGCCGCCTGCTCGATGCATGGTTGGCCCGCCAAGGCACGCGGCTGAATGTTCGCATGGAGGTCGACGACCACATGATCATCCGCGCCCTGCTGCGCGAAGGGCTCGGCTTCAGCCTGCTCACCCAGGGCGCTTTCCTCGCAGACATGCCGCTCGGCACCCTCGACGCCTGGCCGCTGCGGCCGCGTGCCTCCTGGGGCCTGACACTGATGCAGCAGCCACCAGAGCGCCAAAGCGCCATCGCCGCTTCGCTGGCGGGGATGATTCCGGCCGTCGTGCGCGACCTGGTGCGCGACGGGCATTGGCCCGGGGCGGCGCTGATTGAGGGAACCGGACGGGTGGCAGCGCGATCGAGTGAAGGAAAAGCACCGGATCTGTTATCCGAAAAATGAAAAATAATTTAACCACTATGGCTTGGACAGCCGCAGACGATCCGGATGTGGCGAGCCAACGCCAACAAGCGGGTAAAAATTTTATGGACCTTTTGAAGCAGTACGAGACAGTTGATAGCGTCTGCGTCTGCCGGCCTGAAATTCACGCTCCTTAAAACGACTCGATCCGCAAACTCGGTTTCCAAACCGAATGGCGTAAAGCAGCGCTGCTTTCCTGGTTCCCCCGCCGACCCTGGGAGGGACGGTTTGACAAGTCAGCGGCGGACGGTTTTGTTTGCACCGCCGCAGAGGTGCGCCGCATCGCGCGGCGTCGGAGGGGAAGCATGACAACGGGCGACGCAACAAGCGCAACCAAGGCCGAGCCGACATGGCCGGATGACATTTACAACCTTTTGAAAACGCACGACATACGCCAGGTTGCGCTCGTGCCGGATGCCGGGCATTCCCGACTTATCCGCCGCTGCCTGGCCGACAACGCCATGCAGGTGACCACGCTGACCACCGAGGAGGAGGGCATCGCGCTGATGGCCGGCGCTTGGCTCGGCGGCGACAAAAGCGTGCTGCTGATGCAAAGCTCCGGCGTCGGCAACTGCATCAACATGCTCTCGCTCGCCACCCTGCATCGGACCCCGATGCCGATGATCGTGACGATGCGCGGCGATTTCGGCGAATTCAATCCGGCTCAGGTCCCGATGGGCCACGCGACCCAAGCTGTGCTCGAGGCCATGGGCACCTTGGTGCACCGCGCAGACCGGGTGGAGGACGTGGCGCCGACCGTGGACGCCACTTTGCGCCTTGCCTTCAACACATTCCGCCCCGCCGCGACCCTGATCGGGCAGCGCGTACTCGGCGCCAAAACCTTTGGGAAGGATTGAGCCGATGGCACTGACGGGACCCTCCGGCCGGATCGACCGGCGCGAACTCACCGCTGCGGTCTTGCGCGACCGCGGCGACATGCTGGTGGTGGCGGGCCTCGGCGCCCCCGCCTGGGACATCACCGCCGTCGGCGATTGTGACGAGAACCTGCCGCTCTGGGGCGGCATGGGGGGGGCGACGATGATCGGCCTGGGCCTCGCCATCGCCCAGCCACGCCGCAAGGTTCTGGTCATCACCGGCGATGGTGAGATGCTCATGGGTCTGGGCAGCCTGGCCACCATCGCCGTCAAGCGCCCGCCCAACCTCGCAATCCTCGTGCAGGACAACGAGCATTACGGCGAAACCGGGATGCAGGAAACCGCTACCGGCCACGGTGTCGATCTCGTCGCTATGGCCCGTGGCGCCGGCTTTGCGCGCACCATGTTCGTCACCACCGAAGCCGAAGTGCCCGCGCTGTATGCCGCGATCCATGCAGAGGGCTTGTTTTTCGCCGTTGCCAAGATCGAGGCGGCATCGAAGAAACTCGTTCTGCCGCCGCGCGATGGTGCCGTTCTCCAAGCCCGGATGCGCGCCGCGGTACTGGGGCCGGCAGCGTATCATCAGATGTAGGGGGCGGTTCTTGTTTGAACAAGGCTAAGCAGTGATCCGGGTCTCGTCCAACGGAACGGGCTTGCGCTCTCAATTGAAAGGCTTTGATCGCTCTGTGGATGGCTTTGCCGAGAGCGTCAGTATCGGCGAACGTTTGATGAGCGATGTGATGAGCCTTGAGGTCACGCCAGACGGTTTCGATACCTTTCAGCTCCCGCGCATATTTGGGCAGCCATGCGACCGTGCCCCAGTAAGCAGGGGCAGCGCGTGCCGCCTGCGAGAGTTTGCCGGTGTGGATAGGGCTATCGTCCGCGACCAGCACCAAGGGCCTGGAGCCTGCTGATTTTTGGCGGAATCGCCAAAAATCAGCAGGCGATAAAATAAAGAGATACAGCGGGATGAATTCGCCCATGACAAGGCATCCCGCTCGAGCGGGATGTCCCGGCTTGGGATCATCCTATCGACTTCGGTGACGATCTGGCGCCCCCTCAGCGGGTGCCGCGGATTCTGCCAGCGGAAGTTTTTTCGCAGCGCCGTGAAGAGTGCCGAGCGGCTGTTGCTCGCTGCTCCGCGCGCCTCGATCTCGACGCGCAGGCGCGGGCGCGATCCACCTCTCTGCCTCGTCTCAGCCGTCGCTATCGAAATCGACGAAAAATCGACCGTTTCAACGCAACTCTATTATTCGTGTTTCTGTTTGGATTGGAGCCGCTGCCAAAGCTTGTGTCGCCTCATACCAAGGCTCGCAAAGCGCGACCCTTGGTATCAGTCTTTTTCCGCGCGCCGCCGCCCACCAACCTGGCGCGCATACCGAAATCCTGTGATCGCGGAAGAGTCGCGATCACAGGATTTCAGTATTAGAGCATGTCTGACTCAAGTTTGCTCGTAGCCTGAGTTTCTGAAGTAGTTGGCGCATTCGTTGGGGGTGACCTGATCGAGCAGCTTGCCGATGCGGTGCCAGTCGGCTGCGACGGAACGTTCGTCGGCTTTGCGGAGGAGTGCCTTCAACTTGGCGAAGACCTGTTCGATCGGATTTAGGTCCGGTCTATAGGG
>CANFKS010000080.1 GCA_947447625.1 Rhodospirillales bacterium | reverse complement strand
TAGAGTTCGCCCCGGCGCGACCCCGCGCGGGAGGGATGCATGCAGGCCACCAGGACCGAGGCACGACGGATCCGCGAGACGCTCGCAATTTTCGCGGTTGCGCTGATGTTCGCGTGGCCGGCGATCGTCAACCAGTATCCGATCGTCTTCAGCGACACCCATGCCTTTCTGGTGCAGGCCGGCCAGCCGCGCATGGTGTGGGACAAACCCTGGACGTACGGGCCTTTCCTGCTGGCTCTGCATGGCGGGACGACATTATGGCTGCCTTTGGCGGCACAGGTGTTGATTGTGTCGCATCTGCTTTGGCTCCTCGCGGCCAGTTTCGGGCACGCAACGGCATTGCGGCACGTGGTGTTGGGCATCATGCTGGCCGCGGGATCGGCAGCGCCGTGGTTCGCCTCGCTGTTGATGCCGGATGTTTTCGCGCCGATCACGGTGATTGCACTTTACCTCCTGGCATTCCCTGGCGCGCTCGGCATTTGGCAACGGCGCTGGGTCATGCTGCTCGGGACGGCGGCAATCGCGTTTCATCTGACGCATCTGGTGCTGGCTGCTGCTGGCCTCGCCGTGGTGCTGGTGTTGCGATGGCGCGCTCTGCCGCGGACCATGGTTCCCTTGGGGGTCGCGCTGGCCATTCTGATGGCGACGAATGTGGTCGGCTTCGGCCGTGTCGCGGTTTCACCGTATGGGTCTGTGTTTGCGCTGGCGCGGTTGACGGCGGATGGGTTGGTGACACCGGTGCTGGCAGCGTCCTGCCCAACGTCGGGCTGGCATCTTTGCGACTGGCAAAACCGGTTGCCGGCGGACAGCAATGCGTTTCTGTGGGACAGCGATGGCCCGGTCTGGACGGCGCCGGGGGGTGCGATCGGGTTGGCGCCCGAGGCATCGGCCATTGTGGGCGCAGTGATCCGTCAGGCGCCGCTGGCAGTGCTGCGGACGGCGACGGCGAATACGCTGCATGCGTTGGGGCGCGTCGCGCTGGGCGATACGCTTGGGCCGGACTGGCTGGAGGGCTCGATCACCAGCAGTTTGCGCGCCTATTTCCCGCCGCATGAAATCGAGCAGTTCCGTGCCGGGTTGCAGGCACAGGGCGGGCTGGCGGGGCTGGCGGCGCCGTTCAACCGGCCGCACGCGATGTTTTTGGTCCTTGGCACAGTCGGGTCGCTGCTGTGTCTGCTGCGGCCCGGCCATGCCTTGGCGCTGATGATCCTGATCGGTGTGGCGGCCAACGGGTTTGCCGGTGGTGCCTTGTCTGGCCCGTTCGACCGCTACCAGGCGCGGATCGCCTGGCTGGTGCTGCTGCCGCCCGGGCTGGTGCTGGTCAGATCGGTGCCAGCACCTCGACCTCGGCTGGGGACTTGCGGACAAGTTTCTCGTAATCGGTGAGGAGCGTTTCGGTGATGAGGCCCGGGGTGAAGTTGTAGGGGCCAATCTGGCGCACGGGGGTCACTTCGGCCGCGGTACCAGCGAGGAAGACTTCGGTCGCCTTGGCCATTTCCTCCGGCATGATGACGCGCTCGACCACCTTCATCTGGTGGCGATTGGCGATCGCCATCACGGTGCGCCGCGTGATGCCATCAAGGAAGCAATCGGGCGTCGGGGTATGGAGTTCGCCGTCCATGACGAAGAAGGCGTTGGCGCCGGTGGCTTCCGCGACTTGGCCGCGCCAGTCGAGCATCATGGCGTCATTGAAGCCCTTGGCTTCGGCGGTGTGCTTGGACAATGTGCCGATCATGTAGAGGCCGGCCGCCTTGGAGGCGGTGGGGGCGGTCTGCGGATGGGGGCGGCGCCATTCGGCGATGTCGAGGCGGATGCCAGCCATTTTGTCGGCGCCGAAATAGGCACCCCACGGCCATGTGGCAATGGCGAGATGGATCTTGGTCTGCTGCGCCGAGACGGCCAGCATTTCGCTGCCGCGCCAGGCGATGGGGCGGATATAGGCATCCTCCTGCCCGTTGGCTTTGAGCACGGCAATGCAGGCTGCGTCGATCTCATCGGCGGTGTAGGGAATTTCAAAGCCGAGGATGCGGCCGGAATTGATCAGGCGATCGGTATGTGCGCGCAGTTTGAAGATGTTTCCGCTGTATGCCCTCTCGCCTTCAAACACGCCGCTGGCATAGTGCAGCCCGTGCGTCAGCACGTGCAGCTTCGCATCGCGCCAGGGCATCATGACTCCGTCGAACCAGATATGGCCGTCACGGTCGTCGAAAGGAACAAGCGCCATCGGGGCGATCCTCGCAATATTGTTGCTTCACGAGGCGTAGAGGTATAATGGACCCTAGTCTACGTCAACAATCCTGTCTTAGTTTCCTGGTATGCCAGCCATGCCCCAAACCAAAGCCGCGGCGCCCGACTCGGCGCCATATCCAAGAGTGATCATGCAAGACCAGAAGTCCGCCAGCCCGGCCGGTGCCAATCTGCTGTTCCTCCGCGAGGCCGAAATCCGTGCGGCCCAGGACATGCTGTTTTTCGCGTATCGTGATTTCACCAATGCCGCCGATGTCATTCTCGAGGAACTCGGACTGGGGCGCGCGCATCATCGGGTGCTGCATTTCATCGGGCGCAATGCCGGAATGTCGGTGGGAGATCTGCTGGCGGTGCTGCGGATCACCAAGCAAAGTCTGGCACGGGTGCTGGGCGCGCTGATCGAGGATGGCTATGTGGCGCAGGCGCAAGGGCGGGCCGACCGGCGCCAGCGGCTGCTCACGTTGACGGCAAAGGGCGAGGACCTGGAGCGCCGGCTGTTCGAGCGCCAGCGCGAGCGGATCGTGCGGGCTTATCGCGAGGCCGGGCCGGCGGCGGTTGACGGGTTTCGCCGGGTGATGCGCGGGATCATGGATGACGATGCGCATGCCTTCGTCGACACCGCGGACCTGGCGCGCGAGACGGTGCGGAAAGGATAGAGCCCATGGCTGATGACGCCCTGATCCTGGTAGTGGAGGATGACCCGCGGCTGCGCGCCCTGTTGCAGCGCTACCTCGGCGAGAACGGTTTCCGCGTGACGGCCGCCGAGCATGCCGCGGAGGCACGCGAAAAACTGCGGTTCCTGCAGCCTGACCTGATGGTGCTGGATGTCACGATGCCGGGTGAATCCGGCCTATCACTCACCGAAGCGCTGCGCCGCGAAAAGCAGGAGGTGCCGATCCTGCTGCTTACCGCGCGGGGGGCGCCGGAGGATAGGATTGCCGGGTTCGAGGCCGGCGCCGACGATTATCTGGCCAAACCGTTCGAGGCCAAGGAGTTGCTGCTGCGAATCCGCGCTTTGCTGCGCCGCGCAGCGCAACTGCCGCCCACGGCGCATCTGGTCGGGGGCGGGCCGGTGCAACTCGGGGTGCTGAGTTTCGACACCGGGCGCGGTGAATTGCGCGGTCCGGCCGGGATCGTGCGGCTGACCGGGGGCGAGGCCTCATTGCTGACCGCCTTGGCGCGGCGGCCGAACGAAGTGCTGGGGCGCGAGGATATCGCGGCGGCGCTCGACATGGATGATGCGGGCGAGCGGGCGATCGATGTTCAGGTGACGCGGTTGCGGCGGAAAATCGAGGTCGATCCGCGCGAGCCGCGCTTCCTGCATACCGTCCGGGGCCGCGGCTATACGCTCAAACCTGGCACCTGACGATGCGCTTGCCGTTCAAGCGCTTCCTGCCGCGCAGCCTGCTGGGGCGAACGCTGCTGATCGTGCTGGTGCCGCTGATCGTGGTGCAGGCGGTGGCGATGCAGATCTTCTACGGCACGCACCTCAACCTCGTCTCGCGCCGGCTTTCGGCTGCGGTTACCGGGGAGATCGTCACCACGGTCGCCTTGGTGGAGCGCAGCACGGATGAGGCGACGCGCGCCTGGGCGCTGCAGAATGCGTGGGACTCCTTCGAGACCCGGATCACCCCGCACCCTGCGGGCCCGTTGCCGCCTCGGGTGAGGCCAGGGCTGCTGACGCCAAGCAACAATGGGGTCGAGGCCGGGTTGCGTGACCGGTTGGGCTATCCGTTCACTGTGGACTGGGAAAGTGATCCGCAGTCGGTGCTGATCACGGTGGCGCTGCCGGATGGCAATTTGCGCATAGAAGCGCCGCGCAAGCGGTTGTTCGCAGCCACGTTTTCGGTGTTCATGCTGTGGCTGGTGGGCTCGTCGCTGCTGGTGTTCGCCATCGCGACACTGTTTGTACGCAACCAAGTACGCTCGATCCGGCGCCTCGGGCGGGCGGTGGAGGCGTTCGGGCGGGGCCGGGAGGTCGGGCCGCTGAAACCCGAAGGGGCGACGGAGGTGCGGCAGGCCGCTGCTGCATTCAATCGCATGCAGGAGCGGGTGACCCGGTTTCTTGCACAGCGCACCGAGATGCTGGCCGGCGTGTCGCATGATTTGCGCACACCGCTGACACGGCTGCGCCTTGCGCTGGCGATGATGCCGCAGAATGAGGCGACGGCGCAGGACATCAGCGACATGACCGGCGATATTGCTGAGATGGAACGCCTGGTCGAGGCCTATCTGGCATTCGCCCGCGGCGAGGGGAGCGAGAAGGCGGAACCGGTCGATCTCGGGGTACTGCTCGCCGACCTCGTGGTTTCGGCACGGCGCGCCGGGCGGGCGGTGGCGCTTGAGGTCGAACCTGAGTTGGTCGTGCTGCTGCGTCCAGGCGCGTTTCGGCGCGCGGTGACCAACCTGATCGACAATGCCGGACGTCATGCCAATCACGTCGCACTCCGCGCGCAGCGGCAGGGCGAGCGGTTCGCGGAGGTCATCGTCGATGACGACGGGCCGGGCATCGCGCCGGAACGGCGGGAGGCCGCGTTCAAGCCGTTCGAATCGGGAACCGGCAGCACAGGGCTCGGACTGACGATCGCGCGAGATATCGTGCGCGCGCATGGCGGGGCGTTGCTGCTGGAGGAGAGCCCGATGGGGGGGCTGCGGGCGAGGATCAAAATACCGGTTTGAGGATTGGACTCTGTCCAGCGGTTCGGCCGTTGTTCCTTTGCCGAACAGGACCGAACCGCTGATGGTCAGGCCGTGCGGTCGCCGCCGCCGTGCAGGGCGGCCTGGGCCGCAGCGAGCCGGGCGACCGGAACGCGGTAGGGGCTGCACGAGACATAGTCGAGACCGACCGACTCGCAGAACGCGATGGAGGACGGATCGCCGCCGTGTTCGCCGCAGATTCCCAGTTTGAGGCCCGGCTTGGTCGCCCTGCCCTTCTCGGCCGCGATGCGGACCAGGGCGCCGACGCCCTCGATGTCGAGCGAGACGAAGGGGTCCTTCTCCAGGATGCCGGCGTCGACATAGGCGGGCAGGAATTTGCCGGCGTCGTCGCGCGACAGGCCGAAGACGGTCTGCGTCAGGTCGTTGGTGCCGAAGCTGAAGAAATCGGCGACATCGGCGATCTTGTCCGCGGTCAGCGCGGCGCGGGGCAGTTCGATCATGGTGCCGACGCTGTACTCGATCGTCATGCCCTGTTCGGCGAACACTTCGGCCGCGATCTTGTCGATCTGGGCGCGGGTGATTTCCAGTTCGCGCTTGATGCCGACGAGCGGGATCATGATTTCCGGCACCGGGGCGACGCCGCTTTCGCGGGCGACGGCGATGGCCCCTTCGAAAATGGCCCGGGCCTGCATTTCGTAGATCTCGGGATAGGTCACGCCGAGGCGGCAGCCGCGATGGCCCAGCATCGGGTTGGCTTCGGCGAGCTCGGCGGCGCGGCGGCGCATGGCTTCGATGTCGGCGCCGAGCGCAACGGCGACTTCGGCCAGTTCGGCATCGGCATGCGGCAGGAATTCGTGCAGCGGCGGGTCGAGCAGGCGGATGGTGACGGGCAGGCCGGCCATGATGCGGAACAGCTTGTGAAAATCATCGCGCTGGAACGGCAGCAGCCGCGCGAGGGCCTGGCGGCGGCCATATTCGTCGGATGACATGATCATCTGGCGGACGGCACCGATGCGCTCGGGGTCAAAGAACATGTGCTCGGTGCGACACAGGCCGATGCCTTCGGCGCCGAATTTCCTGGCGGTTTCGGCATCGAGCGGGGTTTCGGCGTTGGTGCGCACCTTCATGCGCCGCGCGGCGTCGGCCCAGGCCATCAGGGTGCCGAATTCGTCGGACATTTGCGGTTCGATCATGGCCACCGCGCCGATGAAGACCTCGCCGGTCGCGCCGTCGATGGTGATGGTGTCGCCGGCGCGGACCTGTTTGCCGCCGGCCGAGAGAGTCTGCGCGCCGTAGTCGACGGAGATGCCGCCGGCGCCGGCCACGCAGGGGCGGCCCATGCCGCGCGCCACCACGGCGGCGTGGCTCGTCATGCCGCCGCGGGTGGTGAGGATGCCGCGGGCGGCATGCATGCCGTGGATGTCCTCGGGGCTGGTTTCGATGCGCACGAGCAGCACGGCCTCGCCCTTGGCAGCGCGGGCCTCGGCCTCGTCGGCAGAGAACACAACGGCGCCTGAGGCCGCACCGGGGCTTGCGGGCAGGCCCTTGGCGAGAAGATGACGGGGGGCCTTGGGGTCAAGCGTGGGATGCAGGAGCTGGTCGAGCGAGGAGGGGTTGACGCGCAGGATCGCCTCGTTGCGGTCGATCAGGCCCTCGCTCGCCATTTCCACGGCAATGCGCAGGCTGGCCGCGGCGGTGCGTTTGCCGTTGCGGGTTTGCAGCATGTAGAGCTTGCCCTGCTGCACCGTGAATTCGATGTCCTGCATGTCCTTGTAGTGGCGCTCAAGCGTGGCGCGGACCTGCATCAGTTCGCCGTAGGCGAGCGGCATGGCCCGCTCCATCGAGGTTTCGCCGGGCTTGGCCTTGGCTTCGGCCATCGGCTGGGGCGTGCGGATGCCGGCGACGACATCCTCGCCTTGGGCGTTCACCAAATATTCGCCATAGAAGATGTTTTCGCCATTCGACGGATCGCGCGTGAAGCAGACGCCGGTGGCGCAATCGAGGCCCATATTGCCAAACACCATGGCCTGCACGTTGACGGCAGTGCCCCAAGTGGCGGGGATGTCATGCAGTTTGCGGTAGGTGTTGGCGCGGGGGTTCATCCACGAGCCGAACACCGCGCCGATGGCGCCCCACAACTGCTCCTCAGGGTCAAGCGGGAAGGGCTTTCCGGTTTCCTCTTTCACCATTTCGAGATAGGCGTGGACCACGCGATGCCAGTCCTGCGCGGTGAGCGCGGTGTCCTCCACCACGCCGGCTTCGAGCTTGGTGTGCTCGATGATGTCCTCGAAGCGGTGATGATCGACGCCCATCACCACGCCGCCATACATCTGGATGAAGCGGCGGTAAGAGTCCCACGCGAAGCGGGCATCCCCGGACAATGTGGCGAGGCCCTGCACGGTCGTGTCGTTGAGGCCAAGGTTGAGCACGGTGTCCATCATGCCGGGCATCGAGACGCGGGCGCCGGAGCGGACGGAGACCAGGAGCGGCTTGTGCTGGTCCCCGAAGGTGAGCCCCACGGCGGCTTCGATGCGGGCAAGGGCTGCGCGGGTCTGCGCCTTGAGTTCGGCCGGATAGGCGTGGTTGTTGTCGTAATAGGCCGTGCAGACCTCGGTGGTGAGGGTAAAGCCCGGCGGCACCGGCAAGCCGATGCTGGCCATTTCGGCGAGATTGGCCCCTTTGCCGCCCAGCAGGTTGCGCATGTCGGCGCGGCCCTCGTTGTGGCCGGCACCGAAAGAGTAAACCCATTGATGAGCCATCGACTCAAATCTCCTTGGCTTCGGTAAAGGCCAGGGCCGCGCCCTGGTCCCGCTGGGGCCGAAAGACGCGCGGCCCCGTTGATCTCGGCATGGCAACCATCATGCCACGGACATCAGCCCTCGATGCGCGCAAAATCCGCCACCCGGCCCATCACCGCCCGCACGCGCGCGAGCAAGGCGAGCCGGTTGAGCCGAACTGTCGCACGCGGGTCATTCACCGTGACGCCGGTAAAGAAAGCATCAAGTTGCGGCCGCAATGCGGCAAATTCGGCCATTGCGGGGCCGAATTCCTCGGATGCCAGCAGTGTCTTCACTGCGGGCTCGGCCTGGTCGAGGGCGGCGGCCAGAGCGTGCTCCTCGGGGGCTTCGAGCAGGGCGGTGTCGACGGCGCGGTCGTGCGGGCCGTCCTTTTTTTCCTCGATGCGCAGGATGTTGGCCGCGCGCTTGTAGCCGGCGAGGAGGTTGGCGCCGTCGTCGGTGGCGAGCATGGCGGCGACGGCTTCGCTGCGGGCGAGGAGGCGGGTGAGGTCGTCGTCGAGGCCGGTGCCGAGGACGGCGTTGAGCACGTCGTAGCGGGCGCCCTCGGCACGGAGTTGGACGCGGAGGCGTTCGATCAGGAAGCCAAGAACGTCCTCGACATCCAGGTCGGCGGGCTGGCCGGCGCCGGCCGCTTCGATCAGGGCGCGCAGCGGCAGCCGCAATCCGCCCTCGCGGATGATGCGGATCACACCGAGCGCGGCACGACGCAGCGCGTAAGGATCGCCCGAACCGGTCGGCTTTTCGCCAATGGCAAAAAACCCGGCGAGCTGGTCGAGCTTGTCGGCCAGGGCGGCGGCAAGCCCAACGGGATTGCGGGGCACGGCATCGCCTGGGCCTTTCGGTGCATAATGATCGGCGATGGCTTCGCCGACCGCGGCGTCTTCGCCGTCGTGGCGGGCATAGTAGCCGCCCATGATGCCCTGGACTTCGGGGAACTCGCCCACCAGCCCGGTGGTCAGATCCGCCTTGGCGAGGAGGGCCGCGCGTTCGGCCTGGGCACGATCGGCGCCGGTGAATTCGGCCAGGACGCCGGCGAGGCGGACGAGGCGGCGGACGCGCGCGCCCTGCGAACCGAGTTTGGCGTGGAACGTCACCTTGTCGAGCGCCGCGACACGGCTTTCGAGGGTGGATTTGCGATCCAGATCCCAGAAATGTCGCGCATCGGCAAAGCGGGCGCGCAGGACGCGCTCATTGCCGGCCACCATGGCAGCGCCGCCATCGCTCGGCGGGATGTTGGCGATGAAGGCGAAGCGGGCGGCAGCTTTGCCGGACGCGTCGCACAGGGCGAAATAGCGCTGGTTGACCCGCATCGAGACCTGCATGACTTCGGCGGGCAGGTCCATATAGGCATCGTCGATGCGGCCGAGATAAGGGACGGGCCATTCGACGAGGCCGGTGACCTCGTCGAGCAGGCCGGCATCCTCGACGACCGTCAGCCCCTCGGCGGCGGCAAGGGATTTGAGGCCGCTGTCGATCAGGGCGCGGCGCTCGGCGGCGGTCACAATGACATGGCGGGCCCCCAGTTTCTCGGCCCAATCGGCACAGCCGGTGACGGCAAAGGCGCCAGGGGAGAGGAAGCGATGGCCCTCGGTGAGAGCGGCCGAGGCGAGTCCATGCCCGTCATCATCGCCGTCGCGCAGGTCGAACGCCACCACGGCGCCATCGAGCAGGCAGGTGATCCGGCGCAGTGGGCGCACCCAGGTGAACCCGCTCGATCCGCCCCAGCGCATGGATTTCGGCCAGGGGAATTTGCGCAGCACGGCAGGCAGGGCGGCGGCCACCAGGGCGGCGGCATCGACGCCGGGCACAACTTTGTCGAGCACCCAGAAATCGCCCTCCTCGCGAAGGTTGTCCTTCGTGGCGCCATGTTTGCGCAGAAAGCCGGCGAGGGCCTGTTCGGGCGCGTTGCGGCGCGGGCCGCGCTCGCTGCTGCGGCTTTCGGCAACGGAGCCCGCGACTTCGGCGGAAAGCGCAATACGGCGGGGGCCATAGAAGGTCCGCACCTCGGCGGGTGCGATTGCGGCCAGCGCCTCGCCCAGCAATCGCGCAAGATCATCGGCCGCGCGGGCCTGCATGCGTGCCGGGATTTCCTCGGAGAACAATTCGATAAAAAGCTCAGACATGGGCCGTCTCCCCCGCGACCCAGGCTTCGCAACAGCCTTTGGCCAGGGTGCGAACCCGGCCGATATAGCTTGCGCGCTCCGTCACACTGATCACGCCGCGGGCATCGAGCAGGTTGAACAGGTGGCTCGCCTTGATGCACTGGTCATAGGCGGGCAAAGCGAGGCGATGGCTCAGCAGGGCGGCACATTCGCGCTCGGCATCCTCGAAGTGGCGCGACAGCAGGCCGGTGTCGGCGTGTTCGAAGTTGAAGGCGCTGTATTCGCGTTCGGCGCGCAGGAACACGTCGCCATATTTGACGCCACGGCCGTTGAAATCGAGATCGTAGACGTTCTCGACATTCTGCACATACATCGCCAGGCGTTCGAGCCCGTAGGTCATTTCGAACGAAGGATGCACGACAGAGATCCCGCCGACCTGCTGGAAATAGGTGAACTGGCCGACTTCCATGCCGTCGCACCAGACTTCCCAGCCGAGCCCCCAGGCGCCGAGGGTCGGGCTTTCCCAATCGTCCTCGACAAAGCGGAAATCATGGACCAGGGGATCGAGCCCCAGCACCTTGTAGCTTTCAAGGAGCAGCGCCTGCGCATCGGCGGGCGAGGGCTTCATGATCACCTGGTATTGGTAGTAATGCTGCAGCCGATTGGGATTTTCGCCATAGCGCCCATCGGTCGGGCGGCGCGACGGCTGGACATAGGCCGCGCGCCACGCGCCGTCGCCCAGGGCGCGCAATGTGGTGGCGGGGTGGAATGTGCCGGCGCCCATCTCCATGTCGAACGGCTGGAGGATCAGGCAGCCCTGGGCGGACCAGAAATTATGCAGCCGCAGGATCAACTCCTGGAAGCTGGGCGGAGAAGCGGATGTCATGTGCGGCAGCGTCTCGTTGTTCTTTGATGCGGCGCACAATACGATCCCGGGGTCGGGCTCACAAGGCGATGATGCATCGCGGCTCTCAGAGGTTTAACTTGCGGGCGCGATGGCGCTTGACCACATCATGGGTGCACCTTGCCGCGGGGCTTCCCCCCGGCTCATCAGGGACGGAACAATGACCAACGAGGAACGCGACCTCATCGAGAATTTCATCGCCCGGGTGGGCGGCCAGGCGGCGGGCAGCTTCAGTTCCGTGCCGGCTGTGCAGCCCGGTCTGCCGCCGGTCGACCGCGAGGCGGATGCGCATATCGCCGCGTTGTTCACGCGCTATCCGGAAGCGCGCTATCGGATTACGCAGTTGGCCTTCGTGCAGGAACACGCGATGGCCGAGGCTCAGAATCAGATCGCGCGGTTGCAGGCGGACCTTCAGACGGCACGCCAACAAATGCAGCAGATGCAGCAGATGCAGCAGACACAGCCGGCGCCTGCGGCCTCGCCCTGGGGCACAGCTATGACGCAGCCGCCGCAACCCCAGCCGCAGCAGCCGCGCGGATTCTTTGGCGGGTTGTTCGGTGGCGGCCAGCAGGCTGCGCCTCCGCCGCAGTATCAGCAGCCGCAGTATGCCCAACAGCCCCAATATGCGCCGCCGCCGCAATACGCGCCCGGCTATCAGCCCGGCATGTTTCAGGGCCGCGGAACAGGCTTCCTCGGCTCGGCGCTGACCACCGCGGCAGGCGTGGCCGGCGGCATGGTGGCAGGCAATGCGCTGATGAACCTGTTTTCCGGCAACCATGGCGGCGGTGGCGGCGGCGGCTTCGGTGGCGGCTTCGGCAGTCCCGCAAGCCATGTGCCAGAAAGCCAGCAATTCCCGTCCCTGGCGCAACCTGCGTCCGACGGGTCGGCGTGGGCGAGCGCCGCGGGTGGCGATCCCTACGAGGTTGGTGGCCTCGGCAAGTCCAGCACCGCCGAACCGGGCGGCTGGCAGCAGGCTGCGGCGCCGGACAGCGGATGGCAAGATGCGCCCTCGTCGGATGGCGGCGGCTGGGAAGACGCAGGCGGTGGCGGCAGCGACGATCCGTGAGGCTTTGCTGCCGCCCGACCGAACAGCCCGGGGTGCAGTCGCGCCCCGGGCTTGTTGGATGCTAGACTGGCGCCATGCGTATTCTTGCCCTCGACGGAGCCCTGGCGCGCTGCGCCGCCGCCATCGTGATCGATGGGGAGATTGTCTCGCTGCGTCAGCTTCGCGCTGAGCGCGGCCAGCCTGCGGTTCTGCCCGGACTGGTCGCGGCCGTGCTGGCCGGGTCGGGCCTGGAGCCTGCCGCGCTTGATGCGATTGCCGTCACCGTCGGCCCCGGCAGTTTCACCGGGCTGCGCGCGGCGATTGCCTTGGCACAAGGATTGGCCGCAGGGGCTGGCCGGCCGGTGATCGGGGTGAGTGTTGCGGAGGCGATGGCAGCCGCGTTGCCGAATCTCGGGGGGCGACAGCTCTGGGTGGCGATCGACAATCGACGGGGACGGGTGTTTCTCCATCGCGGCGATGGCGCGGGGATGATTCATCCGGAGCCGACCGCGCTCGACGCCCTGCCGTGGCCGAACCGGCGCGTCGCGGTTGCCGGAGATGCCGCGGCCGAGGTGGCCAGCCGTTTGGCCGCGCGCGCCTGCGATGTGATGTTGACCGATCTGCGGCTGCCGCCGATCCGCCAGGTCGCGCTGGTCGCGGCCGAGCGGTTGCGGGGCGAGCGGGCGCCATTGCCGGCACAGCCGCTCTATGTCGATCCGCCCGAGGCCAAACTCCCCGCCGGCGGGCTGCGCCCGGCGCCGGGCGGATGATCCCGGCCACGGCGGCCCATGCCCCAGCCCTCGCTGCCATCCATGCCGCCGCCTATCCGCCTCAGGAAGCCTGGACAGGAGCGGCCTTCGCCACCCTGCTGGCCCTGCCTGCAACCTCTGGACTGATCGACCGGCGCGGCGGCCTGATCCTGATCAGCACGGTCGCGGGCGAGGCGGAAATCCTGACGCTCGCCGTCTATCCCGCAGCGCGCCGCATGGGACTCGGCCGTCACCTGCTGCTGGCCGCGATCGACCATGCGGCGGCGAACGGCGCGGTCGCGATGTTTCTCGAAGTATCCGACACCAATGCGCCAGCCCGACACCTCTACGAAACATCCGGCTTCACCCCGGTTGGCCGGCGGCGATTTTATTATCCGGATGGCTCGGATGCACTCGTGATGCGCCGCGACATTACTTTCGCCGCAGCAGCAGAGTGCTGAACCCGTCAGACTCGCTCAATCCCACCACGGCGTGACCCTGCTCTGACGCGGTGCGCGGCACATTGCGCAACGGTTCATCGCCCTTGAGCAATACTTGCAAAATCTCGCCAGACGACATCCTGTCAAGTGCCAGACGGACCCTCACAAACGTCATCGGACAGGTTTCACGCGTTATATCGATTGTCCGGTCCGGAATATTCGCAGCATCCGATGCGGCCTGGGGCTCGATGTGCCCGATCAGACTGTTCACGCAGATGATTTCCTTGCTCGAATAAAGGTTGCACAACAACGGGAGCGCCTCATATATGACGAGAAATCACATCCGGCAAAGGAAAACCGATGACTGAAAATTCCAACGACAGCGATATTCTTGCCCTCACAGCCCAGATCGTTTCGGCGCATGTTTCTAATAATTCGGTGTCGGCAGATTCGCTGCCCAGCCTGATTCAGGAAATACATCGCACCCTCGCCGCCATTGCCCTGGGCGAGCCGGTGGTCGAGAAGCAGCAGCCCGCCGTACCTGTGAAAAAATCGGTCTACGCCGATCACATCGTCTGCCTCGAAGACGGCAAGAAGCTCAAAATGCTGAAGCGCCATCTTAAAACGGCTTACAACATGACGCCGGATCAGTATCGCGAGAAGTGGGGCCTGCCGCAGGACTATCCGATGGTGGCGCCGAACTATGCCCGGCATCGCTCCTCGCTTGCCAAAAAGATCGGCCTCGGCACAAAGCCGCGGATCAAGGCCTGAACACAGGCGCGCCGGGCGGCGTTATCACGCCGCCCGGCCCATACGCATGATCAGGAGGGCGCCGAACCGGTGGCAACGGCCACGTGGGGCGGCGCCCTTCCTTCATTGATGCCCCCTCGATTGACGGCGTCCCCCCCCTGTGCCGGGGTGCCCGCCTTGGTGTAGGGTCCGCCGCCATGGCCAGCCGGATCGAACGACTTTGTATTGAGCGTGGACTGAAGATGACGGGGCAGCGCCGCGTCATCGCGCGCGTGCTGTCCGAGGCAGAGGATCATCCCGACGTCGAGGAGTTGTACCGCCGGTCCGCCGAACTCGACCGCAACATCTCGATTGCCACGGTCTATCGCACGGTGCGCCTGCTCGAAGAGAAAGGCATCCTCGAACGGCGGGATTTCGGCGGCGGGCGGGCGCGCTATGAACCGACCGAGCATGGCCATCACCATCATTTGATCGATGTCGAAAGCGGCAAGGTGATCGAGTTCGAGGATGCCGAGCATGAGCGTGTGCTGCATGCCATAGCCGGCCGGCTTGGCTTCGACCTGGTGTCTCATCGCCTCGAATTGTTCGGCCGCAAGCGCCCGCGCGGCCTGGCCAAGAGCGACGAATGACGGTGCGGCGCGCGGATGGCCATTTCGAGGAGCTCCGTGCGGGCAGCCTCGGCGTGAGGCTTGCGCGCGATGCCGCCGAGATCGATGCCGCCCAGGCGCTGCGCTACGCGGTGTTCTACGACGAGATGGGAGCCATCCCGGACGCGCCGGCGCTGGTGAGCCGGCGCGATGCCGATCCGTTTGACGCGGTGGCGGACCATCTGGTCGTGCTCGATCATGCCGATGATACGCCGCGCGTGGTCGCAACCTACCGGATGATCACCCCCGAGGCTGCCGCCCAGGTCGGCCGGTTCTATTCGGCCGACGAGTATGAGATCGGGCCGCTGCTGGCATTCCCCGGCAATATCCTGGAGGTCGGCCGCTCCTGCGTGCATCCGGATTATCGCGGCCGGCAGGCGATGCAGCTGATGTGGCGCGGCATCGCGGCCTATGTCGGTCGGCGCAAGATCGACGTGCTGTTCGGCTGCGCGTCCCTGCACGGCACCGACCCGGACCGCATCGCGGCCGAACTGACCTATCTGAAGTCGCACCACCTTGCCCCCCCCGAATTGCGCCCGCGCGCCTTGCCGGCACGCTATGTGGAAATGCAGCGCCTGGATCCGGCAATGATCGACGCGCGGCGCACGCTGGTCACGCTGCCTCCGCTCATCAAGGGCTATCTGCGACTCGGCGGCTGGGTTGGCGATGGCGCGGTGATCGACGCACAATTCAACACAACCGATGTGGCCATCGTGGTCCATACCGAGCAGATCACCGAGCGCTACCTTCATCATTACACGCGCGGCACACCGGAAGACCCATGACCTCCTTCAACGTTATCATGACTTCGCCGCGCCTGGCGGACCCCGCCGTCGCGATCCTGGAGGCTGCCGGGTGCTGCATTCACTACATGGCGCCCTACCCGAGCGCGGAGGCCGTCACCGCGCTGACCCGGGCGATCCAGGCCGATGCCATCCTGAGCCGGCAGGGCCCTGTCAATGCCGCATGCATGGATGCCTCGGCGCGGCTGCGCATCGTCGCGCGGCACGGCGTCGGCGTCGATGACGTCGACATCCCGGCCGCGGCCGCGCGCGGCATTCTCGTCACCCGCGCGCCCGGTTCGAACACACAGGCCGTCGCCGAGCATACGATGGCGCTGCTGCTCGCCTTGGCGAAGGATCTGCGTCCGCTGTCCACCGCCATCGCCGGCGGCCATTGGCGGGCGGCGGCGACCAAGGTGCGCGATATCGCGGGGATGCGGCTGGGTCTGCTCGGCTTCGGTCCGATCGCCCGGGCCGTCGTGCCTTTGGCGCGCGCGTTCGGCATGCAGGTGAGCGCTTTCGATCCGCGCAAGCCGGACAGCGTGTTCGCCCCGGTTCGGCGGTATGCGAGCCTGCGCGAATTATGCGGCAATGTGGATGTCTTATCGGTGCATTGTCCGCTCACGCCCGAGACCCGCCATATCGTGGACGCGACCGTGCTGGCGGCGCTGCCGGCTGGCTCTTACGTGATCAACACCGCGCGAGGCGGCATCGTCGACGAGGCGGCACTGGCCGCGGCGCTCGACAGCGGGCATATCGCCGGCGCCGGGCTTGACGTGTTCGAGAACGAGCCGCCCCGCCCGGATCATCCCTTGCGCACGCATCCGCGCCTGCTGCCGACGCCGCATGTCGCCGGGGTCACCGATGGATCGCTCGTCAATATGGGAGTCATGGCGGCCGAGTGCATCGCGCTGCTGCTGAGCGGGGGCGCAGTGCCGGCGGAGCGGATCGTCCGGGCGTGATCCGCCATCCGGCGCTTGCGGCATTCGGGATCGGACTGCTCTCCGCTGCCGCCTTGCCGCCGGTTCATGCGATCCCGGTGCTGGCGCTGTGCTATCCGCTGCTGTTGCGGCTGATTTCGGGGCGCGCGGGGTGGCGGGGCGCGGCGTTGATGGGGTTCTGGTTCGGCACCGGGCATCACATCGCAGGGCTCTACTGGATCACCGAGGCGATCCTCATCGAGGCCGGCAGGTTCTGGTGGCTGGTGCCGATCGGGGTGCCGATGCTGGCGGCGGTGCTGGCGCTGTTCATCGTCCTGCCCTGCGCGCTCACCCGGTTGGCGCCTGCGCCTGCGCGGCCGTTCGTGCTGGCCGGGGGCTGGGTGCTGGCCGATATGGCGCGGCAATTCGTGCTGTCCGGCTTTCCGTGGAACCCGCCGGGCAGCGTATGGACGATCCCGGGGGTGGCGGGCGATGTGATGATCCAGCCGGCCGCGTGGATCAGCGTGCATGGGCTTACGCTCCTGACTCTGCTGGTGTTTCTGCTGCCACCGCGGCGTGGGGTGGTGTTGCTGGCAGCCTGGGTCGGGTTCGGGCTCCTGCGCTTGGAGCCCAACCCGGCGCCGGCCAACCCCGTCACCATCGCGCTCATCCAGGGCAATATCGCCCAGGACGGCAAGTGGGAGCGGGCCAAGGCGTTTCGCCATTTCGAGCAGTATCTGGCCCTGACCCGTACGGCCCGAATGCAGACGCCGGAGGGCGTATTGGTCCCGGTCTGGCCGGAGACCGCGAGCCCATTCCTGGTCGACACCGATCCCGACGCCCGCAAGGCCATCGCCGAGGCGAGCGGCGGGCCGATCCTGGTCGGCGCCTTGCGCATCGACGCGGCGCGGCGCCCCTATAACAGCCTCATGGCGCTCGATGGGTCCGGCCCGGTGACGGCCAGCTATGACAAGTGGCATCTCGTGCCGTTTGGCGAGTATCAGCCCGGCTGGTTCCCGCTGCCGATCGCCTTTGTCAGCGGCGAGGGGTTTGGTCGCGGCCAAGGCCCGCAGACCTGGCATCTCGCGGGCGTGCCGCCGGTCGGCCCGCTGATCTGCTACGAGGCAATCTTCCCCGGCCAGATCGTGGCGGCCGACCGTCCGGACTGGCTGGTGACGGTGACCAACGATGCGTGGTTCGGCGACTCCGCCGGCCCGCGCCAGCATCTTGCGGCTGCCCGGTTGCGTGCTGTCGAGGAAGGACTACCGCTGATGCGTGCCGCCAACACCGGCATTTCCGCAGGCTTTGACGGCTATGGACGCGAACTCGGCCGCCTCGGCATGAACCAGACCGGGATCCTGGCTCTGGCATTGCCCGGAAAACTGCCGCCGACGGCGTTTTCCCGGCTCGGTCTTGCAATCCCGCTGCTCTTGGCGCTGGCCAGTGCCGGGATTGGCTTATGGATTGCGCGCCGCCATCGGTTGATCCATACATAAATATATTCCGACATTTATGCTCTAAATCTTGACGATTGGTGGTTGCGTCGTTTACGTTTGATTCAACTTTTCGGCCTGACAGCCCGCATGGTCTTCCGTCGCGGCGCTGCGGGTCAGCGCCCATGGAGCAGCCACCATGTCTGGTCTGACCGATGACGGTCTGTCGCGTTTTCCGTCCGCCGCGCAGGAGGCGTTTGGCGAGAAGATGGATCGCGAACCCCGCGCCAGCCCGATCGATAGCCATGTTGGCGCCCGCATCCGGCTGCGCCGGACCATGCTTGGCATGTCTCAGGAACGCCTTGGCGAGGCGCTCGGCCTGACGTTTCAGCAGGTGCAGAAATACGAGCGCGGTGTGAACCGGGTGGGCGCGTCGCGGCTGTTCGACTTGTCGCGCGTGCTCGATGTGCCGATCAGCTTCTTTTTCGACGATATGTCAGACGCCGGCACGCAGGCCGCGGCACCGCTCGGGGCCGCTTTGTCCGGCCGGCGCAGCCTCGGCTTCGCCGATCAGCAGGACGGCTTTGCCGACGACATGCTGCACCGCCGCGAAACGCTCGAGCTGGTGCGCGCCTATTACCGGATTTCCGACCCGAACCAGCGCAAGACGGTGTTCGCGCTGATCAAGAGCATGGCACCGGAGGGCACCGAATAAGACCGCTTGAAGGCCCCGCTCAGCCTCCCCATCTGAGGCGTCAAAGGTTCGATATCGAACAATTATACGCCCAACAACGATGAGTCATGACATGATCCATGTGCAACCCTTCGAGCAGCTCGGCCGCTTCAGCAACGCGTGGCTCAACGCCCGCTACCACTTCAGTTTTGGACAATACCGTGACCCCGCGCGCGGCGGCATCGGCGGTCTGGTGGTCTGGAACGACGACGAAATTGCGCCCGGAACGGGGTTCGACCCGCATCCCCACCGCGAAATGGAAATCATCACCTATGTCCGCGAAGGCGCCATCACCCATCGCGACAGTCTCGGCAACGAGGGCCGCACCGAGGCCGGCTGCGTGCAGGTGATGCATGCCGGCACCGGCATCGTGCATGCCGAGTACAACCTGGAGAAAACCCCGACCCGGCTGTTCCAGATCTGGATCCATCCGGGCACATCGCGGGCCAAGCCGGGCTGGGGGATGCGGCAATTCCCCAAATCGAGTGAGGGCGTTCTGGCCCCACTGGCCGATGGCCGCGCCTCGGCCGACGGCTCCGCCCTGCCGTTGAATGCCGATGCCGCGGTGCTGGCAGGCACGGTGAAAGCCGGGCAGACCGTGCATCACGGCCTCGGCGCCGGGCGGGTGGCCTATCTCGTGGCTTCGACCGGGGCGCTCACCGTCAATGGCGTGAGCGTAAACACCCGCGACGGGGTGACGGTATCAGGCGAGCAAT
>CANFKS010000079.1 GCA_947447625.1 Rhodospirillales bacterium | reverse complement strand
GGGCGTGTAGAGCAGGGCGGCGTTGTTGGGGGACAGCGTGGGGGCGGTGCCGGCGGTGGTGGTGAAGCTGCCCGAGGTGGCGGTTGTGTCGGTGAGGGTGCGGTCGCGCACGCCGAGCGTGTGGCTGCCTGCGGCGGGGGCGGCGATGGAGAAGCTGTAGGTGCCGCCGGAGATGGCGGGGCTGGGGGCGGCGGTCCAGGTGCCGGCGTCGATCTGGTAGTCGAGCGCGACGGGGGTGAAACCGGTGCAGGTGCCGGTGATGGTCAGGCTGGCGCCGGCGGTTGCGGTGGCAGGGGTGGCGATGGTGAGGGTGGGGGTGGGGGTTTCGCTCCCGAAGGAGGCGACCTGCAGTTCGCTGACCGCCATGGCGGGGAGCGAGACGCCGTTGGCGGAGTGGTAGAGGCCGGGGACGCCTGGGGCGGTGATGGCGCTGTCGGTCACGCTGGCGTCCCAGCCTGCGGGTTCGCTGGCGCCGTTTTTCCAGGCGCGGACGCGGATGGTGGTGCCTTGCGCCTGGGCGCGGATCCACATGATGTCGCCGTTCGCCCAGATGGTGGACCCTGCGGCGGCGCCGAGCAGGCCGGTTTGGGCGATGAGCGTATAGGCGCCCTTCACCTTCTTGAAAATCCACGGCACCGCCGCGGTTCCGCTGCCTTGGGCGACGATGGTGTAGTGGTTGGCATTGGCCGCATCGGCGCGCAGCACGGGGGCGATCAGCGGCCCGGCGCTGCCCCAGGAGACGATCTTTTGGGCGTAGAGGAGATCCATGTCGGCCGTGGCGGCGATGCCGGTGAGCAGTGCGACGTCGCCGTCGGCCTTGGTGGTGGAGCCGAAGCTGCGGCTGTGGCCGAGGCTGGTTTGCGTGGTGCCGATCTGCCAGGAGCCGGTCTTGGCGGTCCAGCCGGTGGGCAGGCTGCCGGTGGCGAGCGTGTCAAAACCGGTCGAGGCGTCGGTGCTGGTGTAAGAGAGGGTCACGCTGGATGTCCTTTCAGGGCGCGGCGCGCGCGCTGGCGTGCCATTGCGCTTCGCTGCCTCGCCATTGCGCTTCGCTTCATGTCAGAACCAGCGGAACAGCGGCGTGCCGGACAGCGCGGTGACGTAGATCATCTGCCCGCCGGACAGCGCCTCGTCCCAGTTCGGGCCGCTGCCGGCCTGGCTGATGGTGAACCGCGCCGCGGGCGGGCTGGTGGGCGGGGTGTCGATCACGGTGAAGGTCACCGAACATCCCTCCGGCAGATAGAACCGCGCGCCGACCGCGCCGTCGGGCAGGGTGCCGAGCGCGGTGCCGGTGGCGGTGGCGGCGGGGACGGCTTGCAGCGCGCCCATCCCGGTGGAGGGATTGGAGGAAAAGACGGTCATTTCAGGGTCCCTTTTTCAGTAGAGCAGCCAGGTGGCCAGCGTGCTCGACCAGGCGAGCGAAACGCTTTCCTTGACGGTGGTGGAGCCCATCACCACGCGCGATCCGGCCACGCCGTCGATCGAGGCGATCAGCGTGACCGCGCCCGCGCCGTAGCGTTTGACGACGATGGGGTGCCCATCGACCGCGCCGCTGCCGAGCGTCATCGAGACGGCGGCGGCGGCGTTGACGAGGGCGAGATTGTCGCTCGCAGCGATCGCGCCCGCGGCGGTGTAGGTGTTGGTCACCGAGGGCGCCGGGGCAGCGCCCGTCACATCGGCGAAGCTGAGGGCGCGGAAGGCGGGCGTGGCCGACCCGCTTGGGGGCCCGGCCAGCACAAGCGGCCCCGCGACCGGCCCGCCGACCGCCAGCGCCGGGGCCCAGTCGGTCAGCAGCACATTGTTCGACCCGGTCGTCACCCGGCTCCAGCCGAGGTTGATCAACCCGCCGCTGACGCTCACCGCCGCATTGCGCACGAAATGCCCGGCCAGCCATTTGCCCGAACTCGGCATCGAGCCTGCCGCCTGCACCGGCATGGTCAGGATCTGCCCGAAGGCGGAGGAGGCCGGATTGCTGTCGGTCTGGGCCAGCAAAGTCCCGGCTGCGGCGCGGATGATGCCGATGCCCTTGTTGGCGGTCGAGAACGCCCCGTACGTCGTTGGATCGGCTTCGACGATGTTGCCCTCGAACAGCCAGGTCGTCACCGCGGCATCGGAGGCCTTGTCGGAATCGCGGCACATGTTGCGGAAGATATTGCGCCGCACCATCACGCCGCTGCCGGCCTGCGCCTTGATCCCGGTTGGATCGCCGGGCGCCAGCCAGGTGCCGTTCGGGCCGCGGTTGGGGTGCTTCATGAACGGATCGAGATCGAACAGGTTTTCCTCGATATAGGCCCGCATCGTGCCGGTGTTGCTGACCACCACGCCGTAGGACAGGCAATCCACCACCTGGTTGGCGCGAAAGACGATGTTGTCCATCCGCTGCGCCTGAAACAGCGCGAGGCCGCTCAGCATGCCGCGGATGATGTTGCCGGTGATCAGCACATCGCGGATCACGCCGTCACTCACCACCACCGCATGATCGCGCATGTCGCTCTCGGACAAGGCGGGATCGAGCCAGCCGTTGCGCGTGAAGATTTTGCCGAACCCGTAATCGGACCATTTCGCATACGCCACCGGCGCCGTCACCGTGCCGTTGCAGGCGGGCAGGGTGCGGCCGATGAAGTTGTTGGCCACCACCAGGCCGAAACTGCCCGGCGTCGGGGTTGTGGCGGCGGCGGAATTGGCGGCGAAATAGGGGTAGGGATCGACCACCGCGCCCGCGCGCGCCTCGCCCGGCACGGCGCCGAGACTGCCCGCGCGCGCCGAGGCGCCGCTGATGAGGATGCCCGGCGCGTTCTGGTTGAGCGCATCGAGAGCGAGGCGGTTGACGATGTTGGTGATCACATTGCCGGTGATCAACGACGCCATCGCCGCCGCCATGCCCTCGCTCAGCGCGCCGTTGGGCGCCGCGGTGGCGAACGAAATGCCGTGGGTGCGGCAGCAATCGATGGTGTTGCCGATGATCGCCGTGCCGCGCGGCGCCATAACCTTGATGCCCTGGCAATCGAACAGCCGGTTGCCCGACACCACGACCGAGCGACGCACCAAGCCCGGATCGAACACATCGGAATGCACGGCAATCCCGTCATCGTCGCAATGCTCGACCGTGCAGGATTCGATGGTCACGCCATTGCACTGCGCCATGTTGATGCCGTCGATCGCGCAATACCGCGCGATGCAACTGCTCACCTGAACATCGGTGCAATTGCGCGCCACAAACCCCATCGTCCGGCTGTATTCGCTGCAGATGTTGGTGAACTGCAACCCGTCCACAAACGACAGCAGGAACGGATACGGACCGTTCGGCCCACGCGTGGCGAAACGCCCGGTCACGGTGAAATCCGCCAGCACGATATCGCTCGCCCGCGCGGCACTGGTGCCGGCCGAGGCAAACAACGGGAAACTGCCGGTGTCCGGCCAGGTGATCCGCGTCTGATGCCGCCCCGCCCCGCGCAGCGTGGTCTGCGACGGCACCACGAGGGAGGCCGCCAAGGTCGCGAAATTCCACGCCCCCGCGCACAACTCGACCGTCGAACCCGGCATGGTGGCCGCCAGCGACAACGCCAGCGCCATCGCCGCCGTGGCATCCCGCCCGTCCGGCTTGCCGCCCAGCAGATCCGACACCCGGATCACCTCGCCGCGCAGATCCGACAGCGCCCGCGCCGCAGCCCCCGCCAGCCCCGCAATCACCCGGCCCTGCGACACATCGAGCGCCGGCAACACCGCATCCAACGACACCGTGCCATCGCCCGCACCCGCGAGCCCCGCCCCGATCTTGACGCCGCCCCGCACCGACCCGCTGGCCGCCGGCAACGCATAGGCCTCGGGCGCCCCGGTCAAATCGCCATACGCCCCGCTGCGCGCCACCGCAGCCAAACCCGCCACATCGCCCGCCGTCACCGCGCCGCCCGAAACCACCTGGCCCTTGGCATTCACCCCAACCTTGGTGAAAACACCCGCCGTGGCGATCGCCGGCAACGACACCGTCACCGTGCCGCCCGTGATGCCGGACCCCGACACATCGCCCGCCAGCGTGACGGATTGCGTCGGCGCCACATGCCCCTGCACAAACGCCGTGGTCGCGATCCGGTTGGACGCATCGGCCAGATCCGGCGTCGGCGCCGTGGGCACCCCCGTCAGCGCCGGGCTGGCCAAACCCGCGACCAGACCCGCATCCACCACGATCTGACCATCCACCAGCGCAAGCCCGGCCCCAACCCCCAACGGCTCCGGAGGACCCGCGACCGGACCGCGCCGGCCCAACACCTGATTGCCACCCATGACAATCGAACCCTGCAACCCAGCCCGCAAAACCCCCGCACGGGCCACCCCCGTCGAACCGGATTGCTCGATCAGAACCAGCGCATCATCCTCAACCGCAGCAACCTGCGGCAACTGCAACAACGTCGGCATCATACCCCCTTTGCGCATGCCCGGCATTCCGCCCGGAGCGTCCGGCCGGTGGGCGCCATGTGTTGATTCCACCAAAAATCATCAGGCTCTAACGCCCAAGCAGAATCGGATTGCCGTTGCGGTCCGTGACGATGCTGCCCTGCTCCGTCGTCAGCGCCGTCGTCAGCGCCGTCGTCAGCGCCGTCGAGGCCGGCGCCGCCTGGGTCAATGACAGCACCGGCAGCAGCAGGGCCCGGCTGATCGTCCGCCCCCCCACCGTCACGATGCTCACCTGCACCGTATAGACCGTGCCGGCCTGCCCGCCCGCGAACCAGAACAGCGCCACCGTGCCATCCATCGCCGCCGCATTGACCACCAGATCGCCCGTCGCCGCCGGCGATACCGTCACATCGACGCTCGCGATCCTGTCGCCCTCGCTGCCCAGCAAAGCGGGCGCGATGTCGAACTCATAGTCCAGCACATCGCCCGGATCCTTCGCCGGCCACGACAGCGGCGCCGGTGTGGCCGGCAGCGTGCCGCGCGGCACCGGCAAAAACCCGTCGATTTCAAGCGCGCGCGCCGTGCTCGGCCGCCAGATCTGCGCCGTCGTCGTCACCGTGGTGGCGGACATCGCCCTTCCCCCCTCAACCCAAAGCCGCAATACGCGCCGCCAGCGCCGCAATCTCGGCCTGCAACGCCGCAATATTCGGCACCACCACATCCGCCACCGGCGCGACCGGGCGGATGAACCCGGCCTCGGTCTCGCGAAACCCCGCCTCCACCGCCTGGCCCGTCACCTCCACCCAGCGCAGCGCCGGATGAAACAGCGCCGCCATATCGCGCCCGGTCTCATACACCTCCCGCACCACGCCCTCCTCGATCCGCGCAAACACCCGCATCACCGCTCCTCCCGTTTCAATATTCGACAATCACCAAACCCGCACCGCCCGCAGCCCCCGGCGCGGCCGATCCGCTGCCGCCGCCGCCGCCGCCATAGCCCGGCGTGGCCGGCGGCGTGATCGACCCGGTGGAGCCGCGCCCCGCACCCGGCCCGCCGCCATCGCCGCCGCGCCCGGCCGGAATGATCGCATCCGTCCCGTAACCGCCGGGGAAATTGACATCCCCCCCCACGCCGATGCCCCCCGCCGCCCCGGCACACGCCCCGGCCGCACTCCCGCCAACCCCGCCCAGCCCGCCCGT
Organism: Rhodospirillales bacterium; assembly: GCA_947447625.1. Lineage (GTDB taxonomy): Bacteria > Pseudomonadota > Alphaproteobacteria > Acetobacterales > Acetobacteraceae > CAIYPH01. Next base: position 13,359 of record CANFKS010000079.1, on the reverse strand, counting down.
CGCCGACACATACGCGCCGAAACTCGACGTCCCGCCATTGCCGCCATTGCCCGGCGAGACCGAAGCCACCCCCCCCGAACCCACCGTCACACCCACCACCTGGCCCGGCACCAAACCCGTCACCACCTTGATCGCCTGGCCCCCCGCGCCCCCGCCGCCGCCCGGCGCCGCCGCATGCGTGCCGCCCGCGCCCCCGCCGCCGATCACCGTCACCTTCGCCCGCGTCACCCCGCCCGGAACGGTAAAACTCCCCGACGCCGTGAACCCCGCAAGCGCCGCAAACCCCGGCCGCAAGCCCGGCAACTTGAACGCCAACGGCGCCCCCTGCGCCAGGGCCGTGATATGCCCCGCCCCCACCGAACCCTGCCCGGCCGAAACCAAAATCGTCGCCAAGCCAACCCACCCCGCATCCACCGGCGGCGCAACCTGCGCCCCCGTCGTCGCCGCAGCCCCCATCTTGACCTGCAGCTGAACCGACTGCCGCCGCCGCGTCACCTGCCCCGAACCGGAGTTGTCCGGCCCCAGATACGGCACCGCAGGATTGGCCGCATTGAAATACGGCAACACAACCGCCGCATCGTCGCTCTCGCCAAACACCGCCTGAACCAAATACAACACCGATTGACCCGCAACCGCCGGCGCCGCAAGCGCGAACGAAACCGGCTGGGTATTGATGCCCATCTTCATCAACGGCGCCGTATCCGCACCCAACGACCCATAAGCCACAGCATCCACCACCGACATCTGCGTGATACTCCCCGCCGACACCGTCACCCCCAAAGACGCCGGCACCGTGGGCAATACCGCCAACCCATCGACAACCTGCCCCGTGCCCAACGTGGCACCAACCAAAGCCCCCAACGCAACCATCACATTGCGATTGGAAACCAACAAATCCGTGTCCAACGGAATCGCCCCAGGATAAACCAAACTGCGGTCCATGACGCCTCGCTTCGGGTTTGAGATGATGGATGACAGGAAGGCCAGGGGCGGCGCCCCTGGACCCCGCTGGGGGCTGAGCCCCCAGACCCGCATCCGTTAAGAGGTTGGAGACTGGGAGGGGGGCTCAACCCGTCGCGCGAAGGTGCGCACCGGACCCAGCGGGGTCCAGGGGCGGCGCCCCTGGCCTTCCCTGCTTCCGTCAGTTCACAATCCGCAGCCAGGTGATCTGGGCAGCGGGGGTGTTGGCGGTTGCGGTGGCGGCGATTTCGGCATCGGAGACGGTGTTGCCGATGGCGGTGTGGTCGGCCCAGCATTGTGCGGCGGTGTTGTATCCGCCGGTGGGTCGGTTCCATCCGTTGGCGTGTGCGATGCCGTGTCCGGTGGGCCGGTGTGCGGTGACGAAGCATTGTCGGGGCAGCATGAGGCTGCCCCAGCGGCCCGCGGTGTTGTAGGCGGCGGCGGTGTTGTAGGCGCCGGTATCGGCGGGCCGGGCGGGTTCGAAGATGTCGGGCTGGTGTCCGGTCAGTTCGGTGAGGGCGGTTGCGAGGGCGTTGCGTGTGCCGTGTTCGCGTTGCATCTCGCGCAGGATGCGCCAGCGCAGGGCGGTGTCGGCCTCTGCGGTGCGCCGGCGCAGGCGGCGGGCGAAGAAGTCGTGTGCGATCATATCGAGGAAGGGGCCGGTTGCGGTGGCGATGCGGGTTTGGCGGATGGCGGCCTGGAGCTGGGCGTAGGATGTGGCCCAGATCGCGCCGATGCCGGCCAGCACGGCGTCGAGCACGGGCGCGACATCGCCGAACCAGCGGCCGGGCAGGGCCGCGCGCAGGCGTGCCGCCATATCGGCCTGGTCCCCGATCATGACACCACCACGCCGCCCGGTTTCACCACCGCGCCGGGTCCGGGGACGATGTCGCGCGTGTCGCCGTTGACGAGCACCGCCTCGATGCCGGCGACGAGCGGCGAGGCATCGTAGGCCACCTGGATCAGGCGGGACCATACGAGCGGCACGCCGAGCCCCAATCCGTTGATATGGGCTGTGATTGCCGCAGCCACGGCGCCTCTGACATCGCTGCCCGACGCATCGGGCGCGGGCGTCGCGCTGAGCGAGACGGCGGCTGTCGTCACGCTGGGCGCCATCACCGCGTAGCGCGCCCCCACCGGGCGCATGGTCTCCACCGCCGCGCCCACGGCGTGCATCAGGCTGGCCGAGGGGGCTCCGCTGCCGTCATCGACGGTGACGACGAAGCTGCCGATCGCGGCTGTGCCATCGGGCAGTCTGTTCTCCTGGATGGTGCGTTGCAGCCCTTGCTGCACCTGGTCGATGCCGTAGAGGATGGCGCCGGGCGTGGCCCGTGCGCGGCTGTCGAGAAACCGGGTGAAGCGCGCCCTGAGTGCTGCGTCGCTTTCGCCGTCGAGCCCGCCGGCGAAGGGGCCGGTGTTGGTCACGCTGTCCACCCCCGGCAGGGCGGCTGCGATCAGCGCAATCGCCCCGGCTTGCACATTGCTTGCGGCCCCCGCCGCCTGCGCCACCCCCGGCACCCCGATCGAGGACACGCCATCGGCCATCAGATACCCCGAACCGGTCCATGCCGGATGGGCCGCATCGGCGCGCACGCTGAACACCAGCGCGCCGTCTTGCGTCCTGGCCAGCGTTCCCGCCGGCACGATGGCTGTGCCCGATGCGTTGAACCGCGCGAACTGCAGCCCCCCCGTGGCCGCCACCGGCGCGAGGCGCACGACGCCGAAATCCGCCATCCAGCTGTCGAGGTCCGCACCCTCGGCGGTGCCGGCGCGCGTGGTCTGCACCACCTGCACGATCAGCCACTGCATCCACAGCGCGATGGAGGCGCTCGCCTCCAGCAGCGCCCGCAGGGTCGAACCCAGCGTCAGATCGACCAGAGTGCGCGCCGCCCCCTGCACGGCGGCCGTGGCGGCGCCGACCAGGGAGGCGAAATTCTGAAGCTGCAGTTGCATGATGCCCTACCCGTTGCTCACTGAAAACGACAACAGCCGCGTGGACCCGCCGGCATCGGCGTAGCGGATCTGCACATAGACCCGCCCCGCCGCATCCCCGCTCACCTCGATCGCCGGCTCGGGCTGGCGCGCCACCGCCGCCTCCTTGAACATCTGCCCGCGGATCACCGCCGCGATGCGCGCGGCATCGAGGCTCTGCCCGACGAAGCGGCCGAGCCCCGCGCCGTAATCGAGCGCCCAGAGATAATCCCCGGGCGATGTCAGCAGCCGGCGCAACACGCGCTGCTGCCCGAGCGTGGCGCCATCGGCGCATGCGATATCCCCGCTCGGCCCGATCGCGAGATCGGCGCCGAATTGATGCCAGGCATCCGCCATGGGCGGCCTCCTAATCCTGTGAAGATGTCACCGCGTTGTGCGCGGGATGGCTGTGCCGGTCGTAGAGCCGGCGCAACCGGTCGAGCGAGCCGTGGCGGTCCGACACCTCGCCATCGACGATCAGATCGCCCGTGACCCGCACCGTGCCGTCGTTGCCCATGCGCAGCGACGCCCCGGAGGCATGCACCAGAAGCAGTTCGCCCGGCGCACTCGCCGGCGGCGGCATCGGGGCCGAAAAACACGCGCCCAGGATCACCCCGTTCTCCGCATCCCCCTCCTGCGCCACCACCAGCACCTGATCGCCCGGCGCGGGCAGCGCCACCAACCCCCAGCCCGCGCCCACCCAGGGCGAGAGCACCGGCAACCAGCCGGACAACACATCCTCCGGCTGGAGCCGCACGCGGGCGGCATAGCGCGCGCCATCCACACTCGCCACCAGCCCGAACCGCGCCTGCCCGCTGGTCCGGTCCAGCGCGCCGGCATGGGCCTTCAGCGCATTCAGAAACTGCTCCATGCCGAAACCTCCTGCCCGGTGCTGGCGTTGCGGGCCTGGACGCTCTGGCGGAACCCATGCGCCACCGAGACACGCCGCTCCACCCGGTCCACCCGGTAATCCTGATCGAAATCCGTCCCCGTCCCGGCCAGGCGCACCCGCCCGCGCGGCGCGATCGCGAGATCGCCGGGCATGTCGATCGACACCACCCGCTCGTGGCGGGTGATTTCCGCCAGCCGCGCCTGCGCCAGCTTCAACGCCTCGTCCGGCGCGAGCCCCGGCACCACATAGACATAGCGCTGCCGCCGCCCCACCCCACCCTTGGCACGCCCCCCCGTGGCGCCCACCCCACCCGTGGCACCAGCCCGCCGCGCCGTCTGCGCGAAGGCCTGGTGCTGCGCCACGCTCCAGGAGCGCACCACCACCTCGATATCGCCAGCCAAGGTCAACGCCCGCTCCAGGCGCAACCCGCTGACCGAAGATGGCGTCAGCAGCACCGCGCGTGCGGGCGGGGCGGGCCTGAAATGCAGGGTCTCGCCCTCGACCCACACATCGAACCCCTCGAACCCCGCGAGCCCCACCAGCACATCCCACTCCGTGGGCAGGCGCGAATAATGCCCGAGCCCCAGGCGCTCGCGTCCCAGGCGGGTGCGCCCCGGCATCCAGCCCCGCCCGACCAGCGCGCCGCCCGGCGCCACATCGGCCGCCAGCCCATGGCGCGCGGCCAGGTCGCGCACGATGTCCGCGGCCGTCATGTTGGCGAACAACTCCGCCGTGCGCGTCTCCATCAGCCGCGCCGACAAATCCCGCCCCTCCACCCGCAACACCCCGCGTGTGGCATCCAGCCTCACCTGGTCCACCTCCCCCTTCACCAGGCTGGTGAACCCCGCCCCGTCATCGAGCGCGATCTGCACATCCAGCACCTGCCCGGCGCGGTCCATCAGCCCGGCCGCGCCCGCCGGATCGGCCGAGACCGCCACGCCCAGGCGAAACCGATCCGCCGCGAAATGATTGTTCGACACCACATCGGCCTCGAACACCCCCCCGATCGCGCCGCCATCGCCCAGCACCCTCAGCCGCGGCCAGCGGATGTCGGATGCGCTCATATCCCGCCCCCCGCCGCCGCATCGCGCGCGGGCAGCAGCAGCACCACCACGCCCGTCAGCACCGGGTCCTTGAGCCGGTTCAGCCGGGCGATGCGCACCCATTGCGTCGCGTCGCCCAATTCATCCGCGGCAATCCGGAACAAACTGCCGCCCGCCACCGTGATGCTGCGCATCTCAACTCCCCGCATTGCCCAATGTGACATCCGCCCGCCGCGCAAAGCCCAGCGCCCTGCCGCCTTGCGCCAAATCCTCCGCCGCCGCGCCGGCCGCGCGCAGGGCCGCGAAACCCCCGAACCCCGCCGCCCCGATCGCCGTCCCCGCCGCCTCCACCGCCCCCTCCACGGCCGCGCGCACGCCGCCCACGCCGAGCCGCGCCGCCCCATATCCCGCGCCGCCCAACACCCCGGCCCCCGGCGCCGCCAACGCCGCCTGGGCTGCCGTCACATCGCCCCCCACCTGGCCTATCCCCCCCTGATCCACCGCCAGCAAATCCGCCGCAACCGCGCGCAGCAGCGAAACCGCATCCGCCACCACCCCCTCGATTTCATCGCGCAACACCGCGCAGACGATCCGATACGGCATCCATGTCGCGCGCTCGTAGCGCACCTGAAACGCCTGGATCACCACCGAATAGAAAAACCCCCCCCAGGTCAGCGGCCACACCCCGCCATCCGCGCGCATCAGATCCAGCAGCCGCGCCCGCATCGCCGCATCCTCGCCGCTGAACACCCCCTCCCACAGGATCGGCGCATCGTCGCGCCCCATCGCATCGATCACGCGCCGCCCGCCGGGCAATGCATGCACGGACACGCGCTGCGCGCCGCCCCACGACACCTGGCCCGGCACCTCGAAATCGCGAAACACCACCGGCCCCAGCAGCATCATCCCCGCCATGCTCAGCCTCCCTGCAAGGCGCCGGGCCATGCCGGCCCCATCCGCCCATCGAACCCGACAGACCCGCCCATCGGCCGCCCCGCCGCCTCCGCGAGATGCGCGCCGAGCCACTCCCCGAGCAGCCGCCCATCGAGATAGACCGCCCCGCCGGCCGCAGCCCCCTCCCCGCCCCCGCCCCCGCCCGACAACGACGACACCGGCGCCACCGGCGCCACCGGCGCCACCGGTGCCGCCACGGGCGCCGCCCAGGCGCCAACCGGCGCGGCTTGCCGCTCCCGCCATGCGGTCTCCCGCAGCGGGGATTGCGCGCCGCCAGGAGAGTCATATCCCGAAGGCGACCGATATCCCGAAGACGACTGGAGCCGCGGCGGCGCGCGCCAACCAGCCCAATTGCCACCGGCACCAACACCACCGGCACCAACACCGCCAGCCCCAACACCGCCAGCCCCAACACCGCCAGCCCGGGCCGAACGCACCAGCGGCAACGGGATCATGTCATCGCGGGGCATATCACCGGGGGCCATATCACCGAAGGGCGCAGCCACGATCGGCCGCGGCGCAGGCCCCGCGCCCGGCTCCGGCTTTTCCCCCGCCCATGCCCAACCCGGCGCCATCATTGGCGCCGTCATTGGCCCCGTCATTGGCGTCATCATTAGCCCTGGCGCCGCCCCGCCGCGAACCTCCGCCGCAGCCTCCCGCGGCGCATCCCAAGGCACCGCCCCCGTCTCCACCCAGGATGGCCCCGCCACCGGCCCGGCATGCGCCCCATCCGGCATCCCCAGCCCGGCCTCCCCCCCCGCTTGAACCACGCCCGCATGGGCCGCCCCCGCATAGGCAAGCGTCAACGCCGCAGACGCCGCCCCCAGCCCCGGCGACGCCGCCAGGCTGCCGCCGAACAGCGCCATCTCCGCCGCCAGCGCCGTCATCCCCAGCCCCGCCGACCTCAGCCCCGCCGACCCCAGCCCCGCCCCATCCTCCAGCGCCGCATCCTCCAGCGCCCCATCCTCAAACACCCCATCCTTCAACACCCCATCCTTCAACACCCCATCCTTCAACACCAGGCGCGCCCCCGCCGCGGCGGCCTCGTCGATCCACGCCATCGCCCGATCCATCCTCATCGCCCCTCCCACTGCATCGTCGCAAAATCGAACACAAGCCCATCCAGCCTTCCCAGCGCGACCACAAAGGCCAGCCGCTCCTCGGCGGACAGGCTGAACGCCACATCGAACGGCACCCCGTTCCGGCAGAGATACAAACCATCCACCAGATCAGGGTGCGAACTCAGTTTTTTGCCGCGTCCCGATCAAGCGGCGCCGCGGCGACATCGATCACCGAAGCCACCGCGCGGAGTCCCGCATCGCCCAGTTGCCGCACCAGCGCCTCGATCTGCCCCTCGCTCGCCGGCGGCGGCACCGGCACCTCGTCGATCGCCACCACCGAACACGCCAGCAGCGCAATGCCGATCCACGGCGCATTCTGCGCCAGCACCGGCCCCGCCGCCTTGAACAGCCTCAGCTTGTCCAGCATCGACATCCGCCGCAGCACCAGCCGCCGCCCCTGCGCATCCCTCACCTCGGGCGCCGCCGCCGCCGCCGCGACCAGCCGCGCCGCCGGTCCTTCGAAAGCGGGTCCTTCCATTCCCATCCCCCCCATCAGATGCGCTTGCGCGAGCCGGCAAAAAATTCCAGCCGCTGGCGCACGCTCTGATCCCCCCGCCACGTCCCGGCCTGCACCAGCTTGAACACCACGCCATCGAACTGATACGTCGACACCGAGCCATCCGCCTCCGTCACATATTGATACAGCGTCCCCGTCGGCACCGCCTTGCCGCCGAAATACGCCGCCTCCACCCGGGCAATGAAATCATCCACCGCCGAGGAGCCCCGCTCCAGATCGAAATGCCCGTCCCACCCCTTCGGCAACTCGGCCGCCAACTGCGACCCGTCGATCCGGTCCACCCGCACCGACGCCGTCACCTGGCGGCTCTCGAACGCCGTCACATGCGTCAAATCGATCCGCCCATACGCCCCCATCACCACCAGTTGACAATCCCGCCCGACCGAAAACACGCTGCCCGCCATATCCGATCCCCTGTCCAAAAACCAAAAAAGCCGGAGGAAATGCCCCCCGGCTCGCATACCAATTCCCGCAAATCAAAACCCTAATCAACCACACCAGAAGGCAAAACCTGCCGCAACACCTGCACAGTCTGCCCCCCCTCCATATTGACAATGAACTTCTCGTTGATCGCCTGATACTGCACCTGCGTATCGGACTGCACATAGCCCAGCCCCGTCCGGCTCAACGGATTGTTCGTCGCATCGCACAACACACTGAACGGCAACGACCCGTCGCGCGAACCCAACAAGCCCTGGCTCATCATGGTCTGCAAAAACGCCAGCTGCGTCGCCCGGATGCGCTGAAACAACACCCGGTTGATCACCTGCCCCACATACAACCCCATCCCGGCCGCCAAAGTCGCCGCAATATAATTGGTCAGCCGCGTATAATTGTCGCCCGACACCGCCGCATTGGACGACGCGTTATGCCCGCCCCGCACCCCCCAAAACGCCCCGCCAGGCTGCGGATTGGCAATCACATCAATCCCCGCATTGATCAACACACCCAACTCCGCAGCCGAATACGCACTCACCTGCCCGCTGCCGGGCTGGCCCGATTTCTGCGAACCCACCACCCCATACAACGGCTTGTTGAGGCTCGACTGCTCCGGCGACAAATTCGCCAGCCGCCCCGCCACAAACCCCTGCGGCGACACCATCCGCATCACCTGCGCCACCGGATCGTTCCACCACAGCCAATCCCCGAACATCAACTTGGCCGAATAGGAATCCAACCCCATCGCCGCCTTCACCGCCACCGCATTGCCGAGCGTATCCCCCGCCGGCCCCGTGAGAACCATGTAAATCCCCTCGGACAGCCCAAACCCGGCCTGCGTCGTCCACTGCGTCGCATCATCCGCATCCGCCAGCAGCCCGATCGAACACCCCTGCCCGCGCAGCGCATACATCCCCCGGCGCGGCGCCACATCGCTGCCCACCAGGCTCGTCGCCGTCACACCCAACGCCCCGTCCGACCCCGCAGACCCCGAGGCCATCGGCCACGAAAACACGAACGGCGGCACCGAACTGCCCTGCGCATTGGCCACCACAATCTGGCTCGGCCCGCGGCCCGGCCCCTGCCCCTCATTCACCGCACGCGCCAAAGCCTGCCAAAACGCCGCCCCGCTGCCCGCAATATTGTCGAACACCTCCGGCGCCAGCCCCGGCAACACCACCGTGAACCGCCACGTCCCCGCCTTCGCCCCAGCCCCCAGCGCAATCACGATCTGATTGCCCAAACTCCCCGTATACAACGCCGTCACCATCACATCCGTCGACGGCACCTGAAACATCGCCGCCGTGTCCGTCCCGTCCGTCACCCGAACCGCACGGAAATTCCCCGCCCCCTGCTGCACCGCCGTCGCCACCTGCGTGCCCAGATCATGTTTGCGCGGCATCACCGGCCCGAAATTGCGGGCATAATCGCTCATCGTCGCCACAATCACCGGCTGACCCACCGGCCCCCACGACGCCGAACCCACCACCCCCACCACATTCGTCGGCACCCCGTTCAACACCAGATTCTGCGGCGGAACAATCTGCACATACAAATCCGGCACCACCAGCGCCGTCGTGTTGATACTACCCTGCTGCACGATCGGCATCGCTCAACCCTCCCCCATCACCGCAACGCGCACCACACGGCCCGCATGCTCGCCCGCCAAAATCGCCGCCATCGCCTCCACATCGGACACGACATCACCCTTCGCATACGCCCCGAAAGCGCACACCACCACCAGCCGAAACTGCATGACAACCCCTTGTTAAACCGAAAAATTTTCCACAAAATCAGCGCCCGCTCCACCAAGCCGCGCACCAGCCACCCGCGCATCAGCCACCCGCGCATCGCCAAACAGCATCGCCGGCACCACCGCACGCTGCGTCGTCGCATACTCCACCGAATACACCAGGTCCCGCCGATACAACGCCGCATCCCGCGTCTGGTCGAACACCTCCGAAGACACAAACCTCAGCCGCCCCGACAACCCGTCCGGCAAAGCAATGAACGCCCGCGCCGACAACGCCGCATCAATCGCCCCCGCCACATCATCGCGCGTGATCGGGTCCGGACACCAACACATCACCCGGAAATTCCGCCGCTGCCGCCGCGTCTGACGCACCACCACCTGATCCGCCACCACCCGCGCCACAATCGACCCCGCCCCCGGAACCACCAACACAGAACCCAACACCGCCACCTCCCGAAACGCCCGAACCAACCCCCCCAACGCCGCCGCAACCCCCGCCGCATCATCCCCCTCAACCACCCGATGCACCACCGCAACACCATCCACCACCAACCCAACCAACTCCCCCGCCCCAACCACACCCCCCACCGAAACCACCCCCCCCACAACCGACACCACAACCCCAGGAACCCGAACCACCGGAACCTCATCCCCATCCCCCCACCGCGTCGTCACCACAGACCCACCAGACTCCGGAAACACCGTGATGTTCACACGCCCCGCCACCAAATCCTCCGCCAACGCCGAACCCACCGGAAACCCCCGATAAACCCGACACACCCGACCCAACACCGACCCCTCCCCAACACCCCCAGGATAAACCACAGCACCCACCAACCCAACCAAAACCCCCTCCACATCCGCCTGATCCGCCATCACATACCCTCCCGCAATCACGTGTCCGAAACGGAAGCAAGCAAGGCGGGGGCTCCGCCCCTCGACCCCGCTGGGGGCTAGAGCCCCCAGACCCGCATCCGTTGAAGAGGTTGTCGAATGAGAGAGGGGCGCTACTCGGAGGTTCGAACCTCGGAGATGCGCCCCTCTCTCATTCGACAACAATCCTTAATGTATAAGGTCCAGGGGCTTGGCCCCTGGTGGGGGTCGAGGGGGCGAAGCCCCCCGCCTTTCTTCCTTCCCGTTCCGCACGCGTGATCACGGTGTGGTTTGGCGTGCGGTGAGGTGCCAGCCGAGGTGGGTGAGTTCGGTGGTTGTGATGAGGGCGGATCGGCCGAGGTCATCGGTGAGTGTATCGCCGGTTTTGAGGGGTGTGGTGGTGTGGTGTGGCATCAGGATGGTCCATGTTCCGGGTCCGATGGGGCTGGGCAGGGTGGTTGTTGGGCCTGTGGTTCCGGTTGTGGTCACGGATGCGGGCCATTGGGTGAGCAGTGGGGTTGTGGTGGTTGTGGAGGGTCCGCCGTAGGGATTGATGCCCTGTGCTGTGGCGCCGCTGGGTCGTGTGATATCGAGGGTTCGGTTGGTTCGGATGCACAGCAGCGGGAGCATGGCGTCTTGTGATGCGATGAACCAGGTGCCGCCGTCTTGTGTGCCGGGCCTGGAGTGTGGGCGCTGGATATAGTCTCCGGCGCGGGTATAGGCTGCGTCGAAATAGCCGAACCAGGCGGGTGCTCCGTAGGATGGTGCGTGCCATTGCGTGCTTGGCGGCCCGAAGGCGGCTTGCATGTGCAGGATGCGGTTATGGGCTGCGAGGGCCGGGCCGGCGGATTTGGGCCGGTAGAGTGTGCACCAGGCGCCTGCTGCCCGCCCCACCCGGCCGAGCCCGCGGCGCAGCGCATCTGCGGCCTGTGCTGCCGGGCTCTCTTCGCGGGTCATACGATCACCCGTGTGCCGCCGTTGCCCAGTGCCGGTCCTGCGGGCACGCCGAGAAACCCGCACAGCCGCCGCCGCCAATCGTCGAACAGCCTGGTGCGTTCGCGCAGTTCGTCCGGATTGCGTTCGTATGGCCCTGCCTTGCCGGTATCGAGCCCGGCGGAGGCTGCCGGCACCGCCGTTTCGAGGTGTTCGAGCGTCGCGAGATACCGCCGCGCCACGGCTTCTTCGCTGCCGGTGAGGTAGTTGAGCCGGTATTCCAGCAGCCCGTAGGCTTGATAGAACCGCCAGTTCTGAAACCCCGCCGTCCCGGCGCCATAGGCCGGATAGCCGCAGAACCGCCTGATTTCGGTCCGCTCCGCTTCATTGAATGCCATGCCGCCCTCCGCGTCCCGCACACACCACAGCAGCGGGGGGGGAGCCCCCCCCCCTCCGGACCGATCGCCCGGATCAGCCGAAATGCTCGACGATCACCGCGCGCTTGTAGGATGCGTTGGTTGCCGTCGGCATCGTCGCGGGATTGGTCGTGATATCCGACGGCGCGCAGAACCCGCCGATCCAGTACCAGGATTGCGCGATGATCTGCTGCAGCCGGTCGATCGGCTCGCGCGTCACCATCGCGATCCCATCGACCATGGTGATGAGCGATTCGTCCGGCGCCACATCGGCCGCCGCCATCCCCGCGAAATCCCCCTCGATGAGCGCCCCCTTGCCGCAAATGATCGGCCGGCGCACTGACCAGCTGGTGTTGCCGGGATGCGCCTGGACAAACGCCTCGTTCGTGGTGATGAAGCGCAAACCCAGGAAATCATTCACCATCCCCTGGCGGAACACCTGGTTGGCCGAGGTTGCGCCGGTGAACAACTGCCGGAAATCATTGTCCGCGAACAATTGCCGTGCCGACATCGGATCGAGATAGCAGTTGTAGACGCCATCGATCTCCGGCACCGCGTTCATCCGCAGTGCCGCCACCGCGTTGAGCAGCGTGCCCATCGTCAGCGTGTCCACAGCCGTCAGCGCCGCCGTCGTCGTGCGCGCATTCGGCCGCATGATCGGCGAGGCATTGCCCGCGATCACCGCGCAGCCCGCCGCCCCGTCGCCGGGCGCCACTGCGGCGGCGAAGGTCAGCACCCCCGAAATCCCGCCCGGCGCGCTCGACTGGTTGGAGGCATCGACCGAAACCGAAATCAGCGAACACTGCGTGCCATTGACCGAGACCGCCAGCGGATTGCCGCCCGAGACGCTGGTTTGCACGCCATTGACGAACACCGTCTGAAACCCGCGCACATCATCCACCGCCAGCGCCGGCCCCGCCGCCGTCAGCGCCACGCGCACCCGCGTATTGCCGCCGAAATACGGCGCGAACAGCGCATTGCGCGCGAGTTCGTCGAGCGAGCGCGCGGCCTGCTCGCCATTGATCGCCGCATTGAGCAGAAACTGCGACGCCATGCCCACCCGCGACGTCACCATATTGAGGTCCGTCGTTGCCGCATAATGGTTCAGCGTGATGGTAAACTGCTCCACGGCGGCGCCCGTTGGGGTCAGCCCGTTGTCGAGATTGGTGTTGCCCGAAGCCGCGATCGGCGTCGTCACCGCGGGTTTCAGCCCCGCCCGCGTCTTGGTCAGCGTCTCGCCGATGCCGACTGCGAAATCCTCGCGATCCGCCACCGCCCGATAGCCCAGCCGCGCATTCAGCGCATGCTGAAACTCGCGCTCCAGATAGCCCTGCTGGATGATCGGTTGCAGTGCTGCCGGAAAATTCGAAATGCCCATCTTCGCCCTCTTGGGTTGCGGATTCCCATCCCCCGGAGCCACCCCCGGCAGGCAAGGAATGCGTGTTTTGAATCGGTCAAGTAAAGAAAAAGCCCAGCGATCCGCGCAGC
>CANFKS010000078.1 GCA_947447625.1 Rhodospirillales bacterium | reverse complement strand
TGGCGGATCGCGCAGTTGGCGCTGATCGAGCCGGGGTTCAGCCTGGAGCCGCTGGTGGTGCTGGTCGATGCGGCGGCATTTGTCCGACAGCTCGCGGATCGGTGGACCGGGGATACGGTGGCGCGGCAGCTCGGGTTCGCGGAGCTGGTGGTGATCAACAAGGCCGATCTGGTGGCGGATCTCGCCGAAGTGCGCGCCGCCGTGGCACGGCTGCGGCCGCAGGCGCGGGTGGTGGTGGCGGAGCAGGGGCGGCTGGGGGCAGAGGTGTTGCATTTCGTCCCGCCGGCCCGCGGGGAGCCGCGTGCGGCGGCGAGCCGGTTTGTGGCCGATGTGCCGGCGCATGGGTTTGTCGCGGTTTCGTGGCGGCCGGATCGGGCGTATGATCGTGCCAGGCTGCGCCAGGTGCTGGAGGGGTTGCCGCGCTCGGTGTTGCGGGTGAAGGGGTTTTGCAGGCTCGGGCCGGAGGGGGCGCTGTATCTGCTGCACTATGCCGCGGAACGATGGGCGTTCACCGCGATGGCGGAGGCGGCGGGAGGGGTGGAGCCTGGATTGGTGGCAATCGGGACGCCGGAGATGCCGGATCGGGGCACCTTGGAGGGCGTGTTCGCAGGGGCGCGGATTGGGGATGGCTCGACGTGATGATGGGCTTGATGCCCGGCCAGGTGGCCTGGGCCGCGATGGCGATTTTCGTTGCCGGGGTGTTGCGCGGATTTACCGGGTTCGGCTTTGCCGTGGTGGCGGTGCCGCTGGGGAGCCTGGTGGTGCCGCCGGGGATGATGGTGACGGCGACGTTGTTGATGTCGACCGGCATCGGGGTGCGGGATTGTCTGGTGGAGCGGGGCCGGGCGGATTGGCCGGCGGTGCGCGGGCTGGTGCTGGGGGCAGCGGGGGGGACGCCGTTGGGGATGCTGGGGCTGATGGTGTTGCCGGCGGCGTGGGTCCGGCTCGGGCTTGGGGTGTTGGTGCTGGTGGCACTGGCGGTGACGTGGCGGCCGGTGCGGCATCGGGAGCAGTTGGGCCGGGGCTGGAGCGTGCTGGCGGGGTTCTGTTCGGGGGTATGCAACGGGTTGGCAGCGATGTCGGGGCCGGCAGCGATTGTGTATTTCCTGGCGACGCAGACGGACCGGCAGGCCGTGCGGTCGAGCCTGATGGTGTATTTTCCGCTGGTCTCGGTGATGGCGCTGCCGCAGGCGTGGTGGGGCGGGCTGCTTGGGCTGCAGGCTTTGGCGATCGCGGGGTTCGGGTTGCCGTTGATGGTGATCGGCGGCTGGATCGGAACGGCGATGTTCCGGCGCTGGGGGCAGACGGCGTATCGGCCGGTGGCGGCGGTTTCGCTCGCGGCGACGGCGCTGGCGGCGCTGGCGCGCGGGGCGGCGGAGTTGTTGGAGTGATCTGTGATGCGGTTTCAGGATGCGGACGGGAGGATGAGCATGAAAAAGCGGTATCGGGTTGCGGTGGTGGGCGCGGGCATCGGGGGGAAGCATGTCGAGGGCTATAATGCCAACCCCGATCTGTTCGAGGTGGCGGTGATTTGCGACCGCGATCCGGAGCGGGCGGCGGCCTTGGCGCGGCAGGTGAGGGGCGGGGCTGCGGTGCATGGCGCGTATGACGATGCGCTGCTGGGGCGGGCGGATATCGATATCATCGACATCTGCCTGCCGCCGTTTTTGCATCTGGAGGCGATCACGCGGGCGTTGCGGGCGGGCAAGCATGTGGTGTGCGAAAAGCCGCTGGTGGGCTCGCTCGCCGAGGTGGATGAACTGGAGCGGGTGGTGGCCGAGACCAAGCGGGTGCTAATGCCGGTGTTCCAGGTGCGGTTCGGCAACGGGCTGGCCCGCGCGCAGCATCTGATGCGCACGGGGGCGGCGGGGCGGGTGTTTCTGGCGACGGCGCAAACCCATTGGTCGCGCGGGGCGGACTACTACGCGGTCAAATGGCGGGGGACGCGGGCGTATGAATTGGGCGGCGCGTTCCTCGGCCATGCGATCCATATCCATGACATGCTGACGGCGCTTGTCGGGCCGGTGCGCCGGGTGAGTGCGATGATGACGACGCGGGTCAATCCGATCGAAACCGAGGATTGCGGGGGGGCGACGCTGGAGATGGCGGACGGGTCGATCGCGGTGTTGTCGGTGACGCTAGGCTCGGCGGACGAGGTGTCGCGGCTGAGGGTGATGTGCGAGAACGTGACGATGGAGGGGCATGGCGAGGTCTATGCCAGTTCGAAGGAGCCATGGGTGTTCACGCCCAAGGCGCCGAAGGACCAGGCCTGGCTCGATGCGGCGCTGGCTGGGGCGACGGCGGGTCAGGAAGGGTTCGCGCGGCAGTTCGAGGATTTCCATGCCGCGCTGGAGACGGGCGCGGCGCCGCCGGTGACGGTGGCGCAGGCGCGGGCGTCGTTGGAGTTGATCACCGCGCTCTATCATTCCGCGGCAACCGGGGAGCGCGTGTCATTGCCGCTCACGCCGGCGCATCCGGGGTATCATGGCTGGTAGGCCAGCCCGCAGATTCCGCCAAAAATCACCAGGCTCTAATGGACCAAACCGGGTTGGTGGGGGCTGTCGAGGCTGAAGGCGGGGATGGTGACGTCAAAGGCACGGGCGGTGACGGGTTCGACCATGTGATAGAAGCCGCGCATGAAGCCGGACGGGGTGCTGAGCGGGGTGCCGGAGGTGTATTCGAAGTTTTCGCCGGGCTGGAGCAGCGGGGTTAGGCCGATCACGCCTTCGCCGTGGACCTGCTGGGTGCGCCCGGCGCCGTCGGTGATGGACCAGCTGCGTTTGAGGAGTTGAACCGGGCTCGCGCCGAGGTTCTCGATGCGGACGCGATAGGCCCAGAAATATTGGCTTTCGGCCGGGTTGGACCGGTCCGGCATGAAGAACGCGCGCACGGAGACGCGGATCTCGTTGGTCTGTGCGGTAAAATCAGTGCTCATCCGGCCCATCCTTCGGACTACTCAACGCGAGGATGGGCCGGATGTCCAGGGGCGGCGTCAGATCGCGGCGAGGCCGGCGGCGAGATCGTCCTGCACATCGCGCACATCTTCGAGGCCGACGGAGAGGCGGATGACGCCGTCGGTGATGCCGAGTTTGGCGCGCTCCTCGGCGCCGATGCGCATGTGGGTGGTGGTGGCGGGGTGGGTGGCGAGGGATTTGCTATCGCCGAGGTTGTTGGAGACCTTGATGAGGCGGAAGGCGTTCATCATGCGGAAGGCGGCCTCCTTGCCGCCTTTGACTTCGAAGGTGACCAGGGTGCCGCCGGCGGTCATCTGCGACATCGCGAGGTCACGCTGCGGGTGGTCGGCGCGGGTGGGGTACCAGACGCGGGCGATATCGGGTTGGGCGGCCAGGAAGCCCGCGACCTGTTCGGCATTGCGGCAGCCGGCATCGACGCGCAAAGCGAGGGTTTCGAGGCCCTTGAGGAGCAGCCAGGCGTTGAAGGCGGAAATCGAGGGGCCGGTGTTGCGGATGAAGGGTTGCAGCACGTCGTCAACCCATTTCTGGCGGCCGAGGACGGCGCCGCCGAGGACGCGGCCCTGGCCGTCGATGTGTTTGGTGCAGGAATAGACCACCACGTCGGCGCCGAGTTCGAGGGGTTTTTGGTGCAGGGGGGTGGCGAAGACGTTGTCGACGACGACGATGGCGCCGGCCGCGTGGGCCAGGGTGGCGACGGCGCGGAGGTCGACGATTTCGAGCATCGGGTTGGAGGGGGATTCGAGGAGGACGAGGTTGCAGGGCGTGGACAGGGCAGCTTGCCATTGGGCGAGGTCGGCACCGTCCACGAATTCGGTGATGACGCCGTAGCGCGGCAGAAGGGTGGAGACGATCCAATGGCAGGAGCCGAAGAGAGCGCGCGAGGCGACGACGCGGTCCCCGGATTTGAGGTGGCTCAGCAGGGCGGAATGGACGGCGGCCATGCCGGTGGCGGTGGCGCGGCAGGCTTCGGCGCCTTCGATCAAAGCGAGGCGGTTTTCCAGCATCGAGACGGTGGGGTTGCCGAAGCGGGAATACTGGTAGTGGGTGACTTCGTTTTTGAAGGTGGCTTCGGCCTGCTCGGCGCTGTCGTAGACGAAGCCGGAGGTGAGGTAGAGGGCTTCGGCGGTTTCGCCGTGGGGGGAGCGGTCGATACCGCCCTGCACGAGGAGCGTGGCGGTGCGGTAGGTGGGGTTGATCGGGTTCATTGAGGGTGGCCCTTCATAGCTGGGCCGGCCATCGGATCAGCGGAGCCTGCGGACCCATTCCGCACGGTTCCCCGCTGGCCTCTTTAGCGCGCTTGTTTCACCTCGCCGCAATCCGGCCGGACAAATCACGAGGGTTTACGGCGTTTGACCGTCAACACCGGGAAATTAGGGGGGTGGGGGGTGGGCGTCAATGGGGAGAAAATTGCCTTTAAATACGATATCGAAACATTTAGGGCGTGAGTCGTTGGGGCCGGTCAGGCGGGTTTTTTGACGCGGATGGGCGAGGAGGGGCGCATGCCGGACGAGGGACGACAGGGGGGAGATGGGGCGGGGGCCGGGCTTGGGGCGGGGGCGGTGTGTTGGTTTGGGCGTGCCGGGATGGGGGCATGGCGCGCGCGTTCGGCGCGGGCGCGGCGGGAGGCGCGCGGCGTGGTGCTGGGGGCGCGATAATGGGGGGCTTGCGGGGCGGGATCGTGCGCCGCCTTGGGGTGCTGCGGGATCGGGGGAGGCGCTGCGCGTTTGCCGTCGCGCCAATCGGCGAGGAGCTGTTCGAAGAGGGCGATGCTGCGGGCGAAGCGGTTTGCAAACAGGAGGAACCACGCCGCGCGGACGCAATCACGCGTCGCGATCAGCGCGAAGCCGGTCCGGACAAGGCCGAGGATGGCCTTTATGGGGGTGGTGCCTGAGCTCATTACTGCGATTATATATAACTAACTTTTGTCTTTGTCAAGGGGAATCCCAGGGCAGGACGGCGTGCCAGGCGTGGGGGGCGAGGGGGGTAAGGGGGCGAGGGAGATTGCGCCGGTGGGAGAGGGTGGGTATAAGGCTGTTGCGCTGCGAGGCAACGGTCGGAGACGATCGCGATGCGGGTGTAGTTCAATGGTAGAACGGCAGCTTCCCAAGCTGCATACGAGGGTTCGATTCCCTTCACCCGCTCCAGCCGCCCGGATTTGGCGCCAAGCCTGGAGCGTGATGGTTTTTTGGCGGAATCGCCGAAAAGTCTGAACCCGGCGATCATGCAAACAATGAGAGCGGAATGCCTTCTCCCTATCGGAAGGCATCCTGATCTAGGCCGCCGCCGCGCTTTTTGTCGCCGCGCTTTCCATCCCGGCGCTTTCCATCCCCGCGGTTTCCATCATTGCCGCCGCGACGCTGAGATCGACCGAGAGCAGGCGGGAGATGCCGCGTTCCTGCATGGTGACGCCGTAGAGACGGTCCATACGGGCCATGGTAAGTTGGTGGTGGGTGACGACGAGGAAGCGGGTGCCGGTTTCCTTCACCATGTCTTCGAGGAGGGTGCAGAAGCGTTCGACGTTGGCGTCGTCCAGCGGGGCGTCGACTTCGTCGAGCACGCAGACGGGGGCGGGGTTGCAGCGGAAGACGGCGAAGATGAGGGAGAGGGCGGTCAGCGCCTGTTCGCCGCCGGAGAGCAGGGAGAGGGCCGCGAGTTTTTTGCCGGGGGGTTGGGCGTATATTTCGAGGCCGGCGAGGAGGGGGTCATCGGAGCCGACCATGGAGAGGTGGGCGCGCCCGCCGCCGAACATGCGGGCGAAGAGGGTTTGGAAGTGTTTGTCGACTTGTTCGAAGACCGCGGTCAGGCGTTCGCGGCCTTCGCGGTTGAGGCTGCCGATGGAGCCGCGCAGGCGGGCGATGGCGGTGGAGAGTTCTTCGCGGCCTTTGACGATGATGTCGATTTGGGCGGCGATTTCGTCGGCTTCGAGGTCGGCGCGCAGGTTGACGGGGCCCATGTCTTCGCGTTCGCGGAGCATGCGTTCGTGGCGCCGGCGCATGCGGTCTTCGGCGTCGGGGCCGATGTCGGCGGGGGGATCGGGGAGGGTGGCGTCGGCGCCGAGGCGTTCGAGGATGCGTTCGGCGATGGTGCCCCAGGCGTGATCGGCCTGGGCGGCGGTGGCTTCGGCGCGCAGCACGGCTTCGCGGGCGGCGGCGAGGGCGGCTTCGGCGGCGCGGGCGGCGCGGTCGGTGTCGCGGGTGGTGGTTTCGGCTTGGGTGAGCGTGTCGGCGGTGATGCGGTGGGCGGCTTCGGCTGCTTCGAGGGCGTCGCGGGCGGTGTTGCCTTGGGCTGCGATGCGGGCGGGGGCGTCGGTCAGGGTGGCGGTTTCGGTGGTGGCGAGGGCGCGTCGGGCGAGGAGGTCGGTGAGGCGACCGGCGGCGTCGGCGGCGCGTTCGCGCCAGATGGTGGCTTCGGTGCCGATGATTTTGAGGCGCTGGGAGCGGGCGGTGGCGGCGCGGGTCAGGGCGTCGTGCATGCCGCTGGTGGCGGCTTCCTGGCGGCGGGCGGTGGTCAGTTCGGCGCGGGCCTGGTCCATGCCGGCGCGGGCGGCGGCGGGGTCGGGCAGGGCGTCGCGGGCGGCGCGGGCGGTGGCGAGGGCGGCTTGGGCTTCGTCGTGTTCGAGGGTGAGCCGGGCGGATTGTTCGTCGAGGCCGGCGAGGCGGACGATGGCAGTGGCGGCGCGGGCGGCGAGGGTGGTGGCGGCGGCGGCGGTGTGTTCGAGGGATTGTTCGGCGGTGCGCCGGGCCGTGCGGGCCTGGTGTTCGGCGGCGGTGGCGTCCTGTTCGAGGTGGGCGGATGCGGCGCGGGCGGTGCGTTCGGCGGCGTCGGCGCTGTCGCGGGCGGTGCGCTCGGCGGCTTCGGTGGTGGTGCGGATCTGGCGTTCGTCGGCCTCGGCGGCCTGGCGGGCGGCGGTGGCGGCGTGTTCCTCGGCGGTGCGCTCGGCCAGGTGTTGTTTGAGGCGGGCGAGGCGGTTGCGTTGTTGCAGGCGGACGGCGGCGGCGGTGGGGGTGCCGGCCTTGATGGTGTAGCCGTCCCAGCGCCAGATCGCGCCGGCGGGGGAGACCAGGGCCTGGCCGGGGCGGAGATGGGTTTGCAGGGCGGCGCCGTCCTCGGCGAGGCCGATTTGGGAGAGGGCGCGGGCGAGGGCCTTGGGGGCGGTGACGAGGCTGGAGAGGGGCTGGACGCCTTCGGGCAGGGCGGGGCACGGGTCGAGCGGGGGGAGTTCGCGCCAGTGGCGGGCGGCCTTGGTGTCGGCGGCGGATTCGAGTTCTTCGCCGAGGGCGGCGCCGAGGGCGGCTTCGAGGCCGGGGGGAACGGCGAGTTGGTCGACCATGCGGGGCCAGGCTTCGCCGTCGCGCACGGCGAGGACGTCGGACAGGGCCTGGGCTTCGGCCGAGAGGCGGGCGCGGGCGGTGGCGGCAAGGGAGGCGGCGTCGCGGGCGGCGGCGAGGCGGGATGCGGCGTCCTGGCGGGCGGTTTCGCCGATGCGGCGGGCTTCATCGCGCAGGTGGCGGGCTTCGGTTTCGGCGGCGGTGCGGCGGCGCTGGGCTTCGAGGATGGCGGCGGCGCGGGCGCGCTCGGCGCTGTCGAGGGTGGTGCGGGCGGAGTCGAGGGCGGCGGCGGCGGCGGCGCGGGCGGCTTCGGCGGCGGCGATGCGGGCAGGGTCGACAATGTCGCGGCGGACCTGGTCATGGTCCTGTTTGAGGCGGGCGAGGGACTCGGCGAGGCGGCGGGCGCGGTGTTCGGCGGCGGCGAGGGCTTCGCTCAGGCTGCGGTGACGGGCGGCGACGTCGGCGGCGCGTTCGGTGGCGGCGTTGGCGGCGCGTTCGGCGGCGCGGGCGGCATCGGTGGCGGCGAGGCGGGCGGCTTCGGTTTCGGCGAGGCGGGGCGGATCGGTCAGTTCCTCGGCCTGGAGGCGGGATTCCTCGTCGATGAGGCGGGCGACGGCGGCATCGGCGTCGCGCTTGATTTGTTCGGCGTGGAGCAGATCGGCGCCGATTTGCTGAAGGCGGGCCTGGGCGGCGGCGAGGGCGTCGCGGGCGCGGGCGGCTTCGGCGGTGATGTGTTCGAGGCCGAGGCGGTGGCGTTCGAGGGCGGTGCGGGCGGTGGCTTCGGCATCGCGCAGGGCGGGGAGGGTGGCGGCGGTGTCGGTGGCGCGGGCGGCGGCTTGGGTGGCGGCGGCGGTGGCGCTGGCGACGCCGGATTGGGCGGTGTGCAGGGCGGCGGCGGCGGCGGTGCGTTGGGCGTCGGCGTGGGCGCGTTGGAGGGAGAGGAGTTCGGCCTCGGCGCCGCGGATGCCGGCGGAGAGGGTGCGGTAGCGGGTGGCTTGGCGGGCCTGGCGCTTGAGGCCTTCGAGTTGGGTGTCGAGTTGGCCGCGGAGGTCTTCGGCGCGGGCGAGATTGGCTTCGGCGGCGCGGAGTTTGAGCTCGGCCTCGTGGCGCCTGGCGTGCAGGCCGGTGATGCCGGCGGCTTCTTCGAGGATGGTGCGGCGTTCGTCGGGCTTGGCGCTGACGAGGGCGGAGACGCGGCCTTGGCTGACCATGCCGGAGGAGTGCGAGCCGGTGGCGAGGTCGGCGAACAGGGTTTGCACGTCCCGCGCGCGGGCTTCCTTGCCGTTGACGCGGTAGGCGCTGCCGTTGCCGCGCTCGATGCGGCGGCTGACTTCGATTTCGGGCGCGGCATGGTGCGGCGGGGGCAGGAGGCCGGCGGCGTCGTCGAGCAGGAGGGTGACTTCGGCGAGATTGCGCGAGGGGCGCGAGGCGGTGCCGGCGAAGATGACGTCATCCATTTCGTCGCCGCGCATGGAGCGGGCGGAGGTTTCGCCCATTGCCCAGCGCAGGGCCTCGACGACGTTGGATTTGCCGCAGCCGTTGGGGCCGACGATGCCGGTCAGTCCGGGCCTGATATCCAGGGTCGCGGGTTCGGCGAAACTCTTGAACCCGGCGATGCGCAGGCGGCTGAAGCTGATCGGCAAGTCGGTGATCCCATACGGTTAGAGCGGGATGTCTTCCGGTAGGCGAAGGCATCCCGCTCTAACGCTTTGTTTGATCGCCTGATTCAGATTTTTCGCGGTTCCGCCAAAAATCATCAGGCTCTAGCCGGCGGCGGCGGCCACCAGCTTGGCGAAGTCGTCAGGGCTGCGGCCACCGGCCTCGCGCTGGTCCTTCGCCTTTGGTCCGTTGAAGATGAACGTCGGAGTCGAGTCGACGTGATAGGTTTTATCGGCGTCCTGCTGGCCGGCGAGGATGGCGGCTTTGAGGGCGGAGTCGGCGATGGTGGCGTTGAACATTTCGCGGCCCATGCCGGCGAGGGCGGCCATTTTGGCGAGTTCTTCGGTCGGGTTGGCGAGGCGGTTGAAGGCCCAGCGGTCCTGCGTGGCGAAGAGGGCGCCGACGAAGGCTTCGTAGCGTTCGCCGGGCAGGGCGCGGGCGACCATGGCAGCGGTCAGGGCGACCTGGTCGAGCGGGAAGTCGCGGTAGATCAGGCGGGCCTTGCCGGGGGTGATGACGGTTTCGCGGATGCGGGGCAGGGCGTCGCGGTGGAAGGCGGCACAATGCGAGCAGGTGAGCGAGAACCACTCGGTGACGACGACGGGGGCGGTGGCGCTGCCGATCGAGCGTTCGGCCATGCGGGGGTCGGCATCGGCTGCCAGGGCAGGGCGGACGAGGCCGGCGAGGGCGGTGGTGGCCCCAAGGGCTAGTAGGGTACGGCGTGAATTGAGCATGATTACCTCTATATATGGTAGGCTAGGCAGTTGCTGCGAGTCATGTCCAGCCCTGGCGGGACACTATCCAGGGGGGCGGCGCCTGGCGCCTGATGAGTCTTGGTGGAATCACCAAAAATCTGAATCAGGCGATAAAACAAAGAGCTAGAGCGAGATGCCTTCGCAATCAGAAGCCATCCCGCACTAGCGACGGCGCGGTGCGAGGACATATTGGCCGAGTTTTTCGAGCGCCGCACGGAGTTCGGGGTCGGCGATGGATGCGGTGGCCTGGTGGGCGGCTTCGATGGCGCGGCGCGGCGGGGGCGGGCGCGGGGCGGGGGCTTGGAGGTCCTGCACGAAGCGCAGGCGGGTGACGGTGACCTGGCCGAGATAGGCGTTGATGCGGGCGATGAGTTCGACGGAGAGGTGTTGCAGTTCCATCGCCATCGGGCCGGTGCAGCCGATGGCGAGGGTGCCGGAGAAGAGTTTGCGCGGTTGGCTGACGGCGGCGAGGGCGGGGCCGACGATCTGGTCCCAGTCGGCCATCACCTGGGCGGCGGCGGGGGAGCGTTTGCGGAAGGCGGGGCGCACGAGGGCGGGCACCAAGGCGGAGATGGCGCGGGGGCCGTAGACATGGCGCTTGTCGTCGTTGGATTCGCTCGTCATACCCGCTCCATGCCCGCGCCCGATTTCCTGTTTGACTGGTCCACGCCGCTGCTCGACTGGTACGACCGCAGCCGGCGGCGCATGCCGTGGCGGGCATTGCCGGGGGAGGCGGCGGATCCGTACCGGGTCTGGCTCAGCGAGATCATGTTGCAGCAAACCACTGTCGCGGCTGTCATACCGTATTATGAAAAATTCCTCAGCCGTTTTCCGGATGTGGCGGCGCTTGGGGCGGCGGAGAGTGACGCGGTGATGCGGGCCTGGGCGGGGCTTGGTTATTATGCGCGGGCCCGGAACCTGCATGCATGCGCCAAGGCGGTGGTGGCGCTGGGGGGGTTTCCGCGGGATATCGAGGGATTGCGGGCGTTGCCGGGGATCGGGGCGTATACGGCGGCGGCGGTGGGGGCGATCGCGTTTGGGTTGGAGGTGGTGCCGGTGGACGGCAATGTCGAGCGGGTGGTGAGTCGGGTGTTTGCCATTGAGGGGGTATTGCCGGGGTCCAAGCCCGAGATCCGGGCAGGGGCGGCGCTGCTCGGGGCGAGCGGGGTGCGGCCGGCGGATTTCGCGCAGGCCTTGTTCGATCTGGGGGCGACGATTTGCACGCCGCGGAACCCGGCCTGCGCGATTTGCCCGTGGCGTGCGCCGTGTGTCGGGCAAGCGCGGGGAATTGCGGCGGAGTTGCCGCGCAAGGCGGCGAAGAAGGCGCGGCCGTTGCGCCATGGGGCGGTGTTTTGGCTGCAGGATGATGCCGGGCGGGTGCTGCTGCGGCGGCGGGCGGCGAAGGGATTGCTGGGGGGGATGATCGAATTGCCGGGGACTGCGTGGCGGGCGGAGCCGTGGGCCTTTGACGAGGCGCAAGCGGCGGCGCCAGCGGCGGTCGCGTGGCGGCATATCGGGCAGGTGGAGCATGGGTTCACCCATTTCACGTTGCATCTCGACGTTTACGTGGGGCAGGGCGCGTCCAACGCGGCGGAGGGGTTTCTGGTGGATGGCGCGGCGGTTGAGGGTGAGGCCTTGCCGTCGGTGATGAGCAAGTGCGTGCGGTTGATCCGGGAGCGCACCACACGCTAAATCATCGGCAGACCCGAGGAGGATCTCCGATATGAAAACCCGTGCTGCCGTTGCCCGCAAAGCCGGCGCCCCGCTGAGCCTGGAAACCGTCGATCTCGCGGGCCCGCGCGAGGGCGAGGTGCTGGTCGAAATCAAGGCGACCGGGATTTGCCACACCGACGAGTACACGCTGTCGGGCGCGGATGCCGAGGGCATTTTTCCGTCGATCCTGGGCCATGAGGGCGCGGGCGTGGTGGTCGATGTCGGCAAGAATGTGACGAGCCTGAAGAAGGGCGATCACGTGATTCCGCTCTACACGCCGGAATGCCGGCAGTGCGAATACTGCCTGAGCCGCAAGACGAATTTGTGCGTGTCGATCCGTTCGACGCAGGGCAAGGGCGTGATGCCGGACGGGACGAGCCGGTTTTCGTGCGATGGGGAGCCGCTGTATCACTACATGGGGACGTCCACGTTCTCGAATTTTACGGTGTTGCCGGAAATTGCGCTGGCCAAAATCCGGTCCGACGCGCCGTTCGATAAGGTTTGCTATATCGGCTGCGGGGTGACGACCGGGATCGGGGCGGTGATGAATACCGCCAAGGCGGAGGCCGGGTGTCGCGCGGTGGTGTTCGGGCTGGGGGGCATCGGGCTCAATGTGATCCAGGGGCTGCGGATGATCGGGGCCGAGCAGATCGTCGGCGTCGATATCAATCCCGGGCGCAAGGCGATGGCCGAGAAGTTCGGGATGACGGATTTCGTGAACCCCAACGAGGTCGAGGGCGATCTGGTTCCGTATATCGTGAACCTCACCAAGGGGGGCGCGGATTATACGTTCGAGTGTGTCGGCAATACGACGCTGATGCGCCAGGCGCTGGAGTGCGCGCACCGGGGCTGGGGCAAGTCGATCATCATCGGCGTGGCCGGCGCGGGCAAGGAGATTTCGACGCGGCCGTTCCAGCTGGTGACGGGACGGGTGTGGATGGGCACGGCGTTTGGCGGCGCGCGGGGGCGGACGGATGTGCCGCGGATCGTGGATTGGTACATGGATGGGCGGATCAATATCGATGATCTGATCACGCATGTGCTGCCGTTCGAGAAGATCAACGACGGGTTCGATCTGATGCGCCGGGGGGAGAGCATCCGCAGCGTGGTGGTCTACTGAGGCGAGGCGCAGCAGTATAATCAAGCGATAATCAAGCGCGGCCTGGGCTCCGGTTCAGGCCGCGGGTGATTCCGCCTTTGGCGATCACGCTCCAGGTTATTTGACGGCTTCGGTGGCGAAGACGCCCCAGATTTCGTCGCGCTTGAGCCAGCCGCGATAATCCGAGACCTGGACTTCGCACCATATCGCATTGGCCTCGCAGGCGCGGATACGTCCGACGACGCCGGGCTTGAGGAGGGCGACGGGGGCTGCGTCGTCGACGGCGGATTTGCGGAGCGGGCGTTCCTTGCCTCGGACGGCGAAGCCGCGGCGGCCTTGCAAAGTGGCGGAGTGGACCCAGCCCTTGACGCCGTCCTGGTCGGTGACGAGGCGCCAGGCCTCGAATTCGCGCTCGATCTGCACGGGCAGGCCGACCCGGCGGTAGACCCATTCGATGGGGTAGCGGGTGCCGGGGCCGGCGCGCAGGTTGACTTCGTCGGTGCGGAACGAGGCCCAGCGCGGCAAGGGCTGGTTGGTGACGGCGCCGATGGTGGGGGCGGGAGCGCGCTCGGTGACGGCGGGCGGGGGATCGGCCGGCTTCTGAGGGGGGGATGGCGCGGTGGCGGGGGCGGCGGGTTTGGCGGGGGGTTTGGGCGCGTTGGGGCCAGGCACCGCGGCTGTCGCAGCGGGAACCGGGGGGGCAGGGGGCTTCTGGGCGTGGGCGTTGGGCGGCGGTTGCACCACCGGCGGCGGGCGGCCGGGCGCGGAGTGACCGAGGGTGGAGGAGCCGACGGTGTTCGGCGCGACCTGCTGCACGGCGCTGCGCGGGGCGGGGGTGGGCGGGTTGGTCGACGGGGTCGGCTTGTTTTCGGGCGCCGCGTTTCTGGGCGGGGCTTGCAGCACGCCGGTGGCGGGTTGGGATTGTGCGTAGGCCGGCAGCAGCGCACCGGGCGCAGCGGCCAGAAACAGGGCGAGGAGCACGAGGGATTGCTGCATGCGCTATCCGTGCCAAGTCCGGCCGTATCGGGTCAAGCGTTCGATGCGCGACGCTGACCTGGAGCCTGATGATTTTAGGCGGAATCGGCAAAAGTCTGAAACAGGCACTCGAACAAAGAGCTGGAGCCGGATGCTTTCGCCTCTCGGAAGGCATTCGGCTCTAGAGTGTGAGCAATTGTCCGCGCGCGGCGTTGAGGAAGGTGATGACGCCGGCGATTTCGACCGTTTCGGCCAGAGCGGCAGCGGACATATCGGCCATGCGCAGCCCGGCTTCGCACACAATCAGGCGGACGCCGAGTTCGATGCAGGCCTCGCGCAGTTCGGCAAGTCCGGCAACGCCGGTTGCGCGGATTGCCGCGTCGCGCGGGCCGAGCAGAGGTTCGAGGTCAGCGAGGAGGGCGCGGCAGCCTTGGTTGGTGGCGAAGAGGACGACGTCGCGGCCCACGGCGGCGGCGCCCGAGGCGAGGACGAAGGCGTAGTGCGCGCGTTCGTGGCCCTCGGAGATCAGCAGGATGCCGAGGCCATCAGACTGCACAGAGCGGCCCCGCGGTATCGCCGTGAGCGGAGAGGTCGTGGATCGAGGGGTTGCTGCCGCAGGAGGCGCAGCCCGGGTCGGCGCGGAGTTTCACGGTGCGGAAGCGTGTGGCGAGCGCATCCCAGATCAGGAGGCGGCCGGCGAGGGTTTCGCCGATGCCGAGGATTTCCTTCAGCACCTCGGTGGCCTGCAAGGTGCCCATCACGCCGGTGACGGCGCCGAGCACGCCGGCTTCGCTGCAGGTCGGCACCATGCCGGGGGGCGGGGGTTCGGGGTAGAGGCAGCGGTAGCACGGGCAATGGCCGCCATCGGGCAGGACGGCATGGGGCTTGAAGACGGAGAGTTGGCCCTCGAAGCGCAGGACGGCGGCGGAGACCAGGGTTTTGCGGGCGAGCACGGAGGCGTCGGAGATCAGGAAGCGGGTGGCGAAATTGTCGGTTCCGTCGCAGATGATGTCGTACTGCGCGAGGAGGGGCAGGATGGTGTCGCGATCGAGGCGCAGGCGGTGCTGCTCGATGGTGACATGGGGGTTGATGGCGAGGGCCCGTTCGGCAGCGGAGACGACCTTGGGGGTGCCGATGCTCGCGGTGGTGTGGGCGATTTGGCGCTGGAGGTTGGAGAGATCGACGTCGTCGTCATCGACGAGGCCGATGCGGCCGACACCGGCGGCGGCGAGATAGAGCAGCAAGGGCGAGCCGAGGCCGCCGGCGCCGACGAGCAGCACGCGCGCTGCGCGCAGTTTCGCCTGGCCGGTGCCGCCGACATCCTCAAGCAGGATATGGCGGGAGTAGCGCTGGATTTCGTCGTCGGAAAAATCGAGGTTCATGGGATGATCATATGGGATAGCCGCGCCGCCCGGCCAGGGGTTAGATCGCCGGGGGGGATCAGTGCCGGGTGAGTGTCACCATCTGGAACATGCCGCCGAAAAACAGGCGCCGGATCTGGTGGTGTTCAGTTTCGGGCGGCAGCGCGAGGCCGTTCGGGCAGCGCCACATTTCGGCGGCGAAGGGTTCGAGGCAGGAGATGAGGGGCAGCCAGGAATAGCGCAGCGGATGCCACCATTTGGGGCGTCCAAAATCAACGATCACCACGCGGCCACCAGGCTTCACAACGCGCAAGGCCTCGCGCACGGTGCGGCGGCGGATGGCGGCGGGTTGTTCATGGAGCAGAAAGAACAGGAGCGCCTGATCATAGGCGGCGTCGGGCAGATCGAGGTCGGTGGAATCCTGCTTCAGCATACGCACAGCGGTGGCGGCCGGCAGTTTTTTGCGCAGGTTTTCGAGTTGGATCGGCACGATGTCCACCACATCGAGGGTGCCGCCGTCATGGCCGACGCGTTCGGACAGGCGCGGCGTGAGGTCTCCGTAGACGCAGGCGACCTGCAGGGTGGGGCCGTCGAGCGTGGCGCCGAGGGCGGCGAGGGCGGCGGTGGAGAGTTGGCGGTAATTGCCCCACAGGATGAGGTCGACCAGCCAGCCGCGCTCGAACAGCTTCACGGCGGCGGGATGGATATAGGCCCACCAGTAGTTGAGCCGCAGGTATTCAGGGATGGCCGGGGCTGCGCTATCGACGGCGCGGTGATTGCGGAGGGTTTCACCGGAGTGCGCAAGGTTCGCGAGCAAGGGGAGATCCTCCGTATCGGCGGCGATCACGGGACGTGATCGCGTCGAAACAGATCGGGCTTCGCGTGACTTTCGGCATTGACCTGCGTCAACCAAGGCCGCGGCCGCGGGTTTACTGACCGCCCCGGCGTCAGATCGCCTGATTCAGATTTTTGGTGATTCCACCAAAAATCATCAGGCTCTAGCCACCCCAGACGGAATAGTCGGTGTAGCCTTCGGCGCCGCCGCCATAGAAGGTCGGACGGTGATAGGGGGTGAAGGCGGCACCCTGGCGGATGCGGTCCACGAGGTCGGGGTTGGAGATGAAGAAGCGGCCGAAGGCGACAGCGTCGGCGCGGCCGCTGCTGAGCGCTTCGGGCGCG
The DNA here is from genome assembly GCA_947447625.1 of Rhodospirillales bacterium. Classification (GTDB taxonomy): domain Bacteria; phylum Pseudomonadota; class Alphaproteobacteria; order Acetobacterales; family Acetobacteraceae; genus CAIYPH01. Next base: position 2,928 of record CANFKS010000078.1, on the reverse strand, counting down.
GTTTCGGCGGTGAAGCCGCCGGCGTCGAGCAGGACGGTCGGCCACATCGCGCGGAAGATGCCGGCCGCGGAGGGCTGGTCGGCGCGGAAGATGTCGGCCTTGCCGGTGCCGCTGGCGCGGGGTTCGATGAGGTGGAGATAGACGAGGGTGCGCTTGGCCAGTTCGCCGATGAGGTGGGTGAACAGCGAGACCGGATCGGCCTCGGAGCTGTCATTGGCGATGCCCCAGGGGGAGAGGCGGATGCCGGTGCGCTCGGCGCCGATTTCGCGGATCACGGCGTCAGTGACTTCGAGATGCAGGCGGCTGCGGTTTTCGATGCTGCCGCCATAGGCGTCGGTGCGGGTGTTGGTGCGGCTGTAGAGGAATTGTTCGAGCAGGTAGCCGTTGGCGCCGTGGATCTCGACGCCGTCGAAGCCGGCGGCGATGGCGTTGGCGGCGGCCTGGCGGAAAGTGTCGACGATGGAGGCGATCTCCTGGATCTCCAGGGCGCGGGGGACTTCGTAGGGAACGGGCTGGAAGGCCGCATTGATGGTGCCGCCTTCGGCGCGGATGGCGGAGGGGCCGACCGGGGCGGCGCCGTCGGGCTGGTGGCTCGAATGGGAGACGCGGCCGGTGTGCCAGAGTTGGAGGTAGATGACGCCGCCTTTGGCATGCACGGCGTCGGTCACGGTTTTCCAGCCGGCGACCTGGGCGGCGGTGTGGATTCCGGGGACGTTGGGGTGGCCGTGGCCTTGCGGGGAGACCGGGGTGGCCTCGGCGATGAGCAGGCCGCCGGGGGTGGTGCGCTGGGCGTAGTATTCGACATTGAGGGGGCCGGGGACGCTGCCGGCCGCGCGCATGCGGGTGAGCGGGGCGAGCACGATGCGGTGTTGCAGGGTGACGCGGCCGAGTTGCAGGGGGGTGAAGAGTGTTGCGGTCATTGCGTATGTCTCGTCAGGGGGATGGGGCTGGACCGCAGCATATCAGGCCTGGCGCAGCGCGCCCATCCGGCGGTGGGACCGCGGCACGGCGGCGCTTTGCGGCGCTTGCGAAGTGTGCTGAGTTGCGCGCGTTGGGGCCGTGAACCCAACAAAATCAGGCACAGGAGGGCACAGGATGTTCAGCCACATGATGGTCGGGAGCAATGACATCGCTCGATCGAAGATTTTCTATGACGCGCTGTTTGCCGCCATCGGCGGGCCGGCGGCGATCCAGGACCCGAAGGGCAGGCTGATCTATCGCCATAATGGCGGGGCGTTCCTGGTTACGGCGCCGATCGACGGCAAGCCGGCGACTCATGCCAATGGCGGCACGATCGGGTTTGCCATGGCGAGCCCGGAGCAGGCGGATGCCTGGTATCAGGCGGGCGTGGCCCATGGCGGTACCGCGATCGAGGATGCACCGGGCGTGCGCGGCGGGACGATGTATCTGGCCTATCTGCGGGACCCCGACGGCAACAAGCTCTGCGCGCTGCATCGCATGGGGTAAGGCGAGGCGGCCAGCCCGCTTCGATATCGGGCCGTTTCGACATCCGGCGCGCAGCGATGCGCGCCGGATTTGTTTCGGAGGCGGGTTCAGAGCGGGATGCCTTCTCGATCGGGATGCCTTCTGATAGGCGAAGGCATCCGGCTTTAGAGATGGACGTGGCGGCGTTCCTCCTCGGGGATACGGCGCACGACGAGGCGGTAGGCCAGCAGGGTCGCGAGCGCCATCAGGCTGACGAAGCTGGCGAGCGCCTTGGGTGTGCCGTCGAAGGCCAGTGCCACGCCCATGCCCACGACGGCACTGGTGAGGGACTGGAAGAAGCCCATCAGCGAGGAGGCGGTGCCGGCCGAGCGGGGGAAGGGGGTCAGCGCGCCGGCGATGGCCTGCGGCCCGGCGAGGGCAAAGCAGAACATGTAGATCATCATCGGGCCCACCAGGGTCACGACATGATGGATGCCGGCCCAGGCGAAGCCGGCGAGCACGACGCCGGCGATGGCGATGCCGGTGACGCCGGAGTGCAGGGTGTTTTCGTGGCCGAAGCGGCGGACGATGCGCCCGGAGAGGATGTAGCCGGTGATGTTGCCGGCCATGATGGCGCCGAAGACCGCGCCGAACAGATGGGTCGGCACTTCGAGCACGCGCAGGACGACGAAGGACACGCCGGCGAGATAGGCGCCGAGGCCGCCGAACAGGAAGCAGTTGATGAGCATGTAGCCGACGAAGGTGCGGCTGCGGACGAGTTGCAGGAAGGTTTGCGCCAGGCGGCGCGGATGGAGCGCCTGTTCGTCCGTCTTGGGCATCGATTCGCCGAGGGCGGTGGTCACGAGCAGGACCAGGACGGCGCCGTAGCAGGCGACGAAGACGAAGCTCGCGCGCCAGCCGAACGTGGCGAGCAGGATGCCGCCGACCGTGGGGGCCAGGATCGGGCCGAGGCCGTTGACGATGCCGATCAGCGCCAGCATGCGGGCGGCGGCTTCGCGTTCATGAAGGTCTCGCACCATGGCGCGGGCGAGGACGGGGGCTGAGATCGAGCCGAAGACCTGGAAGAATCGCGCGGTGATGAGATGCTCGATGGAGCCGGCGAAGAGGCAGGCCGTGGAGGCGATGACGTAGATGCTCAGGCCGCCGATCAGCAGCGGGCGGCGGCCGAAGCGGTCGGACAGGGGGCCGTAGAACAGCTGGCCGACGGCGCCGCCGAGGAGGGCCATGCTGAGGGTGAGTTGGACCGAGGCCATGTCGACGGCGAAGTGATCGCGGATCGAGGGCATCGAGGGGAGGTAGGTGTCGGTGGTGAAGGGGCCGACCGCGGTGAGGGCGCCGAGCAGGACGATGAGCAGGCGGCTGTCTCTGTGGAGCATGGGTCCAAATTCTTGTCGCCGGCGGGGCGGTAGGGGGAGACATCCGCGCCGGAGGATGAAAATCGGATGTTATTTCAGGAATCCGGGTGGCGCCATGGCTGCCGGG
>CANFKS010000077.1 GCA_947447625.1 Rhodospirillales bacterium | reverse complement strand
GTTGTCGGATGCGCCTGGCAGGTCAATACGAAGCCTGCATCGGTTTCCCATGGTTCGAGCGAGAAGTTGACTTCCATCGTCGCGGCGCCTTCGGTGATGCGGGCGCGGCAGGTGCTGCACATGCCGCCGCGGCAGGACCAGGGGAGATCGAGCCCGGCCCGAATGGCGGCTTCCAGGACGGGTTCGCCGGCGGCGATCGGGATGAGGTTGGACTTGCCGTCGTGGATGATGGTGGCGGTGGCAAAGGCGGGGATGGCGGTGGTGGGCGCCGGCGGCGGGGCGGTGCGGCCGGGGGCGGCTGGCGTGAAGCGTTCGGCGTGGATGCGTTCGGGGGGGACGCCGAGGGCGACGAGCGTGGCGGTTGCGGTATCGATCAGGGCGCCGGGACCGCACAGGAAGGCGTGGGCGATGGCGGCGGGATCAACGGCGGACGGGAGCAGGGCGTTGATTTTGCACGCGTCGAGGCGGCCGGTCAGCACCGGGACGTCCTGTTGCTCGCGCGAGAGCACATGCAGCACGGTAAGCCGGCCCAGATAGCGGTCCTTAAGGTCTTCCAGTTCGGTGCGGAACAGGATGGCGGCGACGCTGCGGCTGCCATAGAGCAGCACGAAATTGGCCGCGGGGTTGTGCCCCAGCACGGACTTCATGATCGACAGCACCGGCGTGATTCCGGAACCGGCGGCGATGGCGACGTAGGTGCCGGCGCCGAGCGGGGCGGTGAACCGGCCGTCGGGGGGCATGACCTCGATGCGATCGCCCGGGTTGAGCGCATTGTTGGCATGATGGGAGAAACGGCCGCCCGGCACGTGCTTGATGGCGATGCGCAATTCGCCGTCGGCAGGGCCGGAGCAGATCGAATAGCTGCGGCGGATGTCCTCGCCAGCGATGGTGGCGCGGAGCGTGAGATACTGGCCCGGCGTGAAGGCGAAGGCGGCGTGTGCCTCGGCGGGGATGTCGAAGGTGAGGGAGACGCAGTCATCGGTTTCGCGCCGGAGGCTGGCGATACGCAGGGAATGGAACATGCTCAATGACACTTGAAAAGGTCGAAGGGCTCGCGGCAGGCGCGGCAGCGCCAGAGCGCTTTGCAGGAGGTCGAGCCGAATTCGGCGAGTTGTTCGGTGTTGGTCGAAGCGCAGCGCGGGCAGGCGATGATGGATTGGCCGAACAAGGCGCGCCTGGTGCTGGCCGGAGGGGGCGGGGCGATGCCGTATTCGCGCAGTTTGCGGCGGCCTTCTGCGGTCATCCAGTCGGTGGTCCAGGCCGGCGAGAGCGTGGTGACGACGCGGCCTTCGATGCCGGCTTGGTGCAGGGCGGCTTCGATTTCGATCTGGATCATGCGCATCGCGGGGCAGCCCGAATAGGTCGGTGTGATTTCGACCTCGACGATGGTGCCGTCGACACGGATATCGCGCAACACGCCGAGGTCGGCGATGGAGAGCACCGGGATTTCGGGGTCGCACACCGTGGCGGCGGCCGCCCAGGCGCGGGCGCGCAGATCGCCCGGCATCACCAGGTGGCGCCGGGATGGGTGCGCTGGAGGTGCTGCATTTCGGCCAGGAGATGGCCGAGATGCTCGGTGTGCCGGCCGGCCCGCCCGCCGTTGTGCTGCCACGCGGGGGAAGGGCGGGTCAGCGTCGCGTGGGTGAGGATGGTGTCGACCTCCGCGGTCCAGTCGGCAGGGTCGATCGCGACGTCATCGGGGAGGGGATCGAACATCTCGGCGGTGAAGGGGAACAGGCGATCGAGCGCGGATTGGGCGCGTCGATGGCTTTCCTCGGTGCCGTCGCCGAGGCGGATGAGCCATTCGGCGCTGTGGCGGAGATGGTAGCCGCTTTCCTTTTCGGCCTTGGCGGCGATGTCGGACAGCGCGGAATCGGTGGCCCCCAAGGCGCGCCAGTAGGGGTCGATATAGGCGCTGTAGAGGAACAGCCGGGCGATGGTAAGGGCGAAGTCTCCGTTGGGCTGTTCGACCAGCAGCAGATTGCTGAACTGCCGCTCGTCGCGCAGATAGGCAAGCTGGTCCTCGGTATGTCCCGTCACGGCGCCGGCCAGGGTATAGAGGCTGCGGGCCTGGCCGATCAGGTCGAGCGCGATATTTGCGAGGGAGAGGTCCTCCTCGAGGATCGGCGCGTGGCCGCACCATTCGCTGAGACGGTGTCCAAGGATCAGGGCGTCATCGGCACGGGCGAGGGCGAGGCGGGCCAGGGGCGTGGCGGCGACGGTGATGGTGGTGGTCATCACATGTGGCCCACTTCGTCCGGCACCTCGTAGAATGTGGGGTGGCGGTAGATCTTGGAGGCGGTGGGCTCGAACATCATCTCCTTGTCGGCCGGATCGGAGGCGATGATGGCATTCGAGGGGACGATCCAGACCGAGAGGCCCTCGCCCCGGCGGGTATAGACGTCGCGGGCGGCCTGCATCGCCAAGGTGGCGTCGGCGGCGTGGACGGAGCCGACATGGCGATGCGCGAGGCCGCTGCGGCTGCGGATGAACACTTCCCACAGCGGGGTAGCGGGGGTGCTCATGCGGCGATCCTCGGGTTGGCGGCTTGGCGGGCGGCGCGCTTTGCGGCATGCGCGGCGGCGGCGTCGCGGACCCAGGCGCCCGCGTCATGCGCCTTGCGGCGGGCTTCGAGACGCTCGGCGGCGCAGAACCCGCCACCGGCAACGACGCGCTTGAATTCGTCCCAGTCGATCGCGCCGTGTTCCCAGTGCCCGGTGGCGGCGTTCTGGCGCATGTCGGGATCGGGGAAGGCGAGGCCGAGATGGAGACCCTGCGGCACAGTCGCGTCGATGAATTTCTGGCGCAGGCCGTCATTGGTGAAGCGCTTGATCTTCCACTGCATCGACGTGTCGGAGTGCTGCGAGGCGCTATCGGGCGGGCCAAACATCATCAGGCAGGGCCACCACCAGCGATCCAGCGCATCCTGCGCCATGGCTTTCTGCGCCGGGGTGCCGCGGCACAGGGTGAGCATGATTTCGTAGCCCTGGCGCTGGTGGAAACTCTCCTCCTTGCAGACGCGGATCATGGCGCGGGCATAGGGTCCGAAGGAGCAGCGGCAGAGCGGGATCTGGTTCATGATGGCGGCACCATCGACGAGCCAGCCGATTGCGCCGATATCGGCCCAGGTCAGGGTCGGGTAGTTGAAGATACTGGAATATTTTGCTTTTCCGGCGAGAAGCTGATCGACCAGTTCCTCGCGCGAGGCGCCCAGGGTTTCGGCCGCGGCATACAGGTAGAGGCCGTGACCGCCTTCGTCCTGCACCTTGGCGAGCAGTGCGGCCTTGCGGCGCAGGCTTGGTGCACGGGTGATCCAATTGCCTTCCGGCAGCATGCCGACGATTTCGGAATGGGCGTGCTGCGAGATCTGGCGGATCAGAGTGCGGCGATAGGCTTCCGGCATCCAGTCATTGGGCTCGATCTTGTCTTCCGCGTCGATGCGGGCCTGGAAGCGCGCAGCTTCCGGGGAGGTGTGAGCGGATGATGGGTCGGACTGGTTGAGGCCCTGCGAGTACATGCGCTTTCTCCCCGGGGTCTGGTGATCGGACGAGAGTATGTTACAGAAATTTTGGATTCAAGGGAATTTCGTAACATGATTTTGCGTCGCGCTGCCACTGTGTCGCGGTCTCCTTGATGCTGCCGACGTGTCACAGTGTCGAGCTCACCGATCTGTATCGCCGGCAGGGCTTGTCGTCCTGCGGGCGTCCTCGGATCCGATGGGGCCGCAGCGAGGTGGCCGTGCGAGGCGCACCCTTTCAGATGGGCTCGCAGATCAACCGAAGCGGCGCGGCGCGATGGCGTGGGGCAGTGGGCCGGTTTCTGTGGTGGCGTTGGTGTCGAGCCAGTGTTCGCTGAGCGGCAGGAGGCCGGCGTAGAGGGCGGCGGCGCGGGCGCGGGCGGGGTGGCCGGGCCAGTCGGCCGGGAGCAAGGCGCGCGGCAGGGCCGGGTCACGCAGAGCGATGCGACGAAATTCATGGATCAACAGAAGGCGCAGGCGGATGGCGTCGGCTTCGGTGACGGCGATATCGGCGGGGAAGGTGGCGAGGAAGGTGTGATAGCGGGCCGCGAGGCCGGCGAGGGGCCAGGCGCGGGCGGCCAAGGCCCGAAGGGCTTCTGGCGTGCCGGTTGAGGTCAGGGCGGAGGGGCCGGTGGTGGCGATGAGGACGCCTGGGTGAACGGTGGCCCAACCGGCATCGAGCAGGGATTGGCGCTCGGCGCCGGGGTCGATGGCAAGGCGGAGGTGACCGTCCCAGGTGTCTGAGATCGGGCCGTAGATGCGCGGCGTGGCGGCCTCGGTGGCCGCGGCGGCGGACGGGGAGATGGCATAGAAGCTGTTGCGGCCGCGCTTGCTGCGGATAAGCCAACCATCGGCGGCGAGGCGCGAGACGGCCGTGCGGACCACGCCGTCCTCGATGCCGAGGCCGCGGAAGATGTCGATCAGGCTGGAGAGTGCGAGGCTGCCGCCGCGGGGGACGATGGCATCGCCATAGAGGGTGACGATCATGGAGCCGGTGCGGGAGGGCTGGGTGCGGAGGTGGGCGAGGATTTCGGCGAGCATGGTCGGTTCCGGGGGCGGCGTGTGCGCATCATGCGGGGATGTGGTGGGTTTGTCGCCCTGGTTGCTGGGTGTCGGGGGCGAGCGATAGGATGGTTGCATCAGAAAAGGGCGGGCGAATGATCAACGGACGGCCGGAAATCTATCTCGCGGGGCCAGAGGTGTTTCTGTCCGATCCGCTTGCGCGGGCGGTCGAGATGAAAGCCGTTTGCGCGCAACTGGGAGCCGTTGGGTGGTTTCCGATGGACAACCAGGGGCAGGTCGCGGACCCTGATCCGGATCGGATGGCAGCCAATATTTGTGCGGCGGATGAGGAGCTGGTGGCGCGTTGCGATGCGATCGTCGCCAACATGACGCCGTTTCGCGGGGCGTCGATGGATGCGGGGACCTGCTACGAAATGGGGCTGGCGAAGGGGCTTGGCAAGCTCGTGGTGGGGTGGACCGAGGATAAGCGGCTGTGGCGCGAAAAGGTCGGCCAGATTTCGCCGCTCACACCGGAGGGGGCGTGGTTTCGCGATGCCGAGGGGATGTTGTGCCGGGATTTCGGGCTGATCGACAACCTGATGATGGTCAAGGGCGCGCACAGCGTGTTTTCCTCGTTCGAGGCGGCGGTGCGGTTCGTGGTGCAGAGGTTGGGGTAGGCGCTCCCCCTGCCGCGCTGGGACGCGGCCGGGGAGCATATCACAAGAGCGGGATGCCTTCTGATAGGGGAAGGCATCCCGCTCTCACTCTTTATTTGATCGCACGATGATTTTTGGCGATTCCGCCAAAAATCATCGGGTTCTCGGCGTTCAGCGCACGACGGCGATCTGCTCGCGCTTGAGTTGGACGGTAAGCTCGTCAAGCGACTTGCTGACCACGTCGAGCATTTCGTGGATTTCAGCTTCGGTGATGATCAGCGGCGGGCTGAACGCCAGGGCATCGCCGGGCAGTGCACGGCTGATGACGCCGTTGGCCTCGCAAATCTTGGCCAGCCGCGCGCCGGTTTTCATCGCCGGGTCGAAGTTGGTGTGGTTGGCTTTGTCGGCCACCAGTTCCACCGCGCCGATCAGGCCAACGCCGCGGACTTCGCCGACCAGCGGATGACCGGCGAAGCGGCGGCGCAGTTCAGACTGCAGCACAGGGCCGACAGCGCGGACGTGATCGCCGATTTTCAGCTCGTCGTAGATCTTGAGGGTTTCGACCGCGACGGCGGCAGGTACCGGATGGCCGGAGTAGGTGAAGCCATGGCCGAAGGTGCCGATCGCGTGGCTTTCGTTGGAGAGGCCCTGGAAGATGCGCTCGTTCACCATGACGGCCGAGATCGGCAGGTAGGAGGACGATATCGCCTTCGCGCAGGTTATGATGTCGGGTTGCACGTTCAGCGTGCCGGAGCCCCAGTAGTTCCCGGTGCGCCAGAACCCGCAGATCACCTCGTCAGCAACGAGCAGGACGTCGTACTTCTTGAGCACAGCCTGGATTTTCTCGAAGTAGCCAACCGGCGGAATGATGACGCCGCCGGCGCCCATGATGGGTTCGGCCCACATCGCGGCAACGGTGTCGGGTCCTTCGGCAAGGATCAGCTTTTCGAGCTCATCGGCGCAGCGGGTGGCGAACTGCTCCTCGGTCTCGCCGGGCAAGCCGCCATGGTAGAAATGCGGGCACATGGTGTGCAGGAAGCCGGGCAAAGGGACGTCGAAGCTGCGGTGGTTGGTGGCCAGACCGGTCAGCGAGGCGGCGGCGAGGGTGATGCCGTGGTAGCCCTTGGCGCGGCCGATGATCTTCTTTTTCTCGGGCCGGCCGACGGAGTTGTTGAAATACCAGACCATCTTGATCGCGGTGTCGTTGGCTTCGGAGCCCGAATTGGCGAAGAACACCTTGCTCATCGGCACTGGCGCGCGTTGGATCAGCATCTCCGCGAGGTCGATCATCGGGCCGTGCGACTTGGAGGTGAAGCCGTGATAGAACGGCAGTTCACGCATCTGTTTGGTCGCGGCTTGCACGAGGCGCTCGTTGGAGAAGCCGAGGGCGGCGCACCAAAGGCCGGCGACGGCCTCGATGTAGCCTTTGCCGCTGTCATCGAACACGCGCACGCCTTCGCCGCGGGTGATCACGACAGGGCCGTTTTCCTGGTGCATCTTGAGGTCGGTGTTGGGGTGCAACACGTTCGCAATGTCGCGGGCGGCGGCAGAGTTGAGCAGTGGCGGGTTCATGGCTGGAGGACCTCCTTCAGGGGGCATACGAGGAGGGGAGGCTAGACCCGGTGGTGGCGGAAAGGAAGGCCGGGCAGCACTGTGCGTCAGCCACGCGGTCCGGCCCTCTGGGCGATCACGACGATGGTGCCATGCAGCGCGCAAGGCGGCTCTGGTCGATTTCGGCCAGGGTCGATTTCGGCCAGCGTCGATTTCGGGCAGCGCTGGTGCCCGCCGGGAGGCTCCCTTGGGTCGGGCTGAAGCGCGCCCCGAGGGTTAGCCCTCGGGCTGGATGGTCACGGTCAGAGCGCCGATCTTTTCGATCGTGGCGGTCACGGTGTCACCGACGCTGAGGAAGGTGCCCTTGGGGGCGCCCACGCCGGCGGGCGTGCCGGTGAGGATCACGTCGCCGGGATCGAGCGTCATGATGCGGGACGCGGTGGCGATCTGCTCGGCGATGTTGAAGATCATGCCGGCGGTGCGGGCGTTCTGCTTGGTTTCGCCATTGACGCTGAGGCTGAGCGCGAGGTCCATCGCATCGCCGATGTCGCTGGCCGGGATGATGCGCGGGCCCATCGGGCAACAGGTGTCGTGCGCTTTGCCGGCAACCCAGTCGAGTTTGTAGAAGGTCTCGGGCGCGCGGTTGTGGTCACGGGCCGAGAAGTCGATCGCCACGGTGTAGGCCGCGACATGGCTCATCGCGTCGGCCTCGGAGACATTGCGGGCGGTCTTGCCGATGATGAGGGCGAGTTCGACCTCCCAATCCATCGCCTTGGTGCCGATCGGCATGCGTACGGTGGCGCCCGGGCCGACGACGGCGTTGCGCGGGGGCTTCATGAAAAAGAACAGGCGCTGCGCTTCCTTGCGCAGGTCCTGCACGCCCATTTCCGCGGAGTGGTCATAGTAGTTCGCGCCGGCGCAGAGAATTTTGCCTGGGAACTGCATCGGCGCCAACACCGGCAGCCCGTCAGGCATGGCGGCACAAGATGGCGTGGCACCCTGCAGGTGGGCGGACCAGCGGGGCCAGTCCTCGAATAAGGCGGCAACAGTGGGTGGCGTGCCCAGGTCGGCGAGGCGGTAGGTCTTGGCCCCGATGGTGGCACAGCCGGTGGCTGTGCCGTCGAGGAGAAGGGTGCTGAGCGAGAAGGTCATTTCCACTTTGCCAAATAGAAGCGCGGAAGCTCGTCCGGATAAGGCTTGAAGTCGAGTTGTTTGGAGAAGCCGTAGGTGGTGACCGACGTGTAGAGCGGCAGGATGTAGGCGTTCTCGGTAATCCGCTTGATCGCTGCGCTGTAGGCGGCCTTGCGTGCGTTGGGGTCGGTATTGGTGCCGCCTTGCTTGACCAGGGTGGTCACTTGTTCGTCGCGGATCTGGTCGGTCGTGGTGCCGCCGAAGAAGTAGGGCAGGATCGCCGAGGCGTCGTTGATCGAGTAGCTGCCCCAGTTCATCAACGTGAGCGGGGCGGAGCCCTCCATGGTGCGGCGGATGGCAGGTGAAACCTGGAGGTGGCTGATTTTGGCGTTGATGCCGACGGCACGCAGGTAGTTTTGCACCGCGCCTTCGACGGGCGCGATGAAGTAGCTGACGATTTCGGTTTCGAAGCCATTGGGATAGCCCGCTTCCGCCAGCAGGGCCTTGGCCTTGGCGGGATCATAGGCGTAGTGCGTTGCAACACTGGCATCGCAGCCGAACTGGGTGGGGAAGCATGAGGTGTCCGGCACGCGGGCGCCGCCCTGAATCAGCTTGTCGGCAATGGTTTTGCGGTCGATCGCATGCGCAATGGCCTGGCGGACTTTGACCTTTGTCAACGGGCTGTCAGCGCCGGTGCGCCCGGCAGCGTCTATGCCGAGGAAGTTCACGCGCATGGTTTCGGCGCGAACCGCCTGGAGGTTCGGCATCTTGGCGACATTTTCGAAGTTGTCGGGGATGAAGTTCCAGGTCCAGTCCGCCTTGTTGCCGAGCAATTCGTTCATCGCCGTGGTGGCGTCGGCCACCTCGTGGATGACGAGGCGGCGGATCGCCGGGCGGCCCTTCGGGCTGTCCTTGTAATAGCCCTCGTAACGCTCCATTTCGATCCACGACGAGCCGTCGACCTTGGTGATGCGGTAGGGGCCGGCACCGACGGGCTGCTTGGAGTAGCCGTCCTTGCCGAGCTTTTCGCGGGTGGCTTTCGGCCAGATCGGCGTCACCATCGAGAGGTATTCGAGGGCGGCCGGGAACACCTGCTTCAATTTTACGCGCACGGTGTAGTCGTCGACCTTTTCGGCGCCGGCGAGCCAGACGTAGTTTGAAGGCACCGAGACGAGTTTGTCGGCGATGATGCCATTCAGCGTGTAGACCACGTCATCGGCACTGAAGGGCGAGCCGTCATGGAAGGTGACGCCTTTGCGCAGCGCGAATTCGATCGTGGTGTCGTCGATGTATTTCCATGACGTTGCCAGCGCAGCCTTGGCTGTGAAGGTCTCGGGATCGCGAGCGAGCAAGCCGTCGAACGCTTGGGTGTGGGTGACGAGGCCAGCGCGCAGTTCGTTGTAATAGGGATCAACGTCGGGGATCTGGTCCCACCAGACCACGCGCAGGGTATCGGCCGATTTCTGGGCCGCTGCGGGCGTTGCCAGGGCAAGTCCGGCCGCGGCGGCCAGCAGGAGGGTGCGGAAGGTCATGGCGCGCATCACTTCCACGTCGCCATGTAGAAGCGCGGCAGCTCGTCCGGATAGGACTTGAAGTTGAGCTGCTTGCTGACCCCGTAGGTGACTACGGAGTTGAACAGAGGGAGCATATAGACGTTCTCGGTCATCATCTTGATGGCGGCCGAGTAGTTCTTGCGGCGATCATCGGGATTGATGGAGGAGCCGCCGGCTTCAACCAGTTTCTGCAGGTCGGGGTTGCGGATGTGGTCCTGGCTGCCGCCGTTGACGATGGCGGGGAGGAAGGCCGAGGCGTCGTTGATGGAGTAGCTGCCCCAGTTGGTGAGCGACAGCGGGAGGGTTCCCTCGATGCCGCGCTGGATCAGCGCGCTGACCTGAAGCTGGGAGATTTTGGCCTTGATTCCAACGGCGGCGAGATAGTTTTGCACGGCGGCGCCGAACTGCGGCAGCAGGAAGGTGACGAGTTCGGTTTCGAAGCCGTTGGGGTAGCCGGCCTCGGCCAGCAGGGCCTTGGCCTTGGCAGGGTCGAAGTCGTAGCGCACGGCAGCGGCCTGGTCGCAGCCGAACTGGGTGGGGAAGCAGGGCGTGTCGATCTGGCGCGAGCCGCCCTTCATGAGGTTTTTGGCCATTTCGGCGCGGTTGATGGCGTGCGCGATCGCCTGACGCACCTTGACCTTGGTGAGCGGGTTGTCCGCGCCCGTGCGGCCGGCGACATCGAGGCTCATATAATTGACGCGCATCGCCTCGCCCCAGATGGCGTTGAGGTTTGGCATGCGGGCGACGTTCTCGAAGTTGTCCGGGATGAAATTCCAGGTCCAGTCGGCCTTGCCGCCGAGGAGTTCGTTCATCGCGGTGGTGCTGTCGGTGACTTCGCGCAAGATCAGCTTGCGGATGGCGGGCTTCGGCTTGGGGCTGTCAGCGTAATAATCCTCGTAGCGCTCGAACTCGATCTGGCTCACGCCGTCGACCTTGGTGATCTTGTAAGGGCCGGCGCCGATCGGAGCCTTGGAGTAGGCTTCGACGCCGACGCGCTCGCGGTATGCCTTGGGCATCACCGGCAGTACCATGGCGATGTATTCGATGGCGGCGGGGAAAATGCGCTTGAGCTTCACGCGGACGGTGAAGTCGTCCACCTTTTCGGCGCCCTGCATCCAGGAATAGTTGGACGGCACCGAGAGCAGCTTGTCCGTCAGGATGGAGTTGAAGGTGTAGACGACATCATCGGCGCTGAACGGGCTGCCGTCGTGGAACTTGACGCCTTTGCGCAGCGTGAATTCGAGCGTGGTGTCATCGACATATTTCCAGGAGGTGGCGAGGAGCGGCTTGATCGCGAATGTGTCGGGGTCGCGATAGACCAGGCCATCCCAGGCGTGATGCGAGATCACGATGCCGTCGCGGATCTGGTTGTAATAGGGGGTTATGTCCGGAACCTGTGTGTAGTTCACGGCGCGCAGAGTATCAGCCGATTTTTGCGCCAATGCGGGGGTCATGGCCCAAGCGGCGGTCAGGACGGCGGCGGCGGCAAACAACTTCGCGTGGCGGATCATCAGCAGAGCTCCCAATTTATTGTTTACGACGGTATAGACGCCGGCGCATGGGAGCAAGGCAGAGAATGCGATCGTTTCCCTCCCGCACGGGCAGGAGGGAAACGAACTGTATCAGCCCATCGACGAGTTGAACGCACCGCCGTCCAGCACGATGTTCTGTCCAACGATATAGCTCGACGTGACGGAGCAGAGGAATGCGCAGGCATCGCCGAATTCCGACGGATCGCCGGCACGCCCGGCCGGGGTGTCTTTCATCCGGTGTGCCACTTCCTCCTCCAGCGTGCGCCCTGATTTGGCGGCGAAACCCGCCATTGTGCCCTTGAGCCGGTCGGTCAGGAACGGGCCGGGAAGCAGGCCGTTGATGGTGACGTTGTGCCGCGCGACTTGGCGGGCGAGGCCGGCAACAAAGCCCGTGAGGCCGGCGCGGGCGCCGTTGGACAGGCCGAGATGCGAGATCGGCGATTTGACCGAGGCCGACGTGATGTTGACGATCCGGCCGAACTTGCGCTCGATCATCCCGTCCACCACCGCCTTGATGAGGAAGATCGGCGTCAGCATGTTGGCGTCCACCGCCTTGATCCAGGCCTCGCGATCCCACTCCCGGAAGTCACCGGGCGGCGGGCCGCCGGCGTTGTTGACCAGGATGTCCGGGTTGGGACAGGCGGCGAGCGTGGCTGCGCGACCGGCTTCGCTGGTGATGTCGCCGGCCACCGCGATAACGTTGGCGCCCGTCGCGGCGCGGATTTCGGCAGCGGTGGCTTCGAGGGTTTCCGCGGTGCGGGCGGTGATGACCAGGTCAACCCCTTCGCGAGCGAGCGACATGGCGCAGGCCTTGCCAAGACCCTTGGAAGCGGCGCAGACGATGGCTTTCTTGCCTTTGAGGCCGGTATCCATTTGATTTTCTTTCTATTGTTCAGCGGCATCGCGCTGGATGTTGATCATTTCCGCGCGGATGTGCTCCGGGATCGGCACCGGGCGCATGGTTGTGCGGTCGCAGTAGACATGGACGAAATGGGCCTCGGCGGAGACGATCTCGTTGTCGCCCTTGAACACACCGGCGGCGTAGCGCACCGAACTGCGACCAAGCTTGTCGACCGCTATGCCGATGGTCACGTCGTCCGGGTAGGACACCTCGGAGAAGTAGCGGCAGCCAGTTTCGGCGACGATGCCGATAATCGGGCTGGTCGGGATGTCGAGCAACCCGCTGGTGATCAGAAAGCGGTTCACCGCAGTGTCAACCCAGGAATAGTAGACCACGTTGTTCACATGGCCGAAGGGGTCGTTGTCCATCCATCGCGTGGTGATCGGAGTGAACCATCGGAAATCGGCGCGGGTGGGCGGTGGAGGTCGGCTCATATCGGTCGGCTCATATCGATTTGGGGCTGGGTGATGCGGAGGCAATACACAAGGTTTGCGCAGGGGCGGCAACCCGTCCCGTGCGGGGGGCGGTCAGCCCCGTCATGGACAGGCAAGTGATCCGGGACTACATCCAAGCATCTGGTTGTATCGAGACGGCACCGACAATGATTTCCCGGATTTGCGCCCTGCTCGCGCTCGCGTTGTTGGCGCTTCCGCTGCTGGCCGTGCTGCGTTCGGCGCAGGCCCATGCGATTCTGCTCGAAAGCGCGCCCGAATCGGGGCAGGCGGTGCCGGCTGGACACCGGGTCGTCATCCTGCGTTTCAACAGCCGGATCGACGCGGCTCGCTCGCGGATCACGTTGCAGCATGGCGATGCGGTGGAGGTGCTGAAAATCGCGCCTGGCGAAACTGCGGACAAGCTGGTGGTCGAGGTGACCTTGCAGCCGGGCGCCCAGGTGCTGCGTTGGCAGGTATTGGCGGTCGACGGGCACATCACGCGCGGTGAAATCCGCTTCACCGCCGGAGCCAAGCGTTGAGCCTGTTTGTCGATCTGTTCGGCTACTTCGCCATTATCATCCATGGTCTTGCCATCGCGGGGCAGTCTGTTGCGGTCGGGAGCGTGCTGTTTCTGGTATGCCTTGCCCGGCCGCTCGGCTGGATGGCGGGTGCCACGGGAGGCGCGGTTGAGGATGACACGCTGCGGATGATCGGCTGGGGCGCACTCGGCCTTGTGCTGGCCGAGGCGCTGCGGCTCGGGCTCGATGCAGCAATCCTGATTGGCACCGTTGACCTGACGGTAGCCGAGGTGTTGACGGCAGCGTTTGCGCAGGCGGGGCTGGTGAAGATCGGCGCGGCGCTGCTGCTGGTGTTGCTGACGGGCAGGCGGATGCCGGGGATCGTGATGATCGCCTTGTCGCTGGCCATCCTGGCGGCCGGCGCTGCGACCACCCATGCGGCAGCGCGGATCAATGATCGCGAGATTCTGCTGGCCGCCGCCATGGCGCACCAGTTTGGCGCGGCACTGTGGATCGGCGGCATCCCGGCTTTCATCGCCGCCCTGGCACGGATCGAGGAGCAGGCTGCCTGGCGGCTGGTGGGCGAGCGGTTTTCGCGGCTGTCGATGATCGGCGTGGCGTGCATCCTGGCCAGCGGCGGCGTGATGTCATGGTATTTGATTGGTGACATCCCTGGGGTCTACGGCACTGCCTACGGCGTAATGGTCGCGGCCAAGGTCGCCCTGTTCCTGATGCTGCTGGCGCTTGGTTATGGCAATTTTCGGGCGGTTCATCGGCTGCGCAGGGGCGATGTCGGCAAAGTGGTCCGATTGAAGCGGTTCGCCGAGGCCGAGATCGGCATCGGCTTCAGTATTTTTTTTGCTGCTGCATCGCTGACGTCGGTGCCGCCATCGGTGGATCTCGGGGCGGATCGGGTCACGCTCCAGGAGATCGTGACCCGCAACACGCCGCGGCTGCCGCGCCTTGAATCACCCGACCACAACACGCTCACGCTGCCTGCTTTGCAGGCACGGCTCGATCACGAGGCCATGCTGGCCGCCGCCAAGCCGTCGACGGCGTTTGTGCCGGGCTCGGGCGAGATCATGCCGATCAATGCCGAGGATATCGCCTGGTCGGAATACAACCATCATTGGTCCGGCCTGTTCGTGGTCGCCATCGGGTTGTTGGCGCTGCTGAACCGGGCTGGAGTTCGCCAGGCACGGCATTGGCCGCTGGTGTTCCTGGCTCTGGCCGGCTTCCTGTTCGTGCGCTCCGACCCCGAGGTATGGCCGATCGGGCCGAACGGGTTCTGGGAGTCGATGCGTGACGTCGAGGTGTTGCAGCACAAGTTCTTTGTCCTGCTGATCCTCCTTTTCGGACTGTTCGAGTGGCGGGTTCGCGCGTTTGGCTGGGCCAATCGGGGCGCCGCACTGGTGTTCCCTCTCGTGACCGCAATCGGCGGCGCTGCCTTGCTGACCCACAGCCACGCCATCGCCAACATCAAGGACCAGGTGCTGGTCGAATTGACGCACACACCCCTCGCCCTTGCCGGCATCGCCGCGGGTTGGGCCCGCTGGCTTGAAATTCGCCTTGATCCGCCGGAAAGCCGGGTCGCAGGCTGGGTTTGGCCCGTGTGTTTCGTGCTGGTTGGCGTCATCCTGTTGCTCTATCGGGAGGCTTGATCCCGGGAGCGCGCTTCGTTCTGGCCGATGACGATCCTGCGGTGTGGGAACATGCAGGCGACCCATCGGGACTGTGTCGGCCGTGGTGCTCCGTGTCGGAATCTATAATGAAATCGAAATTATATGCTTGTCAGACCAAATATGATGTGCCCTGCTGATAACCCCTAGAGCGGGATGCCTTCTGATAGGCGAAGGCATCCCGCTCTAACTCTTTGTTTGATCGCCTGATTCAGATTTTTGGTGATTCCACCAAAAATCATCAGGCTCTAGGGGGCGTTGCGTCGGAAGCGTTTGCGCCTTGAGAGATTGCCTGCGGCAATGCTAAATCATTTCGTGGCAAATTTTGAATTTAAGATACAGTGAAGATGGGTGGTTCAGTGGGCAGCTTCGGAACTGAAATCGATCCATTGGTCCAACTCCGTGTCCTGATCATTGAGGATCAAGCGGATGTGGCGCAGGCCCTGAAACTCGTCATCGAGCGCGATGGCATGCAGACCGCCTGGGCTGCGACCGGCGCGGCGGCGGTCGAACTGATGGCAAGTTTTGACCCGCATGTCGCCCTGGTCGACCTTGGCCTCCCCGACACGAACGGCCTGATGCTGATCCGCTGGCTCGTGGCCAAGGCGCATTGCGGCATCATCGTCGTCTCTGGCCAGACCGATGAGGCGGATTGCGTGGCGGCGCTCGAAATCGGCGCGGACGACTACGTGGCCAAGCCGCCGAGCGTGCGCGAGTTGGTGGCACGGATCCATGCGGTCTACCGCCGTGCCGTGTCGCGCCGGCTGGCGCCGACCACGGCAGAGCCAGTGGCAACGCCGATGCCGCGCCCGCTGGCGCCGACCACGGCAGAGCCAGTGGCAACGCCGATGCCGCGCCCGCATAACCGACCTGTGATGACCATCGGCCACGCTCGGGTTGATCTCGCGCGGCGTCAGGCAGTGTCGCATACCGGCGAGGATATCCATCTCACCTCTGCTGAATTCACTGTCCTCGAAATGCTGGTCGATGCGGGCGGGGCGGCGGTCTCACGCGAGAAGCTGTTCGCAGTCGCGCTGCGTCGGCCGATGCATTTCGAGGACCGCGCGATCGACCAGATTATTTTCGCGCTGCGCCGCAAATTGGCCCAGGGCGAGGCGGGACGGCGCTTGATCCAGTCAATTCGTGGTCAGGGCTACAGCCTGTTACTGGGCGACCAGGAGCCAGCCGACTGGCCGCGGACGCCGGAGTAAATCAGCGCTTGCCGATTGAACGCGCAGTAGGGCGGTGTGACCTCCGGTTGACGCGGTCGTCCCGCTTTACCCAAGACTGGCGAGGAAGCGCCCGAGATGCATGATCACCGCCTCGGGCTGTTCCTGCTGAACCCAATGTCCGGCCCCTTCGATCAGCGCGACGAAGCGCATCGCGCGACATCCGCGGCCCTGCATCGCCTCCAGAGCACCCGGTAGCTGCTGGATGCCCCAGTCCGATGCACCTGAGATGAAGCATGACGGCACTTCGATGCCGCGACCCGAAAACAATTCGAGCTCGGCCTCGAACCGCCCGGTGGTGCGGCAGCGATACCAGTGCAGCCCGCCCTGGAAGCCGGTCCGGCCGTATTCGGCGGCATAAAAGGCCAGATCAGCCTCGGGCAGCCACGCATTCGCGGCGATGGCGGCGGCGGAGGGCATTTCGGGAGCGACCGTCTCAGCCATCGTCGCGCCGAGATCCATCACATAATAGGTCGGCAGCTTCGCCAAATCCTCGGCCGTCCATCCGGCGAGGCGATAGGGCTGGTTTTCGAGCCAGTCAGCGCTCTTGTGGTGGTAGTAGGCACGCAGGAAGGCATGCAGGCCCTGGGGCGCATCGAGCATGTCCGCGTTGGCCTGGGGCGTGGAGTAGTACCATTGGTAGTGCTTGCGCGGGCGCGCAAG
This sequence comes from Rhodospirillales bacterium, assembly GCA_947447625.1. Lineage (GTDB taxonomy): Bacteria > Pseudomonadota > Alphaproteobacteria > Acetobacterales > Acetobacteraceae > CAIYPH01. The sequence goes on along the minus strand of CANFKS010000077.1, from coordinate 2,687 downwards.
CGCGGTGAGGTCGGCATGAATATCCCGCGCCGGGGCGCTGCGGCCGATGGCGGGTGGCCCGGCGAAGGGGGAGCTCATCAGGGCAACGGCGCGAAACACGTCGGGGCGCAGCAGCGCGCACCACGCCGCCACCGGTGAGCCGAAATCATGCCCCACCACGGCTGCCACCTCGGTGCGGCCCAAGGCGTGCAGCAGCCCGAGCAGATCGCGCACCAGATTGAACAGGCGAAACGGTGCGAGATCGGCGTCGAACCCATCCTGCCAACCGGTGGTCCGCCCATAGCCGCGCTGATCCGGCGCGATAACGTGGTAGCCGAGTGCAGCGAGCGGGCCCATCACCTTGCGCCAGCTGAACGCCAGTTCGGGAAATCCATGCAGCAGCAGGAGGCAAGGGTGTTCGGGGTCGCCGGCCTCCAGCACATGCATGGCGAGTCCGTTGATGCCCGGCACGATGCGGGAACGAATGCCCTCGGGGAGTTGGGCGGCTTCTAGCGCTCTCATGCACTCTCTCCTGCGTTGGCACTGGCGCGTTCGATCTCGCGCAACGCATCCTGCACGGCCGCCACCGGGATGGCGAGCATCCCCTCGCCCGGGAAATCCTGTGCCCGCAGAATGCGCGTGACCGGGGCCCACGGTGCGAATTTGCCAGGGTCGGTCGGTCCGAACAGCGAAACCAGGGGGATATCGGCCGCTGCCATCATGTGCCCGCCGCCACAATCGGCCGCCACCGCGGCCCGGCAGCGGCGTGCCAGCGCAATGGTCAGGATCGGCGGGGCGGTCCCCGCCTGCTGCAATGGAAACCGTGCCCCCGGCAGGGCAGCCGCGAGCGGGGCGTGACGGCCCTGCTCGTCGGGCCCCAGGATCAGCACCGGCGTCCGGCCATGGGCGAGCAGGGCATGGGCGAGTTCGATATGGCGCCCCTCAGGCCACACCTTGTGCCGGCCCCCGGCACCCAGCACCTGCGCGACATAGGCGGGCCCGATCGGCAGCAGGTCGGCCGCGTGTGCCTCGATGTCGGCAGGCAACCGCAGCCCGGTGGCGGTCTGGGGCACGGAGCCGATGGCCCGCTTCAACAGGGCGAGCAGCCGGTGTACCAGATGGTGCGGCGCGCGCGGCGCGAACTGCGGCGGTGCGCCGGGCAAGCCCCACGCGGCGGCGGTGACGAAGCGCCGCGCGCCGAGGCGACGCAGCGCCAGCGCCGTGCGCGCCGTGCTTTGCGTGTCGATCAACAGATCGAGCGGCCGCGGCCCCAGTGCGAGGCGCAACTCCGCTCCTGTGCCGCAATGCTCGATCACCGCGTCCAGCAGCCCCTCAGTCAACGGCGCGAGGGGGCCGGCGAAGGCGCTCGGCCCCTTGCCCGCGATCCAGATGATCTCGGCCGCCGGCAAGGCCTGCCGCAAGGCGCGCAGCAGCGGCAGCTTCAGCAGCGCATCGCCGAGCAGATCGAGGTCGGCATAGACGGCTATGCGGAGGGGCGATTTGTCGGGGACCATCCCTGCTGATATAGCCCGTGTCATGGGTTCCGCCATCTCCCCTCCTTCCGGCCCGATGCCGGACTCCGCCATGCCTGCCCGCGCCATGCTGGTCCGTCTGTGGCGTGACTATGTTCTGCGCTACCGTGCCCTGCTGGCCGTGGCCGCTGTGTTGACGGTGCTGCTCGCTGCCGCTCAGGCTGCCTACCCTTTGGTGATCCAGCACGCCATCGCCATGTTCAACGGCCGCGATCGCCGCATTCTCTACCAGGTGCCGGTGCTTGTCCTCGTCGTCACCAGCTTCCGCGCCATCGTCTGGTATGCGCAGGCTGTGCTGGTGCAGGACATTGCGATGCGGGTGATCCGGGATCTCCAGGTCGAGATGTTTTCCCACCTCGTGCGCGGCGATCTTGCCCGTATCGAGCGTGAGGCCGCCGCCATCCTGACCCAGCGCTTCACGACCGACACTGTGACGATCCGCGAGGCGCTCATCCGCGTGGTCAACGGCGCGGGCAATGTCGTTGCTGTCATCGGCCTCGCCGGCTCGATGCTGTGGATCGATTGGGAGTTGAGCCTCATCGCGCTTGTGCTGTTCCCCATTGCGGCCATCCCGGTGCAGCGCATCGGGCAGCGGCTGCGCCGCGCCTCGGGCCGGATGCAGGTCACGACCGGAGAGACCGCGGCCCTGCTCAACGAGAGTTTCTCGCAGGCCCGTACCGTGCGTGCCTATCGCCTGGAAGGCCAGGAGATCGCCCGCGCCCGCGCTGCGTTCCAGGACCTTTATCGCTCGTTGATCCGCATGATCCGCGGCCGCGCCCGCCTCGATCCGATACTCGAAGTGGTCGCCGGCGTCGCGATCGCGGCCAGCATCGGCTTTGCCGGCTGGCGCGCCGCCATCGGAACCGCAGGGTTTGAGGACTTTGCCGGCTTCGTTGCCGCGCTCGGCCTCGCGGCCCAGCCGATGCGGGCGCTGGGGAACCTGAATTCAGCGGTACAGGAAGGTATCGCCGGGTTGACCCGCTGCTTCGCGGTGGTGGACGAGCGGGCGAGCATTGCCGAGGCGCCGGATGCGATCGATCTCCCGGCCGGGCAGGGGCGCGTGGCCTTTGACGCGGTCGGCTTCATCTATCCCGATGGTCGGGTCGGGCTCGACGGGTTGAGTTTCGTCGCCGAGCCTGGCCAGACCATCGCCCTCGTTGGTCCCTCCGGTGCCGG
>CANFKS010000076.1 GCA_947447625.1 Rhodospirillales bacterium | reverse complement strand
TGGCCGAGACAACCCCACCGCCCATCGCGCCGGCTGACATCTGCTGCATCATGAGCACGAACGGCAGCACCACCGCCCATCCTGCCAGTGCCGGGGTGCCCTGCCGGGCCGCGAGCCAGGTCTCGACCAGCTGGCCGCCGGCCTGGAGCAGGGCGATCACGGTGGTGGGGGCTGCGAGCGAAAAGATGCGCCGCACCAATACGCCGCCACTGGGTGCCTCCGGCGCGGTCGATGCCATGTCGTTCTCCGTCTTGTGGGGATCAGGGGAGCGTACCGATCAGGCATACGCAACCTCCCCACGGTGCTGGCCCACGGTGCTGGCCCACGGTGCTGGCCCATGGTGCTGGCCCATGGTGCTGGCGTTCCGCGCCCGGATCGGCGAAAAAGGCTCTGGAGATCCCGACATGCCCTCGCGTGACACACCGCCTCCGGCCCATCCGGTCCCGCCCGATCCGCACCTGCTGCGCAAGCTCGAACTCGAACTGGCCCTGCTCGCGACGCCGCACGATCCGGTGGCGCGTGCGGCCTATCTCGAGGCCTTGCTGACCTTCGCCTCCGTGCGCACAGGTCTCACCCACGCCGTGCTCCCCGCGTTTGGCCACCCCGTGGCACTGCGCTGCGGCACGTCGGATATCATCGCGCTGCTCAGGGCCTGCCGCGACCGGGTCTATGATTTTTCCATGCGCGCAACACCGCGGCGCATCCTCGTGCTGGGCGCCCATGTCGGCTACGGGGCGCTGATGCTTGCGCGCCGCTTCCCGGATGCGTCAATCGTCTGCGTCGAGCCGAACGCCGCCGCGCTGCCGCCGCTGCATGGCCGATACCATCTGATTCTGCAGGCCGAAATGGCACCCGGGATGGCCAGCAACGCCAATGCGTGGGCGCATATTCTGGCGCCGCGCATCGCCTGAGCGCCACGCACGCGCGGATCGCGGCTTGCGAGCGCTGCGTTTTCATGTCTTGTGCCGCACCAGGACGGACCACATCTAACCGTTCATACCGCTGCCACGCAGCCCGACCGCAACGAGATACGGGGACACCAGGATGGACCAGCTGATCGGACAGAACGCCGCGACCGATGCGATGATCATCGACGGCGACCAGGCCAACTTCATGAAGGACGTGGTCGAGGCCTCGCGCACGATCCCGGTCCTGGTCGATTTTTGGGCCACCTGGTGCGGCCCCTGCAAAACCCTGACGCCGACGCTGGAAAAAATCGTCCGCGGCGCCGGGGGGCGCGTCAAGCTCGTCAAGATCGACATCGACCAGAACCGTGCGCTGGTGCAGCAACTGATGCAGATGGGCGTGCCGCTGCAGTCGGTGCCGACGGTGGTGGGGTTCCACAACGGCCAACTCGCGGACATGTTCCAGGGCGCGCAGCCCGAGAGCGAGATCAAGCGGTTTGTCGAAGCACTGTTGAAGCTGGCCGGCGGCTCGATGCCGGGCGCCGATCTGCTGGCCGAGGCCAAGGCGGCGCTGGATGCCGGGGACGGTGAGAATGCCGGCGGCATGTTCAGCCATATTTTGCAGCAAGAGCCCGAGAACCCCGAGGCCTGGGCCGGCCTGATCCGCGCCCTGATGCTGCTTGGCCGCGACGAGGACGCCCAGCAGGCGATTGACAGCGTGCCGGCCAAGATTGCCGATCATGCCGAAATCGCCGGCGCCCGCAGTGCCTTCACGCTGGCTGCCGAGGGGCGGCGCGCCCGCGAACTGCTCGGCACCTTTGAGGCCCGTCTCGCCGCCGACGCCGATGATCATGAGGCACGCTACGAACTCGCCACCGCGCTCAATGCGATGGACCGCCGCGATGAGGCTGCCGACGCGCTGCTCACGATCATCCGCAAGGCCCGCACCTGGAATGAGGGTGCTGCCCGTCTCCAGTTGCTCAAGTTCTTCGAGGCCTGGGGCTTCGATGATGAAACCACCATGGCAGCGCGCCGCAAGCTTTCGGCCCTGCTGTTCAGCTGAACCGGTCGGGATCGCTCGAAGTGCCCCCCTTTGTCGCCCGTGCGGACGAATTGCCGGATGTCTTCCCGGTGTTTCCACTCGGCGGCGCGTTGCTGCTGCCGGGGGGGCGCCTGCCGCTCAACATCTTCGAGCCGCGCTACCTCGCGATGATCGAGGACGCGCTGGCGGCTGGGCGGATGTTCGCCATGGTGCAGCCCGACCCGCGGCGGCCCGGCGGCACGACAGGTCCGGCGCTCTACCGGGTCGGCTGCGTTGGCCGCATCGTCTCGTTCAGCGAAACCGATGACGGCTGCTACCTCATCACCCTGCTCGGCCTCAGCCGCTTCCGTTTGACCGGCGAGGCGGTGATGCGGCGGGGCTACCGCCGGGCGCAGGCCGATTTCGCCCCCTTCGCCGATGATCTCGATCCGCCGGCGCCGCGCTTTGACCGCGATGCATTGCTGGCAGCCCTGCGCATCTATTTCATCCGCCGCGGCATTGAGGCGAGCTGGGATGTGATCAGCCGCATGCCGGACAGCGAACTCGTCACCACGCTCGGCATGGTCTGTCCGTTCGGCGCGCCCGAAAAACAGGCCCTGCTCGAAGCACCGACGCCGACCGATCAGGCCGCCACCCTGCTCGCGCTCCTGCAAATGGACACCCATGCCCCCGGCGACGATGCCTCGTCCGGCCGGGCAAGTTGAGGCCTGACACCATGACCGACACTGCTGCCCCCGCCACCCGCTCCGTGCCGATCGATCCAAAGCTGCTGGAAATCCTGGTCTGCCCGCTGACCCGCACCGCGCTCGAATACGATCGCGAGCAGGGCGAACTGATCAGCCGGGCTGCCGGCCTCGCGTTTCCGATCCGTGACGGCATCCCCATCATGCTGGCCGACGAAGCCCGCCGGCTGGACGACGTCTGATGGCGACGCCGACCGAAATCAAGCTGCGGCGCGAACAGAAACTGCTCGAAGTCACCTATGATGACGGCGTCAGCTTCGAACTGCCGGCCGAATACCTGCGCGTCGAAAGCCCATCGGCCGAGGTTCAGGGCCATGGGCCCAACGAGCGGCGCACCATTGCCGGGCGCCGCCATGTCGGCATCATGACGATCGAACCGGTCGGCAACTACGCCATCCGCCTGATTTTCGATGACCTGCACGACACCGGCATTTTCTCGTGGGAATACCTCTACGAACTCGGGCGCGATCGTATCAAGCGCTGGCATGCCTATCTCGATGCCCTCAAAGCGAAGGGATTGAGCCGTGACCCCTGAACGGCGGCCGCCGCCGACATTGTCCGCGCGTCTCTGATTTCGGCCTCCCGAGGGGGACGGTTTGGCGTCGGCGCCCGGCATGGCTACACTGGGACGGTATCGGAGAATCGCCCGCCTCATGACGCTGCGCGCTGCCAGGATCGAGAGCTATGTGCTGCGCCAACTCGGATTCGGGCTGGTCGCCGTGACGGGCGGGCTGGTTGCGCTGATCTGGCTCACCCAGTCGCTCCGCTTCGTCGAATTGGTGGTCAACCGCGGGCTGTCGTTTCGGGTGTTTCTCCAGCTTACATCATTGTTGCTGCCCAATTTTGTTGCCATCATCCTGCCGATTGCCGGCTTCGTGGTGGTGCTGTTCGTCTATCAGAAACTCGCAACCGATCGCGAATTGACGGTCATGCGCGGTGCCGGGCTGTCCCAGTTCGCCCTGGCGCGGCCGGCGCTTTATCTCGGATTGATCGCGATGATGATCGGCTATGCGCTCAATCTGTCCATTGTGCCGGCGGCATCCTCGGCGTTCCGCGAGTTCCAGTTCGAGATCCGCAACAAGGTCGTGGCCTTCCTGCTCCAGGAAGGGGTGTTCACGCCGATCTCGGACCAGTTGACCGTCTATGTCCGCGCGCGGGACCGCGACGGCACATTGCGCGGCATCCTGGTCGATGATGCCCGCAATCCGGCGAGCCATGCGACGATTCTGGCCGAAAGCGGCCGCCTGGTGATGGATGGCGGACTGCCCCGCGTTCTGTTGCTGAACGGCAGCCGCGAGGAACTTGATCATCGGACGGGCCGGCTGAATGTGTTGAGTTTCGATGAGAATGCGGTCGAACTGGCCGATGCCGACAAGGGCGGCGCGCAGCGGTTTCGCGACGTGTCCGAGATGTCGCTCGACGAATTGTTCAACCCCCCCGCCATCATCCCGGCGCGTGACCGCGGCAAGCTGCGCGTCGAGGGGCATCGCAGGCTGGCCAATCCTCTGACAACCCTGAGTTTCACGATCATCGCACTCGCAGCTGTGCTCACCGGCGCATTCCGCCGCCACGGCAGCCTGATGCGTCCGGCCCTGGCTGTTCTGGTCGTTGTGGCGCTGGTGGCGAGCGGGCTCGCGGTCAGCAACCTAGCGGCCCGGCAGTCAGCGCTGATGCCGCTGGTGTGGCTTCATGCGCTGCTGCCCGGGTTGATCGCCGGCTGGGTGTTGCTCGCGCCGCAATTTGCGCGCGCGGGCCAGGCCCATCGTGCGGTGGCGGGCTGATGCCATGGTGATCACAGCCACACTCTCACTTTACGTGGCCCGGGTGTTCAGCTTTGCGGTGGGCGCGATGGTGGCTGCCCTCACATTTGTCGTCGGGCTGTTCGACTTCATCGAACTGCTGCGCCGCTCCGCCACCAAGCCCGATGCGACGCTGGCGATCGTCGCCGAAATTGGCGGGCTGCGGCTGCCGTGGATCGCAATGCAGATCCTGCCGTTCGCCGTGTTGCTGGGTGGCATCATGGCCTTCTGGCGCCTGACCCGCTCATCCGAACTGATCGTGGCGCGCGCGGCTGGCATCTCCGCCTGGCAATTTCTGGCCGCGCCGGTGGGGGTTGCGGTGCTGATGGGCGGCTTCGCGACAGCGGCGATCAGCCCGCTATCCGCCGCCTTCCGCGGGCAGGCCGAAGCGCTGGAGTCCTCCTATCTCAAAACCGGCGGCGGCCCGCTTGCCCTGAACGGTGGGTCCCTCTGGCTGCGCCAGTCCGACCGGCAACTCGATCCGTCCGGCGTGGCGATCCTGCATGCGGCAGGGGTGGCCCTGCGCGACGGGATCCTGACCGCGCGCGAAGTCAGCGTCTTCCGCCTGGACGGGCAGGACCGGCTGCTGGAGCGCATCGAGGCAAGGGGGGTCAAACTGGTCGACGATGCCTGGCTGCTCGATGATGCGCGCCGCGTGACGCCCAACCATCTGCCTGATCCGGCGCGGTCCATCCGCCTGCCCACCACGATGACGCCCGATCGCGTGCAGGAGAGTTTTGCCGCGCCAGACACGTTTTCGGTCTGGGCGCTGCCCGGCTTCATCGCGCTGCTGGAGGCCTCGGGCTTCTCGGCGATCCGGCATCGGCTGCAATTCCAGAGCCTGCTCGCGCTGCCCCTGCTGGCCGGCACGATGACGCTGCTTGCCGCTGGGTTCTCGATGCGCCAAACCCGGCGCGGCGGCGTGGCGCAGTTGATTGCAAGCGGGATCGCTGCCGGCTTTCTGCTCTTCGTCGTCACCAAGGTGAGCGAAGAGTTCGGCCAATCCGGCGCCCTGCCCGCAATCCTCGCGGCCTGGGCGCCCTCCGCCGCCGGTCTGATGCTGTCGGTCGCGCTTTTGCTGCACCTGGAGGATGGCTGACCATGCGCACCTCCATACGCCTCGCCGGCGGTGTTGCCCTGCTGCTGCTCGCCTGCTCCGGCGAGGCAGCCACGCCCACCCGCATGCCGAGCCAACCGACCGCGCCGGTCCAGCAGGACCAGCCGGTCTACTATCAGGCCGACACCGCGGACTATGACCGCGAAACCGGTATCGTCACCCTCACCGGCCATGTCGAGTTCTGGCAGGAACCGCGCATGCTTCTGGCCGACAAGGTCGTCTACAACCGCACCACCGATGTCGCGACCGCCACCGGCCAGGTCGTCCTGCTCGAGCAGGACGGGCAGACCGTGTTCGCCGAGCAGGCCGAATTGTCCGGCGGCATGAAGGATGGCGTGCTGACCGGCATGCGCGCCCTGCTCACCGAGAACGGGCGCCTCGCGGCCAATGGCGCGCGCCGCACCGATGGACGCATCAACGCGTTGACCCGCGTGGTCTATTCGACCTGCGACCTCTGCAAGGACGACCCCAGCCGTGCGCCCCTGTGGCAGATCCGCGCCGTCGAGGCGGTGCAGGATACCGAGAACAAGATGATCGAATACAAGGACGCGATCATCGATTTTTTCGGCGTGCCGGTGCTGTGGATCCCTTATCTGACCCACCCCGATCCGTCGCAAAAGCGGGCCAGCGGCTTGCTGACCCCGAGTTTCGGCCTCAGCAAGCATCTCGGCGCCTTCCTCGCCGAGCCCTATTACTGGGTGCTCGACGGGCAGTCCGACGTGACCATCACGCCCCTCATCGCCACCCGCAACGGCCCCTCGATCGAGGCCGACTACCGGCGGCGTTTCAATAACGGCACCCTCTCGATCAATGCCTCGATCGCCGACACCAACAGCGGTGTCGGCGGCCACCTGTTCGCCCGCGGCAAATTCGCCATCGACGACACCTGGCGCTGGGGCTTTGACCTGCAGCGCACCACCTCGCTCAACTACATGCGGGACTTCCGCATCGCCGGCAGGCAAACGGTGCTGACCAGCCAGGCCTATCTCGAGGGCTTCGGCCAGGGCGCCTGGTCTCGTCTGGATGCGCGGGCCTATCAGTCACTATCGACCAGCGTCAGAAGCGAGAAGCTGCCCTATGTGCTGCCGCGCTACCAGTACAGCTTCCTCTCCGAACCCGGCTGGCTCGGCGGGCGCAGTTCGCTCGAGGCCGGCGCTTTCAATGTCTTCCGCCACACCGGCACCAATGACCAGCGCGGCTCGCTGGGCCTCGGCTGGGAAGCCAACCGGATCGGCAAACTCGGCGATGTCTGGCAGGTCCAGGCCCGGCTCGACGGCGCGGCCTATTTCGCCCACCAGTATGACCAGCAGCCCAATTTCGGTTCGCACGGCACCGTCGGCTCCTCGCAGGGCATGCCGAGCGTCGCGATCAAACTGAACTGGCCGCTGATGCGTGATGCCGGCACATGGGGCACGCACATGATCGAGCCCATCGTCCAGGCCATCGCCGCCCCGCGCGGCAGTACCTACGCGCGCACCCTGATCCCCAACGAAGACAGCCTTGACCAGGATTTCACCGACGCCACCTTGTTTTCGCTCAACCGCTTCCCCGGGATCGACCGCCTCGAAGGCGGCATGCGCATCAATGTCGGGCTGCACGGCAATTGGACCATGCCGGGCGGCGCCATCATCGACGGGCTGGTCGGGCAAGGCTATCGGGCCCGGTCCGACACGGCATTCCTCGCCGAATCCGGCCTCAACAAAACGGCGAGCGACATCGTGAGCCATCTCAGCTACACGCCGGCCAAATGGTTCGACATCACCACGCGCCAACGCTTCGACAACCGCACCATGAATGTCCGCTTCGCCGAGGGCCTCGCCTCGTGGGGGGCGGACTCCCTCCGCTTCTCCGCCGGCTATACCTACGCGCTGACCAACCCCTATCTCTACTACGACGCGCCCGGCGGTTCGGCGCTCGCCACCAAGCCGCGCAACGAGGGGGTCCTCGGCGTCACCACCGTCACCGGCCCTTGGCGCCTGCATGCCTCCGGGCGGCGCGACCTGCGCCAGAACAAGATGGCGTCGGTTGCAGCTGGCGGCGCCTACGAGGATGAATGCTTCATCTTCGACGTCAGCTTCCAGCGGCGCTATACATCGATCAACAATGACCATGGTGCGAGCACCATCCTCTTCGAGGTCACGCTCAAGACCATCGGCGAATTCGGCTTTCACGCGCTTTGACCCGATACCCCACCGGAGTTGACCCCATCACCATGACTGCGGCGTCTCGCAAGTTCTCCTGGCCGGGCCTGGTCCTGGCCTCCGCCCTCGCCTGTTCCGCCGGTCTCGTGCAGGCGGACATGGCCCACGCCCAGCCCCGCCCCCCGGTAGCCGGCCCGGCCAAGCCGCTGCCCGAACGCTCCGGGACGGACGCTGCCACAATCGTGGCGCTCGTCAACGGGCAGGTCGTCACGCTCGGCGACGTCGACAACCGCCGGCGGCTGTTCGCGCTCTCCACCGGGATGGGCATCTCGCCCGAGGTGCTGTCCCGCCTCACAACCCAGGTGACGGCCCAGTTGATCGACGAGCGGCTGAAGCTGCGCGAAATGCAGCGGCGCCAGATCGTCGTGCCCGAGGCCGATATCGCCTCGTCCCTGCGCGAGGTCGAGGCCCGCATCGGCCTGTCGCCCGGCGCGCTGCGCCAGCGCCTCGCTGTCGATGGCGTGGCCTTGCGCACGATGATCGACCAGATCCGCGTACAAATCGGCTGGGGCCTCGTGCTGCGCGACGAGATGGGCGGCCAACCCAAGATCAGCGAGGCCGACATCGCGCAACGCGAAGCCTCGCTTCGGGCGCAGGTCGGCCAAACCGAATACCGCGTCGGCGAAATCTTCATTCCCACCTTGTCGGCCGCCCAGGCCGACGATGCCCGCCGCTTCGCCGACATCGTCATCCAGCAACTCCGAGCCGGCGCCCCGTTTGCGGTGGTTGCAGCCCAGTTCAGCCAAGCCCAGAGCGCGCTGCAAGGCGGCGATGCCGGCTGGGTCCAGGGGGTCGAACTCGACCCGGCGGTGCTGCGGGTGGTGGATGCCATGCCGGCCGGCGCCATCAGCAACCCCATCGTCGTGCCCGGCGGCGTCAGTGTCGTCACGCTGCGCGCCAAGCGCCAGATCGGCCGAGAGACGTCGGTCGTGATGTCGCTGCGTCAGGTGTTCTACAAGTTCTCCGCCAAGCTTGTCGCGGACAACCCCACATCCGAGCAGACCCAGGTCATGGAGCGCGCCCGCCGGCTTGGCGCCAGCGCAAAGGACTGCGCGGCCATGGAAGCCGCGGCGCGAGAGGCCGGCGATGCCACGGGCGGCAATCCGGGCGAGGTGCAACTCGAAAACGTGCAGGTCCCGGCTTTGCGCCAACTGCTGTCCACACAGCCCGTCGGGCGCGCCACCCAGCCGCTGATCGCCGATGACGGCGCGGCGGTGATGATGATTTGCTCGCGCGACACCAAAACGGGCGAACTGCCGGGCCGCAAGGAACTCGCCGAGCGCATCCTCGGCGAGCGCGTCGAACTGGCCTCGCGTCAGCTGATCCGAGACCTCGAGCGGCGGGCAGTGATTGAACGCCGTCTCTGATCCGAGTGCGGCCGAGCGGGTCGCAGCCCTGCCCCCGCTGCGCGATGCGATCGCGCGGCACGGGCTGAATGCGCGGCACGCGCTCGGCCAGCACTTCCTGCTTGATGCCAATCTGGTGGGGCGCATCGTCCGCCAAGCCGGTGACCTGGCTGGGCGGCATGTGGTTGAGGTCGGGCCCGGGCCTGGCGGGCTGACCCGTGCGCTGCTGGCGAGTGCTGCGGCGGGCATCGTTGCGGTCGAACTCGATGCCCGCGCGGTCGGGCTGATCGAGGAACTCGCCGAGGGCTTCGAAGGCCGGCTGCGCGTGGTCGCGGCCGATGCGATGAAGCTCGACCTCACCACCCTGGTGCCGACGCCGCGCCAAATCATCGCCAACCTGCCCTACAACGTCGCCTCCCCCCTGTTGATCGGCTGGCTGAGACAGGCCGCGCAGTGGGAGCGCTTCACCTTGATGTTCCAGGACGAGGTGGCCGAGCGCATTTGCGCGGCCCCCGATACCCCGGCCTATGGCCGCTTGTCGGTCATCGTGCAGTTCGTCTGTCACGCCGAATATCGCATGCGCATCCCGCCCTCGGCCTTCGTGCCGCCGCCCAAGGTGAACTCCGCTGTGGTGACGCTGACCCCGCGCGCCGATCTGCCGGCGCCGGACCTGTTCAGCGCCATGGAGCGCCTGACTGCCGCAGCCTTCGGCCAGCGCCGCAAAATGCTGCGTGGATCGCTCAAATCGGTCGGCGGCGAGCGCCTGCTCGCTGCCGCCGGAATCGACGGGGTGCGCCGGGCCGAAACGCTCTCGGTCGCCGAATTCGCTCGCCTCGCCACCCTGCTGCTGGAGAACGCATGATCGAAGCCGCCATTCCCCGCGCCGCCCTCGTCACCGGCGCAGGCAAGCGCATCGGCCGTGCCGTTGCGCTCGCCCTGGCCGAGCATGGCTTCGCGGTCGCGGTCCATTGCCGGGCCAGCCGCGCCGAGGCCGAAGCCACCGCCGCCGATGTGCGCGCCCGCAATGTGCAAGCCGTGGTGCTGAGCGGCGATCTTGCGGTGGAAGCCGACGTCGTCCGCCTCGTGCCCGAAGCCACCGCTGCCCTCGGGCCGCTCGGCGTGCTCGTCAACAACGCCAGCACCTTCGAGCGCGACGAATGGCATGACGCCTCCCGCGCCTCGTGGGACGCGCATATCGAGCCGAACCTGCGCGCGCCCTTCGTGCTCACCCAGGCCTTCGCCCATGCCCTGCCGGCGCAGCGCAAAGGCGTCGTCGTCAACCTTCTCGATGAGCGCGTCTGGTCGCTGACACCGCATTTCATGAGCTATACCCTGTCCAAGGCTGGGCTCTGGGCCCTCACCCAAACCATGGCGCTCGCGCTCGCGCCCCGCATCCGTGTGGCCGGCATCGGCCCCGGCCCGACCGTGCCCTCGCCGCGCCAGACCCAGGCCCAATTTGAGCGCCAATGCGCCTCCGTTCCGCTCGGCCACGGCACCAGCCCCGAGGAGGTCGCAGCCGGCGTGCTGGCCATTCTCGCCCTGCGCTCCTACACCGGTCAGATGATGGCCCTCGATGGTGGGCAGCACATGCAGTGGTCGCCCGCCGGGTCGCCCGTGCTGGAGGAATAGATGTCCCCTCGGATCGCCGGCGCAGCACAGGGTGTCCGCCATGTTTTTGTGCACGACCTGATGCTGGATGCCGCGATCGGCGTCTACCCCGGCGAACACGGCCATACCCAGCGCGTCCGGATCAATGTCGACCTCGCCGTGGCTGACCCGGGAGCCCTGCCTGGGGCCGCGCCGGTTGGCGCCGATGACCTCGCCCGCGTGGTCGACTACAGCGCAATCGTGCGCGCCGTGCGGTCCATCGTAGCCGCAGGCCATATCCGCCTGGTCGAAACTCTGGCTGAACGGATCGCGGCGGCCTGCTTCACCGATGAACGGATTATAACGGCCAGAATTCGGGTGGAGAAGCTTGACATCTACCCCGAAGCAGGGGGTGTCGGCGTGGAAGTCGAGCGACACCGGTCATGTTTTGTCCACCCCTTGGACGGACAGGCTTAAGTTACAGTGAGATGGCGCCGGTTTTTCAAGCTGTTACATGTTTGCAATGTGAAAACATAATAAAAACAACAGGTTGCAATTTTCTGCGTCTTTTTTGGGCAGCCCTGTCAATCCCAGGAGTTCCGCCGGATTTACACCTCCGGACCAGCATTCTCCACAGAGTTATCCACCGGAACCGTGGATGAATCGCTGGACTTGCGACGCCGCTTCCGCCCGCTGTCCAGAGTCCGGGCACCACCATGACGGGGGCCCGCTGCCCTGCCTTGGAGGAGGTTGATTTTTGGTGGAAACGCCAAAAATCAGCAGGCTCTAACCGGTCAGCGGGTCGGCCGGGTTTTCGATCCTCAGCGTGTCGAGTGGCAGCCATTTGCCGTCTCGCTCGAAGTGCCAGAATGTCCAGCCATTGCATGACGGCGCATTCTGCACCTCGGCGCCGACCTTATGGATCGAGCCCTGGATGGTGCCGGAGCGCAGCGTCCCGTCAGCCACCACTGTCGCCTGGGCCCGCTTCATCCGGTCGTAAAGGATCGTGCCTGGTTCGATCACCCCACGCTCCACCAGGCTGCCAAACGGCACCCGCGGCGTCTCGCGCTTGCCGATCGTGGTGGTCATCGCCTCATCCGACGCAGGGCGCACCCGCCTGACCCGCCCGAGCGCGGCCTCGACATAGGCGGGATGCCGCTCGATTCCGATAAAATGCCGGGACAGCCGCCGCGCCACCGCAGCCGTTGTGCCGGTGCCCAGGAAGGGATCGAGCACGATGTCATCCTGCATGGTCGAGGCGAGCAGCACGCGATGCAGCAGGGCTTCCGGCTTCTGTGTCGGATGCAGTTTCAGCCCGTGCTCGTTCTTCAGCCGTTCGGCGCCGGTGCACAGCGGAAACAACCAGTCCGAGCGCATCTGCAAATCGTCGTTCAGCGCCTTCATCGACTGGTAGTTGAACCTGTAGCGCGAATCCTTGCCGCGCGCCGCCCAGATCATGGTTTCGTGCGCATTGGTGAAGCGACGACCCTTGAAGTTCGGCATCGGGTTCGACTTGCGCCAAATGATGTCGTTCAGGATCCAGAAGCCGAGTTCCTGCATGATCGCGCCGATGCGGAAGATGTTGTGGTAACTGCCGATCACCCAAATCGTGCCGTCCTTGCGCAGCAGCCGGCGCGCCTCGCTCAGCCAGTCATGCGTGAAGGCGTCATAGGCCGCGAAATCGTCAAACTTGTCCCAGTCGTCATCGACCCCGTCCACCAGACTGTCATCGGGACGACGCAATTCGCCGCGCAACTGGAGGTTGTAGGGCGGATCGGCGAACACGCAGTCAACCGACCCAGTCGGCAGCATGCGCATGATCCGCACCGCCTCACCGAGCATGATCTGATCAAGCGGCAGTTCGCGCACGACATCCACGGTGTCGGTCAGCTCCAAAGGCGGCCTCACGGGCCGTATTCTCGATGGTGGCGGCGGGGGTTCATGGTCGTCAAGACGTGACATGATCCGACGATGCCCACGCGATTCGTGGTCACGTCAAGCAACAACGAACCAGAAGATGTTGATTCTAAAATTCTTCTCCATGAACGAATGAGCAACCACAGGAAAATACCAGTCGTTCGGCTTGGCGATGCGCCCTGGCAGGCGCAAATTGAATGCCGACGCAGCAGGAGCAGCACCATGTCCCCGACCGATCCCTTCGCCTTTTTCGCCCAGTGGTTCGCCGAGGCGCAGGCCTCGGAGCCGAACGATCCCAACGCCATGACGGTCGCGACCACCAACCAGGAAGGCCATCCTTCGGCCCGCATCGTCCTGCTCAAGGAATGGGACGAGAAGGGTTTCGTCTTCTACACCAACAAGGAGAGCCGCAAAGGCGACGAACTCCGCGAAAACCCGCGCGCCGCCCTGCTGTTCTTCTGGAAGTCGCTGCATCGCCAGATCCGCATCGAGGGCAGCGTCGAGCATGTGACGGACGCCGAGGCCGATGCTTACTACACATCGCGCCCCCGGGTTTCGCGCCTCGGTGCCTGGGCCTCGATCCAGTCCCGCCCGCTTGCCGAGCGCGCGATCCTGGAAGCCCGCGTCAAGGAATTCGAGGACAGGTTCCCCGGCGATGCGATACCCCGCCCGGCCCATTGGTCCGGCTACCGCATTGTGCCGCGCTATATGGAATTCTGGCAGGACATGCCGTTCCGCCTGCACGACCGCACCGTGTTCACCCGCCAGGGCGCGGGCTGGACCGTGGGCAAGATCTTCCCCTGATCCCCGAGGGCCAGGCTGCCACCGCTTCTCTGCTCGCCGGTCTGGCGGGCGGACCGCCGATCGAGACCCCGACCTCGGCGGTCTTCGTCGGCGCGGACACGGTTTGGAAACTGAGAAAGGCGGTGCTCCTGCCGTTCCTCGATTTCACACCGCTGGCCGAGCGTGAACGGACCGCGCGGCGGGAGTTGGACCTGAACGCGCCCCATGCGCCGGGGATGTATCGCGATGTCGTCCCCGTCACCTGCCGGCCCGGCGCCGCCCCGGTGCTGGGCGGTGAGGGTCCGGTGATCGACTGGGTGCTGCGCATGGCCCCGGTGCCGGCGGAGGATTTTCTCGACCGTCGCGCCGCCACCATTGGCCTCGATCCCGCGCTGCTCGACCGCATGGCCGACACCGTCGTCGCCATGCACGCCCGCCTGCCCCCCCTCGCGCGGGACCAGGCGGCGGGGTTCGCCTGGCTCGCCCAAGGCAATCGCGCCTCCGCGCTGGCGGCCGGACTGCCGCCAGCGCGGATCGAGGCCTGGGTTGTCGCCATGCAGCACCGCCTCGCACGGCTCGGCCCGTGGTTGCGTGAGCGCGAGGAAGCCGGCTTCGTGCGTCGCATCCACGGCGACCTGCACCTCGGCAATCTCTGCCTGTGGCAGGGAAATCCGGTGCCGTTCGACGCGCTCGAATTCAACGAGGCGATGGCCACCTTCGACACCGGCTACGACATCGCCTTCCTGCTGATGGACCTCGACCTGCGCGCCGGACGGCCGGCCGCCAACCGGGTGATGAACCGCATCATCGCCCGCACCGCGGATACCGGCCTGCTGCGCGGCCTGCCGGTGTTTCTCTCCATGCGCGCCCTGGTCCGCGCCCATGTCGCGGCCCGCAGCAATAACCCCCCGGCGGCCGCGCGCTACCTCGCTGCTGCCGAAGCCTATCTCGCTCCGACAGCCCCCGCCGTGCTCGCAATCGGGGGGCTGCAAGGCACCGGCAAATCCACCCTGGCCCGCCGCCTCGCCCCGGAACTCGGCCCAGCGCCCGGTGCGGTGATCCTGCGCAGCGACGAAATACGAAAATTGATCAACGGCCTATCCCCTGAGGACAGGCTTCCCCAAGCCGCCTATCGCGCCGAAGTCAGCCGCGCCGTCTTCGCCACACTGGCACGACACGCCGCCGCCGCCGCGTCAGCCGGTCATGGCGTGATCGCCGATGGGATGTTCTTCGCCGCCGAACAGCGCGCCGCGATCGAGGCGGCTGCTGGCGCGCTGCCGTTCCACGGATTTTGGCTCTCCGCCCCGATGGCCGAACTCGAAGCCCGTGTCGCCGGCCGTGTGGGTGATGCCTCGGATGCCGATGTGGCGGTGCTGCGCCAGGCCGCCAAGGGCGATCCAGGCCAGGGTGCCTGGCACCTGATCCATGCCGGCAATGCCGACGATCCCGTAGCCCAGATCGCGCTTATCATGCGGCATAACAATCCGGTCTGAATCTATCGCTTGAAACGCATATCAGCCATGCCGTATAATGAAATCGTTCCAAGGGAGACCCAACATGGCCATCCGCAAGCTGCTTCTGCCCCTGACCGGCACTGCCGCTGGGGAATCGGCACTCGCCACCGCGCTGTCCGTTGCCCGGTTGTGGAATGCCCACGTACTGGCATTGCATGTCCGCCTCGACAGCCGCGATGTCGCGCCCCTGGCCGGGGAGGGCCTGTCGGGTGCAATGATCGAGGAGATGATGTCGGCAACCGAAAAGGAGAGCGGCGATCGCGCCTCCGCGGTCCATCGGATGTTTGACCGCTTCGTCGCCCAGCATGAGGTTTCGCTCGCCGAACCGCGCTTTGGCGGCAGCCACGCCACCGCCAGTTTCGCCGCCGTCACCGGGCGGGAGGAGGATATCGTGGCACAGCAGGCCCGGCTGTCCGACCTCACCATTGTCCCGCACCCCTCCGCCGACGAGGACGTCTCCTCGTCTGACGCCCTGCACGCCGTGCTGTTCGACAGCGGCCGCCCGGTGATGGTGGCGCCGCAGACACCGCCCCAGACCATCGGAACCCGCGTCTGTATCGCCTGGAACGGCACTGCCGAATCAGCCTCGGGCGTGGTCGCGGCCATGCCGTGGCTCCAGCGCGCCGATGCCATCCGCGTCCTGACCGCCGAGGGCTACCAGCGGCGCGGCCCCGATGCGCACGACCTCGGCGACTATCTCGCGCTGCACGGGTTGCGCGCCGAAATCGCCACGTTCCAACCCTCCGAACGCAGCGTCGGTGGCGGCTTGCTCAAGGCAGCCCGCGAATTCGGCGCCGACCTGCTGTGCATGGGCGCCTATTCGCACTCCCGCCTGCGCCAGT
Organism: Rhodospirillales bacterium; assembly: GCA_947447625.1. Lineage (GTDB taxonomy): Bacteria > Pseudomonadota > Alphaproteobacteria > Acetobacterales > Acetobacteraceae > CAIYPH01. Next base: position 3,626 of record CANFKS010000076.1, on the reverse strand, counting down.
TGATCCTCGGCGGCGTCACCCGCGTGGTGCTGGAAAAATCTGCCCTGCCCGTGATCATGAACCGGTGATCATGAACCGGTGATGATCTTTGGCGTCACCGACCCGGCCATCGCGGCCGCCGTGCGCGCCTATGTAAAGCTGATGCGGGCGAGCCGCGCCGTGCTCGCCCGCATCGAACCGCGCCTCGCCGCCGTCGGCCTGACGCCGACCCAACTCGGCGTGCTCGAAGCCGTGCTGCACAAGGGCCCGCTCAGCCAGCGCGCTTTAGGCCGGCTCGTACTGACCAGTGCCGGCAACATGACCGACGTGGTCGACAAGCTCGAAGCCCGCGGCCTGGTGCGCCGTGCCCGCAGCCCAACGGACCGCCGCGCCGTGCAGATCGAACTGACCGACGCCGGGCGTGGGCTGATCGAAGACGTCTTCCCACGCCATGCGGCCGATATCGCCGATGCCATGCGCGGCATCACCGGGCGCGACCTCACGCGGCTCGACAGCCTTCTCAAGCGTCTCGGCGTGGCCGCGCGCGCGGAGCCCGCCGATGAGAGCCTGATGATTTCTGGCGGAATCGCCAAAACCTGAACCGGGCTTCAGCGCAATATGCGCTTCACCGCATTGCGCCAGCCGGCGTATTTGCGCGCCCGGCTCGCCTCGTCCATCGTGGGTGTGAAGCGCCGCTCCAGCGCCCAGGTTGCGCCGAACTGCGCCGGATCGGGGCACACGCCGGCAGCGTAGCCCGCCAGATACGCGGCCCCCAGCGCCGTGGTTTCCAAAACATGCGGGCGATCGACGGGGGCGCCGAGTTGGTCCGCCAGGAACTGCATCGTCCAGTCGCTGGCCACCATGCCGCCATCGACGCGCAGCACGGTCTGTGCCTCGCCCGCCCAGTCGCTCCGCATGGCCTCCACGAGATCCCGGGTTTGGTATGCAACGCTTTCGAGGGCGGCGCGGGCGAGTTCGCGCGGCCCGGTCGCCCGGGTGAGCCCAAACATCGCGCCGCGCGCCTCGGCATCCCACCACGGCGCGCCGAGGCCGACGAAGCCAGGCACCAGATACACGTCCTGCGCCGGATCAGCCGCAGCTGCCATCGCGCCGCTCTGCGCTGCGTCCTCGATCACGCCCAGCCCGTCGCGCAGCCATTGCACCGCCGCACCCGCCACAAAGATCGCCCCCTCCAAGGCATAGGTCGTCCGCCCATCGAGACGCAGCGCCACCGTGGTCAGCAGCCTCGTGGTCGAGGCGATTGCGGTCGTGCCGGTGTTGAGCAGCATGAAACAGCCGGTCCCGTAGGTCGACTTCACCATGCCGGGGTGGAAGCAGGCCTGTCCGACACTTGCGGCCTGCTGGTCACCCGCCACGCCGCGGATCGGCACCGGCGCGCCGAGGATATGTGCCTCCGTCATGCCGAAATCGCCGGCACTGTCGCGCACCTCGGGCAACACGGAAGCCGGGATGTTGAACAGCGCGAGCAGATCGGCATCCCAGCAACCGCGATGGATGTCATAGATCATCGTGCGGCTGGCGTTGGTGGCGTCGGTCGCGTGCACCCGCCCGCCGGTCAGGTTCCACAGCAGCCAGGTGTCCACTGTGCCAAAGGCCAGTTCGCCCGCCTCTGCCGCAGCCCGCGCGCCGGGCACCGTGTCAAGCAGCCAGGCGATCTTGGTGGCACAGAAATAGGGATCGACCAGCAGCCCGGTCCGTGCCGACACCAGCGCCTCGTGCCCGGCGTCGCGCAAGGCCGCGCAGTGCGCCGCGGTGCGACGGTCCTGCCAGACGATGGCGTTGTGGATCGGCTGCCCGGTATCCCGGCGCCATATGACGGTGGTTTCGCGCTGGTTGGTGATGCCGATCGCCGCCACCCGCGACACATCGCCGCCGGCCGCCGCCAGCGCCTCGCGCAGCACCGCCGTGCTGTGGGCGTAAATCTCGTGCGCGTCATGCTCCACCCAGCCGCTGGCGGGAAAATGCTGCGCCAGATCGCGCCGTGCGGTGGCACACACCACCAGATCGGGTGCTGTAAAGGCGATGGCCCGGGTTGAGGTGGTACCCTGGTCGAGAGCAAGGATCAGATCCTGGGCCATGCGTCTGTGTTTCCTGAAGTTTCCGCCGCAAGTCTCCGCCAAGCCGGCGCGTCTGACCAGCACCAGATGCGTATTCAGATCCCCCTGAAACCGCCGCGCCGCGCAGTCATAGCGCTACCGCCGCGCTATCGCCGCGCGCGCAACAGCACGCCCAACGCCGCGATCCCGCGCTCGATATCGGCGTCGGAATTGGTGGTAAAACTCAGCCGCGCATGGTTCGACCGCTGCTCCACCGGAAAAAACGTCGCCCCCGGCACATAAGCCACCCGCGCCTCCGGCAAAGCGTGGTCGCGCATGAACGCCGCGGCGTCGAACCCCTCGGGGAACGTCAGCCAGGTGAACATCCCCCCCGCCGGCTCGGTGAAGCCGATATCCTGCGGAAAATGCCGCCGCAGCGCCGCGAGCATCACATCGCGCTTGTGCCGATAGGCGTCGCGGATCGTCACGATATGGGCATCGATGTCGAACCGGTCGAGGAACCGGGACGCCGCCACCATGTTGATCGTGCTGGACTGCGTATCCGCCGCCAGTTTCAGCAACCCGAGCCGCTCGATCAGCGCCGGCGCGCCAACCGCCCAGCCGAGCCGCATCCCCGGCACCAGGATCTTCGAAAAACTGCCGAAATGGATCACCCGCCCCTCGGTGTCCATGCTGCGCAAGGTCGGCGGTGCCACGCCCTCATAGCGCAGCGCCCGATACGGCGCGTCCTCCAGCACCACGAGGTCATGCCGGTTGGCCAGCTCCATCAGCCGCTGGCGCCGCGCAAGGCTCATCGTCACGCCGGCGGGATTGTGGAAATCGGGCACCGTATACAGCACCCGCGCTGTTGGATTGGCCACCAGCGCCGCCTCGAGCGCCGCCATATCCATCCCCTCGCCATCCATATCGATGCCGAGATAGCGCGGTTCGTTGGGGTCGAACGCGAGCAGCGCGCCAAGGAAGGTCGGGTTCTCCGTGATCACGATATCGCCCGGGTCGATCAGCATGCGCCCTGCCAGATCGAGCCCCTGCTGCCCGCCCTGAAGGATCAGCACCTCATCGGGCGCTGTCGGCATGCCGTCCTGCGCCATCCGGGCCGCAACCTGCTCGCGCAGCCGACTGATCCCCTCCGGCACCGAATATTGCAGCGTCTCCCGCCCGCTCTCGGCGATCGCCTCGCGGTAGATCTCCGCCAGCCCCGCCAGCGGAAACAGCCCCGCATCGGGGTAGCCCCCACCAAACGAGGTCACCGTCGGATCCGCCCCGAGGCGCAGCAAGTCGCGGACGGCCGAAGGCTGCACGCGGGCCATCCGCCGGGCGAGCCGGATCGGCCCCCCCGGCTGGGCGAGGCAAACCGGCCCCTCCGGCTGGGTGAGGCAAATCGGCTCCGCCGGCTGGGTGAGGCAAACCGGCTCCGCCGGCTGGGCTACATGGGCTGTCACGCCCCGCCGAGCCGGCCGAGCAGCCGTGCATGGCTGCGCAGCCCCTGGCGGAAGGAGCGCACCTCGAATTTCTCGTTGGGCGAATGCACCTGGTCGTCATCGAGCCCGAAGCCCATCAGCAGCGAAT
>CANFKS010000075.1 GCA_947447625.1 Rhodospirillales bacterium | reverse complement strand
TTTGCTTCTTTTTTTTCAAAAAAAGAAGCGCTTCCTCCCCTTCCCTGCCTCAACCGATCCCATCAAACAAAGCCGTCGTAATATAGCGTTCTGCAAACGAGGGAATGATCGTCACCAGGCGCTTGCCCGCAAACTCCGGCCGTTTGGCGATTTTGAGAGTGGCCGCCAGAGCCGCGCCCGACGAGATACCGGCCGGGATGCCTTCGCGGCGGGCCAGGGTGCGCGACCAGTGAAAGGCTTCGTCATTGGTGACGGTGACGATTTCGTCGATCTGGCTGCGATCGAGCACGTCGGGGATGAAGCCGGCGCCGATGCCTTGGAGCGGGTGTGGCGCGGGGCTGCCCCCGGACAGGACGGGGCTGGCTTCGGGCTCGACGGCGAACATCTTGAGGCCGGGCCGGCGCGATTTGAGGGCCTGGCCGATGCCGGTCAGGGTGCCGCCGGTGCCGATGCCGCTGATGATGCCGTCGACTTCGCCGGCGGTGTCGTACCAGATTTCCTCGGCCGTGGTGCGGCGATGAATGGCGGGGTTGTCGGGGTTGCCGAACTGATCCGGTTTGACCGCGCCCGGCGTGGCAGCGACGAGTTCGTTGGCCTTGGCCACCGCGCCGTTCATGCCTTTTTCGCGCGGCGTGAGCACCAGTTCGGCGCCGAGGAAGGCCAGCATCTTGCGCCGCTCGATGGACACGCTTTCGGGCATGGTGAGGATGAGCTTGTAGCCGCGGGCCGCGCAGACGAAGGCGAGGCCGATGCCGGTGTTGCCCGAGGTCGGCTCGATGATGGTCGCACCCGGGGCGATGCGGCCCTGCTCCTCCAAGGCGATGATCATATTGACGCCGATGCGGTCCTTGATCGAGGCAATCGGGTTGAAGAATTCGAGTTTGAGACAGATATCGGCGGTGACGCCCTCGTCGGCGCAGATCTGCGGAATGCGGACCAGAGGCGTGTTGCCGATGGTTTCGGCGATGCTGTCATAGATGCGCCCGCGCAGGGGGCGATCGAAGACGAGAGGTTTGTGGCCGGACATGGCAGGCTCCTTGGGAACTTAATGCACGATTATTTTATGTGCTAATTTCATTATACACATCGTTCCGCACGATTCCACCCTGGCGTTTTTTGCGTCCTGGCCGCTTGCAGAGGCGGCACAGGCGCGTCATCGTTGATGCTCCTACGAAACCCGGGGTTCCAAAAAATGAATTTTCGCCATCTTGCGCTCACGGTTGCGCTGTTGATTCCGGCTGCCGCCATGGCCCAGCCGCTTCGGACCGGCGTTGACGGGACGTTCGCACCACATTCGATGCCCAAACTCGGCGGGGGCATGGAGGGGTTCAATATCGATTTGTTCACCGAGGCCGCGAAGCGCATGAAGCGGGAGATCACGATCGAGAGCACCAGTTTTTCGGGGCTGATTCCGGGGCTGATGTCGGCGCGCTATGATTTTATCGCGGCCCCGACGACGGTGACGAAAGAGCGGGCGGAGAACATGCTGTTCACATCGGGCTATTTGTGGACGGCATTCCAGTTCGGCATCAAGAAAGGCTCGGCGCCGATCAAGTCCTGGGAGGATTTGAAGGGCAAGACGGTGTCGGTGAACAAGGGCACCCCGTATGAGACGCTGTCCAAGCAGATGGGCGAAAAGATCGGCTTTGCGGTGCAAGTGTATGACACGCAGCCCGATGCGACTCAGGCGGTGTTGTCGGGCCGGGCCTATGCGACGCTCGGGGGCAATACGGTGATCAAATACACCGCGTCGAAGAATGCCCAACTGGTGGCCGATCTCGTGCTGAACGAGAGCAAGGCACATTGGGCAGCCCCCTTCCGCAAGGACAGCGTGGCGCTGCGCAATCAGATGCAGGATGTGCTGGACTGCATGAAGAAGGACGGCACGATCGCCAAATTGTCGGAGAAATGGTTCGGCGTGGCGCCGGCGGCCGATGACCTGGAAAACGCGATCACGCCGGGCTACGGCGTGCCGGGGATGCCGGGCTATGATCCGACCCCGCATGCGTTGAGCTGCGGCTGATCATGGCCGAGCCCATTGTTCGGGCGACGGCGCTGCACAAGCATTTCGGCGCCCTTCATGTCTTGAAGGGCGTCGATCTGCAGGTCGCGGAGCGCGAGCTGGTGTTCATCATCGGCCCGTCGGGATCGGGCAAATCGACATTGTTGCGCTGTCTGAACCGGCTGGAAACGCCGGAATCGGGCAGCGTGGTGGTGGATGGCATCGATCTGCTGGATCGGCGAACGGATTTGAACCATGCCCGGCAGCGGATCGGCATGGTGTTCCAGTCGTTCAATCTTTATCCGCACATGACGGCGCTGGGGAATGTGACGCTGGCGTTGCGCAAGATGGCGGGCAAGAGCCGGGCCGCGGCGGATGCGGCGGGGATGGCGGCGCTGGAGCGGGTCGGGCTTGCGGATCGGGCGGGGCATCGGCCTGGCCAATTGTCGGGCGGGCAGCAGCAGCGGGTGGCAATCGCGCGGGCAATCGCGCTTGAGCCGCGGGTGATGCTGTTCGATGAGCCGACCTCGGCCCTGGATCCGGAACTGGTGGGCAGCGTGCTGGCGGTGATGCGCGCGTTGCGCGAGAGCGGGATGACGATGGTGGTGGTGAGCCACGAAATGGGGTTCGCGCGGGCGGCGGCGGACCGGGTGGTGTTCATGGACGATGGGATGATCGTCGAGCAGGGGCGGCCGGCGGAGATCTTCGAGACGCCGTCGCAGGCGCGGACGCAGGCGTTCATCAGCCAGATCCAGCGGCACTGATGGGCAATTGGGACCGCTTCATCGAGACCTTCTTCAACGCGAAGGTGATGGCGCGATATTGGCCGGATATCGTGGACGGGCTGTGGGTCACGATCGGGCTCGCGGCATCCGTGGTGGTCACGGGGCTGGTCGCGGGGCTGGCCCTGGCACTGCTGCGCAGCCTGGGGTGGCGGGTGGTGAACTGGGGGATCGTGCTGGTGGTCGATCTGTTCCGGGCGCTGCCGCCGCTGGTGATCATCGTGCTGATCTATTTCGGATTGCCGAGCCTGGATATCGTGCCGTCGGGGTTTGTCTCCACATGGGTGAGCCTGTCGCTGGTGCTGATGGCGTTCTCCGAGGAGATCTTCTGGGCAGGGTTGACGGCGGTCGCGAAGGGGCAGTGGGAGGCGGCGCGCTCGACCGGGCTCGGCTTCGGGCAGACGCTGTTATGGGTGGTGCTGCCGCAGGCGCTGCGCATCACCATTCCGCCGCTGACCAACCGGACGATCGCGATCACCAAGGGCACCGCGCTGGGCTCGGTGGTGGCGGTGACGGAGATTCTGGGGCAGGCGTCATCGGCGGTGTCGAACAGCTACAACCCCTCGCCGTTGACACTGGGGGCCGCGGCCTATCTCGTGTTGTTCATCCCGGTGGTGGCGTTCGGGCGATGGGTGGAGACCCGGTTCGCGTGGCGGCGGTAACGGCATGATCGAGACGTTTTTCAATATCGGGATTTTGGCGCAGGCGTGGCCGATCATCTTGGCGGGCCTGGGCAATACGCTGTTGCTGTCGCTGCTGGTGGTGCCGCTTGGGCTGGGCGGGGGGATGCTGCTGGCATTGCTCTCGACGCTGCGCAATCCTTGGATACGCTGGCCGCTGATTGCGTGGGTCGATTTTTTCCGGGCGTTTCCGCCGCTGGTGTTGTTGATTTTTCTCTATGCGGGCTTGCCGTTCGCGGGGCTCGAACTGGGCGGGTTCACCTGCGTGGGAATCGCGTTTTTCCTCAATACGGGGGCGTATTACGGCGAGGTGCTGCGGGCCGGGATCGAGAGTGTGGCACAGGGGCAGGTGGAAGCAGCGCGGAGCACGGGGTTGTCGCGCGGGCAGGCCCTGGTTTGGGTGGTGCTGCCGCAGGCGGTCCGCGCGGTGATGCCGGATCTGCTGTCCAACACGCTGGAGGTGGTGAAGCTGACCTCGCTCGCCTCGGTGGTGGCGTTGCCGGAATTGCTGTTCCAGGCGCGCCAGGCGCAGAGCCTGACGTATAACCCCACACCTATCGTCGCTGCGGCCGTTGTGTATTTCCTGCTGTTATGGCCGGTGGTGCGGCTGTTGAGCCGGCTCGAGAACCGGGCGATCGCCGGGCGCGGGTAGGCGCTTCAGCCGGCGTCGTGTTCGATGATTGCCCCGCTCTAGCGCTGCCGCCAGGGCAGGCCGTCGGCTTTCCAGCCGGCGCGCTGGCCGCGATGGCCGGCGTCATCGGGCGGGCCTTCGAAGCCGTCGGCCACGTTGAAGCTGTGGGGGAAGCCCGCGTCAACGCAAGCCTGGGCCGCGGCGAGGCTGCGCACGCCGCTGCGGCAGAGGAAATAGATGTGGTGCTCCGCCGTAAAGCCGGCAGCCTTGATCTGCGCGACGAACGCCTCGTTGACCTGCATCGTGGGGAAGATCTGCCAGGGGATCAGCACGGGCTGCTTGCCGGCAGCGGCCAGATCGGCGAGGCCGACATAGGCCCATTCGGCATCGGTACGGACATCGACGAGCTGGGCCTTGTCGTCAGAGCGCAGTGCCGCCCAGGCGTCACGCGGGTGGATGTTGTCGACCATGCGTTGAGACCCCATGATGAGTGCATAAGACTATATCTCCGGCAATCGCACGGCGCGCCGCGCGGTTCAAGCCGGTGGATGCGCGTATCAAACCGGCGGAACCCGCGGGAGGGGTCTTACCGATGCCAAACACACCTATGCTGAGCGTACCACCGCCGGTTGCGGCCGATCTGGCGGCGGCGATCGGCAATACGCCGTTGATCCGGCTGCGCCGGGCCTCAGCGGCGACGGGCTGCACCATTCTGGGCAAGGCGGAGTTCATGAACCCCGGCGGGTCGGTGAAAGACCGTGCGGGGCTCGCAATCATCGCCGACGCCGAGGCGCGCGGGCTGTTGAAGCCGGGCGGCACGGTGGTTGAAGGCACGGCGGGCAATACCGGGATCGGGCTGACCTTGGTGGGCAATGCGCGCGGCTATCGCAGCGTGATCGTCATGCCGGAGACGCAAAGCCGGGAGAAGATCGACTTTCTGCGGATGATCGGCGCTGATTTGCGGCTGGTGCCGGCCAAGCCGTTCAAGGACCCCGGCAACTACGTGCATGTCTCCCGCCGATTGGCCGAAGAGATGGGGGCGGTATGGGCCAACCAGTTCGACAATTTGGCAAACCGGGAGGGCCACCGGACGACGACCGGGCCCGAGATCTGGCACCAGACCGCCGGCGGGGTGGATGCGTTCACCTGTGCGTGCGGCACCGGGGGGACATTGGCCGGGGTGGCGCTCGCGTTGAAGGCGCGCAATCCCGCCGTGCGGATCGTGCTGGCGGACCCCGAGGGTTCCTGCCTTTACGGCTGGGTGAAGACCAATGACCTGACGGTGGCGGGCAGTTCGATCACCGAGGGGATCGGGCAAGGCCGGGTGCCGGGGAACCTCGAGGATGTACCGATCGACGATGCGGTGCGGATTGCGGATTCGGAGGCGCTGGAGCAGGTGTTCGATCTGCAGATCCATGAGGGGCTGTCGATCGGCGGTTCGGCCGGAATCAACGTGGCGGCCGCGATCCGGGTGGCGCGCGAGATGGGGCCGGGGCATACGATCGTGACCGTGCTTTGCGATGGCGGGGCGCGCTACCAGTCGAAATTGTTCAATCCGGAGTTTCTCCGCAGCAAGGGGCTGCCGACGCCCCCATGGATGGCATGATGACCGATCTTTTGAAGCTGGCCACCGAGGCCGGCATTGCCAATTTCACCGCGACCAATGGCCGCGTGCCCGACTCGTTCCAGTTGCTGGCCAAGCACGCGCCGGCGGCGTTCGCGGGGTATGGGCTGATCCGCAGCACGCTGATGAAGGATTCGAGCGCCGAGGGCGGGCTCGACCTCAAGACCAAGGAATTCATCTACGTCCTGCTCGACGTGCTGCGCGGCGATGCCAAGGGGGCGTTGAGCCATGCGGGCAATGCGATGAAGCTCGGGCTCACATTGCCCGAACTGGCCGAGGGCCTGGTGCAGGTGATCATGGTGGGGGGGATCAACACCTGGAACATGGTGGGCCAGGAGGTGATGCGGGCCTGCGAGGCGCAGCACGAGGCGGCTGAAGGCGGCAAAAGCTGAGCGAAACGGCACTCTACGCCCCCGTCAAGCGGTTTCTGGAGGGTCTCGGCTTCACCGTGAAAGGCGAGATCGTCGGCGCCGATGTGGTGGCGCTGCGCGAGGGGGAGCCGCCGCTGCTGGTGATCGCCGAGTTGAAACTGGGGCTCAATTTCGAACTCGTGTTGCAGGCTGTCGAGCGGATGCGCTGTGCCGATGAGGTATGGCTTGCGGTGCCGGCGACGAAGCGGGGGCGGGACCGGGACCGGCGGGCGCACCAATTGTGCCGGCTGCTCGGGCTGGGGCTGCTCGCGGTGACGGTGCGGACCGGGAAGGTTGAGGTGTTGGCCGATCCGGGGCCGTACGAGCCGCGGCGCAACGTGCCGCGGCGGCGGATGATCCTGCGCGAGTTTCATCGCCGCCGCGGCGACCCCATGGCGGGCGGCCATGCGCGGGGGGCGCGGATGACGGCGTATCGCCAGCAGGCGCTGGGATTGGCGGCGATGCTGGCCGAGGGGCCGCGGCGGCCGCGCGATTTGAAGGCCGCCGTGCCGGAGGCGGGGGTGATGTTGCTGCGCAATGTCTATGGCTGGTTTGAACGGACGCAGAAGGGAGTCTACGCTCTGAGCGAGGCAGGGCGCGAAGCGTTGCGAACCTGGCCGGAACACGCGACAAAACACGTGACAGAACACGCGACGGGGAGTGCGGCGGATGGGATTTCGGGTACTGACGGGCGAGATCGCCCATGAGACGAACACATTCAGCGTGGTGCCGACCACGATGGCGCATTTCCGGCGGCGGACCTTTCTGACCGCCAACGAAATTCCCGAGCAGCGCCGCGGCACCCGCTCGGAATTCGGCGCGACATTCGAGGCGGCGGACAAGTATGGCTGGACCTTGCGCCATCCGGTGGCGGCGTCGGCCAATCCGTCCGGCATGGTGACGGCCGAGACGTTCGAGACCCTGGTGGGGCTGCTGCTCGAAGGCGCCGATGGCGGGGTCGACGGGGCGTTGCTGCATCTGCACGGCGCGATGGTGGCGGAAGGCTACGAGGACGGCGAGGGAGAAATCCTGCGGCGGTTGCGCGCCAAGGTGGGGCCGGATGTGCCGATCGTTGTCACGCTCGATCTGCACGGCAACATCACCGAGCAGATGGCGGCCTGTGCGAATGCGCTGATTGCGGTGCGGACGTACCCGCATGTCGACTACTACGAGCGGGCCTGGCAGGGGGCGGATTTGTTGCAGCGGGCGATGCTGGGAGAAATCCATCCGCGCACCGTGATCGCCAAGCGGCCGATGTTGCGCGGCCTGAACGGCGGGCGGACGCAGATCGGGCCGATGCGGGAGTTGATCGAGCGGGGCGCGGCGCTGGAACAGGCGGGGCGGGCGTTGGCGGTGAGCGTGTGCTCGGGGTTCACGGCGGCGGATATCCGCGACATCGGACCCTCCGTGACGGTGACGACCGATGGGGCTGATCCGGCCGGCCAGGCGATTGCCGAGGAATTCATGGATTATGCGTGGCAGACGCGGGACTATCTCAGCGTGACGAATCGCTCGATCGAGGAGGCGCTGCGCTATTGCAAGGCAGGCGAGGGCCAGCACGAGCGGCCGCTGGTGATGGCCGATGTGACGGATAACCCGGGCAGCGGGCATTATGGCGACTCGACGGATCTGTTGCGGGCGATGATCGCGGCCGATCTGCGCAATACGGCGTTCTATGCGATTTTCGATCCCGCGGCAGTGCAGGATGCGATCGCGCTCGGGGTGGGGAACAGCGGGCCGCTCACGATCGGGGGCAAGCATGACCCGAAGGCCGGCGGCGGGCCGCTGGAGGTGGTGGCCTCGGTGATCAGCCTCACGGATGGGACATTCCAGACCTTCGGGCCGATGGGCGGCGGGGTGTGGCGGGATTACGGGCCGTCGGCGCTGATCCGGGTGGGGGGGATCGAGATCGCGCTGATCACCAACAACGGGCAGGCCGTGGATACGGCGCAGTTGACGTCGCTGGGCTGCGATCCGACGCGCAAGGATACGGTGGCGGTGAAGTCCAATCACCATTTCCGCGCAGCCTTCGAACCGCTGGCGCGGGAGGTGATCACGGTGGATGGCAATGGGCTCGGGTCGATGATCCTCAAGACGATGCCCTACAAGAAGACGCGGCGGCCGATCTGGCCGCTCGATGCGATGGAGTAGGACGGCACGTGCTGCGTTTTTGAAAACATGAAGCAAAAAACCATGTCCGTTCCGGTTCGCAGCGGGGGCGCGCGGATGCGTTCGCGCTGCCCTGCTGCAAGGCGGCGCGCTGGGTGGGCTTGTCTTTATTTTTGACAATCAGGATGGGGCGACGAGGCGCGGGCGCGGCAGGCCCATCGTCATGTCGCGCGGGGTTGCGGCGCGCGGGCACGCCGGCATGGGGCCGCGGGCGAGGATGAATGCGGCGCGGCTGCGCGGGGTCTGGATCGCTATTTTTCCGGTTTTCCGCTTGAAAGAACGGCGCGTGGGGGTGGGAGGAAGCAGGCCCGCCTGGTGCTCCGCGAGCAGGGCACGCAACCACGCCAGAATCGCCGCCAGAAGCCTGGCAAACGGATCAGCGGGGCAGTTCGGGTCCGGCGGGGTTATATATGCTTCCATGCAGCGGTTTTATGATAGGAAAAAAACCGGCGCAAGGGGAATTGGGGATGGGGTGCGGCGAAGGAAGGAAGGGCTTCTTTTTTGAAAAAAAGAAGCAAAAAACTTTTATCTGATAAGGGTTTTGGGCTTCGCGGTGCTCTGGAGCGCTTTGGCTCCACCAAAAACCATCAGGCTCTTGCCGGACCGCGACGGTACAAGGGGGGTGAAGTTTTTTGCGGAGCTTTTTTTCAAAAAAGCGACCGCTTGCGTGCGCCTTATGCAGGTGAGTCTCGCATCGCCCACGCAGGATACGGGCTCGGTTAGTGCGTCCAGTTCTCGGGGCGGTTGTTTTTGAAGTTGTCGGCGTAGGCCTTGGGGCGGATGCGGCGGGCCTGGGGGAGTTCGGTGGAGTAGGCGAGGTGGTTGCGTTCGGCGTAGGCCACCGCGTCATCGCGGCTGTCGAATTTGAGGCGCACTTGGGCCTGGGTGTCGGCGCTGCCGCTCCAGCCCATCAGGGGGTCGGCCTTGCGGGCTTCGGACTGCTCGAATTCGAGTATCCATTCCTGCGTGCCGGCCTGGCCGGATTGCATGGCGTTTTTAGGTTGCTGAAAAATGCGTGCCTTGGCGGCCATGGTCCTACATCCTTTTCGTCATGGTCGGGGCGGCCGGACTCGAACCGGCGGCCTCGTGTACCCAAAACACGCGCGCTACCAGGCTGCGCCACGCCCCGATTGCGGCGGACCCTATGGGCCCGGCGCACTTAAAGCAAGTGTCAGCCTGCGTTATCGAAGATACGTTGCAAAATCTTATCGCCGACGCGGATGTTGAGGCGCTCGGCGGTGCCGGCGGCGACTTCGAGGGTGGCGCGGACGGGGCCAAGGCTGTCGATGGTGGCGAGCGACTGCGGGACGGTGCGTTCGGCGATGACGCGGATGGTGCCGTCGGCGTTGATGAAGAGCATGTCGAGCGAACTGATGGTGTTGCGCATCCACATCTGCGAGCGGCGCGGGGTTTGCCAGTCGAACAGCATGCCGCCGTCGGGGGCGACGCTGGGGCGGAACATCAGGCCGATGGTCTGCTGGTCCGCGGTGAGGGCCATTTCGACGGTGAAGGTGTGGCGCGTGCCGTCGCGCGTGACGATGACGAGTTTTTCCTTGGGGAGTTCAGGCTGCGCGGTGGTCTGGGGGGTGGTCTGGGCCTGGGCGGGACGGGCCGCGAGGGCTGCGAGACCGGCGAGGCCCGCGGACAGGACGCGGCGCAGGATGATGCGGCGGATGATCATGCGGACGGCGGCTCCTTGGCTGCGGTGAGACAGGGCTACTCTAGCACAGATCGGCCTTATGGCATCCAGACTTGGCCGGGGTGCAGGGGGAGGAAGCGGTCGGGGGGGATGGCGCGGGCGGCGAGCGCGGTGGCGAGGTGTTGGGGGGGCGCGTCGATTGGCTCGTCCGTCAGTTGGAACGTGCCCCAGTGATGGCCGAGGGCCTGGGGGGCGGCGAGGTCGAGCATGACCTGGACGGCTTCCTCGGGATTGATGTGGGCGGCTTTCATGAACCAGCGCGGCTCGTAGGCGCCGATCGGGATGATGGCGAGATCGGGGGCGCCGTAGCGTTGGCGGATGGCGTGGAAGACGGCGCCGTCGCCATAGGCGGTATCGCCGATGTGGAGCACGGAATGGCCGGGGGTTTGGATGAGGAAGGAGCCCCAAAGAGCCATGCGGCGGTCATTGAGGCCGCGGGCGGACCAGTGTTGCGAGGGCAGCAGGGTGATGGCGAGGCCGGGCGCGATGGTGTGGCGGTCGTGCCAGTCGAGCACGGTGACGGGCAGGGTTGGGTGGCGGGCGCGCAGGATGGTGTCGTTGCCGAGCGGGGCGATGATGGGGGGCTGGTGGGCGCGCCAGAGCGTGCCGATGGTGGCGAGATCCATGTGGTCGTAGTGGTTGTGGGTGATGAGCACGGCGTCGATCGGCGGCAGGTCGGACACTGCGATGCCGGGGGGATTGGCGCGTTTGGGGCCGAGCCATTGGGTGGGCGAGGCGCGGGTGGACCAGACCGGGTCGATCAACAGATTGCGGCCGGCGATCTGGATGAGGAAGCTGGCATGGCCGACGAGAGTGATGCGCAGGCCGGGGACGCGAGCGGGGGGTTTGGCGCCGGCGTGGGGGCTCGGGGCGTGTTTCGGCCAGCGGGCGCGTTGGCCGGAGAAGCGCAGCTTGGCGATGGTGAGCAGGCTGCCTTTGGCGGTGGCGGCGGGCTGGCCGGGCAGGAAGAAGCGCGTGCCGTCGAAATGATCGGAGGCGGGGCCGGTGTAGTAGGGTGGCTTGGTCATCGGTCAGTGCATACCGGGCGGCGACGGCGGGGCGGAGATGGTGTGCGGGAGCCGAGCGTCATGGCGGCGGCATGTCTTTGCCGCCGCCATGACCGGTTCGAGATCGTCAAAGGCAAGGGGGGACTGCGATCACTCCGCAGTCTCTGCTTCCTCGGCTTCGGGTTCGGCCAGCATGGCGGCGGCGATCTGGCCGGACTGGCCGCGGATCTTTTTTTCGATCGATTCCATGACGTCCTTGTGGTCGCGCAGGAACTGCTTGGCGTTTTCGCGGCCCTGACCGATGCGCTGGCTGTCATAGGAGAACCAGGAGCCGGATTTCTCGACGATGCCGGCCTTGACGCCGAGATCGACGAGTTCGCCGACTTTGCTGATGCCTTCGCCGAACATGATGTCGAATTCGACCTGGCGGAACGGGGGGGCGAGTTTGTTTTTGACGACTTTGACGCGGGTCTGGTTGCCGACGACTTCGTCGCGGTCCTTGATCGAGCCGGTGCGGCGGATTTCGAGGCGGAGCGAGGCGTAGAATTTGAGCGCGTTGCCGCCTGTGGTGGTTTCGGGGTTGCCGAACATGACGCCGATTTTCAGGCGGATCTGGTTGATGAAAATCAGCAACGTGTTGGAGCGCGAGACCGAGCCGGTGATTTTGCGGAGCGCCTGGCTCATCAGGCGGGCATGCAGGCCCATATGGCTGTCGCCCATTTCGCCTTCGAGTTCGGCACGCGGCACGAGGGCGGCGACCGAGTCGACGACGAGGACATCGATGGCGCCCGAGCGCACCAGGGTGTCGGCGATTTCGAGGGCTTGTTCGCCGGCGTCGGGCTGGCTGATCAGCAGGTTGTCGACATCGACGCCGAGTTTGCGGGCGTAGATCGGGTCAAGCGCGTGTTCGGCGTCGATGAAGGCGCAGGTGCCGCCTTTTTTCTGGGCTTCGGCGATGGCGTGCAGGGCGACGGTGGTTTTGCCGGAGCTTTCCGGGCCGTAGATCTCGATGATGCGGCCTTTGGGGAAGCCGCCGATGCCGAGTGCCAGGTCAAGCCCGAGGGAGCCGGAGGAGATGACCTCGACCGTTTCATCCCCGCTGCGCGCGCCCATCCGCATGATGGAGCCTTTGCCGAAGGCGCGCTCGATCTGCGCCATCGCGGCGTCGAGCGCCTTGTTCTCCTGAGCCTTGGTCTTTTCCATACGGGTCCCGTCTCCTGGGTTCGGCGTGCGAGGCATCAGCGACTCTGCCCCATATCTTGCGAGTCTGTCACACCGGGTGACGGGCGCGCAAGGAATGGCGGCGGGGGCATTAACCTTTTGTTCGTTATATGTTCGTTAATCTCTTTATGCAAGAACATAATATGAACTTTTGACTAAAGCTTCGCGGCGCCGGGGGCCGGACGCCGAAGACGGCGCCGGGGGCCGGACGCCGAAGACGGCGCCGGGGGCCGGACGCCGAAGACGGCGCCGGGGTCAGACCACGTTGATGACGGTGCCGCCATCGACCGGGAGGGCGACGCCGGTGATGAAATTGGCTTCATCGGAGGCGAGGAACAAAGCGGCGTTGGCAACATCCCATGCGGTGCCCATTTTGCCGCGCAGGGGGACCTTGGCGTCGCGTTCGGCGGCGACTTCGGCGCGCGAGCGGTTGGTGGCGCGCGCGCGGGTGTCGACCGCCATGGGCGTGTCCATCAGGCCGGGGAGGATGATGTTGGCGCGGATGCCGTAGCGGGCGTTCTGGATGGCGACCTGTTGGAGATAGGCGATCATCGCGGCCTTGGTCGCCTTGTACGCGACGTAGGGGTAATTGTGCCAGGCGGCGGCCGAGGAGATGCCGAGAATGACGCCCGAGCCTTGCGCGCGCATGGCGGGCAGGACGTGCTTCACCGCCATGACGAGGCCGCGCAGGTTGATGTTGTGGATGCGGTCGAAGGCGTCCTCGGTGATTTCGGTGGGCGAGGCATCGCCGCCGGCGATGGAGACGCCGACATTGTAGTGCAGCACGTCGATCCGGCCCCAGCGTTCGAGCGCATCGGCGATGCAGGCGGCGAGGGTCGACTCGATCGTCACATCAGCGGCGAAGGCAGTGGCGCGGCCGCCGGCGGCGGCGATCATGCCGGCGGTTTGCTCGGCCGATTCGAGATCACGATCGACACACAGGACCGTCGCACCTTCCTGGGCGAAGCGCAGCGCGGTGGCGCGGCCATTGCCCATGCCTTCACCCGGCCCTTGGCCGGCGCCGATGATAACGGCGATTTTTCCTTCGAGACGCATAATCCCTCCCCTTTTGCTGGTTGATGCGGCGACTGAGCACCGGGTTTCAGCAGGTGTCAAACGGCGGGAGGTGCACGGGCGTGCAGCATCGCCTCGAGCCGGGCCACCAGGTCACGCGGCAGATAGGGTTTGGCCATGAAGGCGTTTTGGGCCGCCGTGCTGTCGGGCCCGGACGGCCTGTCGATATAGCCGGACACCAGGATCGCCGGGACGTGGGCGCAATCCGGGCGGTTGCGGAGCGCGCGGAGCAGGCTGGCGCCATCCATTCCGGGCAAGGTCATGTCGCTGACGATGCCGCAAGGGGGTTGTCTGGTCGTCTCGAGAATGGCCAGTGCCTCCTCGCCTGAGGCAGCGCTCAGCACCGTCCAGCCCCGGCTTTCGAAGCTGCGGGCGGCGAGCAGGCGGACGGCGTCTTCGTCCTCGACCAGCAGCAGGACGCGTCCTGGTGGGGCGGCCTCGGACGGTGCGTTGCGTGGGGTGCGGTTTGCGGGCGGGGCCGGGATTGCGCTGGTATTCGGGAACAGGATGCGCACGCGGGTGCCTTGGCCGGGGGCGCTGTCGATCGTCAGATGGCCATCGCACTGCTGCACGATGCTGTGCACGGTTGCGAGGCCGAGCCCGGTTCCGCCGCGGTCACCCTTCGTGGTGAAGAATGGGGCGATGACGCGCGGCAGCATGTCGGGCGCGATGCCATGGCCGGTGTCGGCCACTTCGATGGTGACGTAGCGGCCCGGGGGGATCGGGGCAATGCCGTTCGGCCGCGCGCAATAGAGCGTGAGGTGACCGCTGCGCAGGGTGAGCACGCCGCCGCCTGGCATGGCGTCGCGGGCGTTGATGGCGAGATTGACCAGAACCTGATCGAGTTGGCTCGGGTCGGCGCGGATGGTACGGCCGGGTTGTTCGAGATCGAGGTCAAGCCTGATCGTCGCGCCGATGAGGCGGCGCAGCATGCGGGCAAGAGCGGTGACCGCTTGATTGAGCGCAATGGCGCGGGGCGCGGGCGGCTGCTGGCGGCTGAAGGCTAGCAGTTGGCGAACCAGAGCGGCCCCGCGCTCGGCATCGTTCTGGATCTGGCCGGCTTCATCGACGGTTTCGGGTTCTGTGCCGGGGCGGGCTGCGATGGCGTCCGCGGCTCCCATGATCGAGGTCAGCACGGCGTTGAAATCATGGACGATTCCGGCGGAGAATTGTCCGATGGCCTGGAGTCTCTGGCTGTGCTGCAGGAGCGTGGCGAGCGTCGTTTGATGCGAAATAGCCTCGAACCGGAGGAGGGCGCCGTCAATCGCGGGATGGGACGCGCGATGGGACGCGCGAATCGCGACCGCCGAGACCAGAACATGCAGGCCAGCCGCGAGGTTGGCGGGCACGGCGTCGATCCGCGGCGACAGGTCGTGCAGCAGGCGCACGACATCCGGCCATATCGCGGGCCGTGACGCGGGGTCGAACAGCGTTGCCGCGTCGGTGCCGGGCGAGATATCGGCGCCCGAGCCGAGGAGGGCCTGCAGCGCCGGGGTGGCGCGCAGGATGCGGCCGTGCAGGTCGATGAAGAGGCAGGCCGCGGCAGCTTCGTCCAAGAGCAGCGCGATGAGCGGATCGGGCGGGGCGCTGGCGGACAGGCGCTGGATCGGCGGCGCACGCAGGAGGCCTCGGCCTCGCTCGATCATGCGCGCCACGAGGCGTTTCATCGGCCACCGGCGGGCTGGCCGCGCAGGCGCCAGACATAGGCGATGACTTCGGCGACAATCCGATAATGTTCGGCGGGGATTTCGGCTCCGAGGTCAACTTTGTAGAGCGCGCGCGTCAAAGGGGGATTGGCCACGAGCGGAACGCCGCTCCGGGTTGCAATCTCTCTGATCTTCGCAGCCACCTCGTCAGCCCCTTTCGCCACCACGGTAGGCGCGCCCCCCTTTGCCCGATCATAGGCCAAGGCTACCGCATAATGGGTCGGGTTTGTCAGCACCACAGTCGCTTTCGGCACGGCGGCCATCATGCGGCGGCGCGCCCGTTGTTGCTGGATCTGACGGATCTTCCGTTTGATCAACGGATCCCCCTCGGCGTCGCGGTGTTCGTCGCGGATCTCCTGCCTGGTCATCCGCAACTTTCGGTGATGGCGCCAGTGCACCATCACGATGTCGATGATGGCGACGAGGCTGAACGCGGTGAGCACAGCGATCGCGAGCGCGACGAGTTGATGCTGGATCGCAGTATTCAGGCCAATCACGCTCCATGATAAGGCGGCCGGCGTGCGGCGCAGCACATCCGAAATGGCGAGCCAGGCGCCAAATGTCACGACCGCAAGCTTGACCAAAGCGCGGAGCGTTTCGGCCAGCGCGGTGGGGCCGAACAGCCGAGATAGTCGGGCACGCGGATCGATCCGGCTGAATTTCGGCCGCAGGGCCGAGATAGTGAACAAGAACCGGGTCTGCCCAAAGGTCGCCAAGGCGGCCAACCCGCAAATGGTGCCGAAGACGGGGACGACCACCCATCCGAGAGCGGACAGCGCCAGTGCGGTGGCGTGCACAGCCGATAGGCTGTGTGCCCCTTCGAACAGCGCGGTGAGCCGGACGGCCAGGCGGCGCGCAAGGTTTTCGCCCTGGTAGACGAGGAGGGTCACCACGCCTGCGGTGACGACAAAGGTCACGAACTCGCGGGATAGTGGCGCCTCGCCGGCTTCGCGCGATTGTTGTAGCCGCCGTTGAGTCGGGGCTTCCGTGCGGCTGTCCTGGTCAGCCATGCTCAGTGGCCGGGGAGCAGCAGAAGTTCAGCGCGCATTCCATCCTGCCAGACAGAAAAAATGCCGCCGCCGATCAAAGCGAATAACAGGAGGCCGCCGGCGATCTGTCCGGGCATGGCGGCGAAATAGATCTGCAGTTGCGGCACCAGCCGGCTGAGAAAGCCGAGGGCGACTTGCCAGAGCAGGCCCCCGACAACGAATGGCCCGCCGAGTTGCAGCGCGGCGGCCACGGCGCGGCCCGTCGCGGCGACCGCCTGGTCCGCCGAGTCGATCGCCGGCAACAAGTGTCCGGCTGGGATGACATCATAGCTGCCAGCCAACGCCTGCAGGGGCAGCGCGTGCAGTCCGGTTGCGAAAATCACCACCGGGGCCGCCAGGGCGAGCGCATGCGTCAGGGCGGCACTTTGTGGCCCGGTTTCGGCATCGGGTTGCAAGACATTGCTCATCCCCGCTGACGCCGCCATCACCTGCCCGGCCAGCGCCGGGACCTGCATCGCCACCCGCACCAGCCAGCCCATCGATAGCCCGGTGATCACTTCGCAGCCGATCGTGGCAAACATCGCAAGGGGGTCGCCGGGCAGATCCACCAGCCTGCCACCCGCAACCGGAAGAAACAGCAGCGTAAGCGCCAGGGCGAACCCGGCGCGGATCATGCTCGGGACCTCAACCTCCCCGATACCGGGCAACAGCATTGTCGTGCTGCCGACCCGGGCGAGGACGATCACAAACACAAATGCGAGCCCTGCAAGATCGCCAAGGCCGGTCACCTCGTTCACCATCAGAGACTCCCGATGGCAACGATCCGCTCCATCACGAGGCGCATGAAATCGCCCAACGCGACGACCATGAACGATCCCAGGACGATCAACGTGCCAAAAATCGCAACAACCTTCGGCAGAAACGACAAGGTCTGCTCGTTGATCTGGGTGACGGCCTGGACGAGCGACATGACGATGCCGACGATCAGTGCCACCGCCAATGGCGGGCCCGCCAGTTTGATACAAACCAGCATCGCCTCGTGCAGCAATCCTGCAACCTCGGCTTCATGCATCACGATCCCTTTTTGGGTTGTCCGGCGCAACTGCGCCATTGGGGGAGGGCGGATCGGAAGTCGGTTTCTAGATCGGCATTTTGATGATCTCCTGATAGGCCTGGACCACCCGGTCACGGATGGTCATCGCGGTCTGCAGCGTGAGTTCCGCCTTCGAGACGGCAGTCACGACATCGTTGACATTGGCTTGGCCAGACAGGCCCGCCATCGAGACGGTCTCGGCCTGGCGCGCCGTCGCGATCGTTTCCTTCAAAGCCGTGTCGAGCATGGCGCTGAATCCTGCAGCGCCACGACCCAGTCCGAACTGGCCCGCCTCGACGCCGCGGTAGAGACCTGCCGCCTCGGAGGGCCGGATCGGGAATGCCTGAAGGGCGATGGTCATGATTTCAGCATGTCGATCGTGCGCGAAATCATCGAGCGTGCGATCTGCATCACGGACAGGTTCGCGTTGTAGCTGCGCTGGGCTTCGCGCATGTCCATCACCTCGATCATCGCATTGACGTTCGGCGTGCGCACATAGCCGCTGGGGTCGGCGGCGGGGTGGCCCGGGTCATACCGCATGGGAAAATCACTTTTGTCGCGACCGATCTGCTTGACCGAGACAAGCGATGTGCCGTTCGTGCGATCGAGCGTGTTTTTGAAACTGACCGTTTTACGCTGGTAGGGCTGCCCACCTGGAGAACTGCCGGTCGTGTCCTGGTTGGCGAGGTTTTCGGCGATGACGCGCAGCCGCGTGGTTTGCGCCTGCATGCCGCGGGCAGAAATATCGAGAGCCTTCGTCATGTCCATGTGTTGCGTGCTCCTGTGGCGGGGATCGTTCAGCGGCCAATCGCGAGGCGAAAAAAGCTAAGGTATTTCTTGTAGATGTCACTCGCGAGGTCATGCGCGGTCTCGGTGTCGGCGAGGCGGGCGAGTTGGTCATCAAGCGATACGGCGTTGCCGTCGGGAGCGCTTTCGCGGTTGGATTTCTGGGTTGATACGAGAGTGGCCACAGCCGGCACGAGGTGTCTCGGATCGGTTTGCGCGAAGGATTTGTTCGACGGGCTTCCGCCGATCGAGAACGCGGCGGTGTCCCTGGGCTTCCAACCCGGCGTGTCAGCGTTGGCAATATTCTGCGCAAGGAGACGCTGGCGGGTATCGACCCAGACAAGACGACGCTCAGCGAGTTCGAAGAGCGGCAGTCCAACAGCGTTCATGGGGCGTTGCTTTCAAGGTGTTCGGATCGCGTCTGGTAAGCCTTGTTGTGTACCGAAATGATGAACAATTCCTGAAGACGGCGCGGGATCGTTTTTCTTCGGGCCGGTAACCGTTCGTTCATCATTTTCAGACATGATCGGGGAATGGCCGTTACGTCCTCCCCGATCCAGAACACCATTACGTTGCGCGATCGCGTGATCGCGATTCTTCATACCGCTCGCGCGCTCTCCGCCGCGGGACGCGCGGTCGATCTGACAGGTCTGGACAACCTCATCGGCATGCTCTGCGCAAAGATCCTGGACCTGCCGGACGAGGAGGCTCGGGGCTTTCATGCCGCATTGTGCGGTATTGCCGCCGAACTCGAGACCCTCAACCAGGCCCTGATCGAGACGGCATGATGCATCTCGACGCACATCGAAAGATCGCGCCATGACCCTCACTTCACTCGGAGCCGCCGGCGGTGCGCTCGCTCTGGTTCTTGCGTTCGCCTTCTTTGCCGCATGGCTTATGCGCAAGATCGGACTGGCCCGCCCGTCGCCGACAGGCTCGCACATCACAATCGTGGATAGCCTGCAGATGGACCCACGGCGGCGCGTCGTTCTCATCCGCTGCGAAGGGAGGCAGGTCCTGCTGTCATTGGGAGGGGGAAACGACATCTTGCTTGACACCTGGCCGGTTGCCTCGAAGGCGGCGCCATGAAATGGGCGGGATTGCTGTCATGGGCGATAATCGCGCTTGTGCTGTTGCCCCTTCCGGCCGTCGCGCAATCGATCAACATCGACCTCGGGACTGCCGGCACAACGGGGACCACGTCGCGTCTGATCCAGCTGACTGCGCTGGTCACCGCTCTCTCGCTAGCGCCATCGCTGCTTGTGATGGTCACGGCCTTCACGCGGATCATCATCGTGCTGTCGCTGCTCCGCAACGCGTTAGGCTTGCAGGGCGCGCCACCGAACATGGTGCTGATCGGGCTTGCGTTGTTCCTCACGTTCCATGTGATGGAGCCGACGCTGGACCAATCCTGGCTCGAGGGCTTCAAGCCGCTCGCGGAAGGCCTCATCGAAGATACCGAAGGTTTCAAGCGCGCGGCCGAACCATTCCGGCGTTTCATGCTGTCGAACGTAAGGTCAGATGATCTACAACTCTTCGTTGATCTGGCCCACCTGCGCGAGCCCCCTTCCGTGGATGCAACGCCATGGCGGGCGTTGGTGCCTGGATTTTTGGTCAGTGAACTCCGGCGGGCATTCGAGATCGGCTTTCTCGTCTATCTGCCGTTCCTGGTGATCGATCTCGTGATCGCCAGTATCCTGATGAGTCTCGGCATGATGATGCTGCCACCCAACACGATTTCACTGCCGTTCAAGTTGATATTTTTTGTCCTGGTGGATGGATGGAGACTGGTTTCGGGCAGTCTGGTCCAGAGTTTTCTCGGCAGTTAGAGCGGGATGCCTTCTGATAGGCGAAGGCATCCCGCTCTAACTCTTTGTTTGATCGCCTGATTCAGATTTTTGGTGATTCCACCAAAAATCATCAGGCTCTAGTGGATCGCACCTGACGGAAGAGTCCGTTTTAGGATTCCCCTGACG
>CANFKS010000074.1 GCA_947447625.1 Rhodospirillales bacterium | reverse complement strand
TCCGAAATCATCGGCAAAGACGGTTTGCGCTGACCCAATGAGGAGCCTTCCCATGTCCATCACCCGCCGCACGGCCCTCTCGGCCATCACCCTGCTCGCCACACCGGCCATCGTGCGCGCCCAGGGCAACACCCCGATCCGCATCGGCGAAATCAACTCCTACACCGCCGCCCCGGCCTTCACCCTGCCCTACCGCAGCGGCTGGACCCTGGCCGTCGAACAAATCAACGCCGCCGGCGGCGTCCTCGGCCGCAAAATCGAGGTCATCAGCCGCGATGACGCCGGCCGCCCGCCCGACGCCATCCGCCTTGCCGGCGAACTCCTCGATGACCAAAAGGTCGACCTCTTCGCCGGCTCCTTCCTCTCCAACATCGGCCTCGCCCTCTCCGACGTCGCCAAACAGCGCAAGAAACTCTTCATCGGCGGCGAACCGCTCACCGACGCCATGGTCTGGGAAGCCGGCCACCGCTACTGCTACCGCCTGCGCCCCTCCACCTACATGCAGGCCGCGATGCTGGTCGATGACGCCGCCAAGCTGAACGCCAAGCGCTGGGTCACGGTTTCGCCGAACTACGAATACGGCCAATCCGTCGTCAAATGGTTCAAACTCATGCTCGCCCAGAAGCAGCCCGGCGTCGAATTCGTGGCCGAACAATGGCCAGCCCTCGGCAAAATCGACGCCGGCGCCACCGTCGCCGCCCTCGCCCAGGCCAAGCCCGACGCCATCTTCAACGCCACTTTCGGGCCGGATCTCACCAACTTCGTCCGCCAAGGCAACACCCGCGGCCTGTTCGAAGGCCGCGGCGTCGTCTCCGTGCTCACCGGCGAACCCGAATACCTCGACCCCCTCGGCGACGAGACCCCCGAAGGCTGGATCGTCACCGGCTATCCCGTCGACAGCCTGACCGACCCCGCCAACAAATCCTTCATCGACGCCTACAAGGCCCGCTTCAACGAACTCCCCAAAATGGGCTCCGTCGTCGGCCACGCCCTCATCACCTCCATCGCCGCCGGCATCGCCAAGTCCGGCAGCACCGACACCGAGAAAATGGCCGATGGGTTTGCCGGGGCCGCCTTCGACACCCCCTTCGGCAAAGCCGCCTGGCGCGCGCTCGATCACCAGGCCACCCTCGGCACCTATGTCGGCAAAACCGCCCTCAAAGGCGGCAAAGGCACCATGGTGAACTGGCGCTACGTCGATGGCGCCGCAGCCCTGCCGCCTGACGACGAAGTCCGGAAAATGCGCCCCGCATAACACCCGGATCCCGTGTCGGCCCTCCTCGTTCAACTGCTCACCGGCCTGTCCGGCGCGTCCTCGCTCTTCCTGGTCGCCGCCGGGCTGACGGTGATCTTCGGCGTCACCCGTGTCGTCAATTTCTCGCATGGCAGCCTGACCATGCTCGGCGCCTATATCGGCTGGTCCGTCCTCACCCGCCTGCCGCGCGGCCCGGAATGGTTCATCCTCGGCATCGTGCTCACCGCACTCATCGCCGCCGCACTCGGCGCCCTGCTCGAAACCCTGCTCCTGCGCCGCATCTACCGGGCCCCCGAACTGCTGCAACTCCTCTTCACCTTCGGCATCGTCCTTGTCGTGCAGGACGCAACGCTCTGGCTCTGGGGGCCCAATGACCTCCCGCTGCCCCGCGCCCCCTGGCTGCGCAGCTTCGTCAGCATCGCCGGCGAACGCGTGCCGCTCTACGACCTGATCCTCATCGCCATCGGCCCGCTCGTCCTCGCCGCCCTCTGGCTGCTCTTCACCCGCACCCGCTGGGGCACCCTGGTGCGCGCCGCCACCGAGGATCGCGACATGGTGGCCGCCCTCGGCGTCGACCAGAAGCGCCTCTTCACCACCGTCTTCGCCCTCGGCGCCGGCCTCGCCGGCATGGGCGGCGCCCTCGCCTTGCCCGATGCCTCCGCCAACCTGCAGATCGACCTCAACATCATCACCGACGCCTTCGTCGTCGTCGTCGTCGGCGGCCTCGGCAGCCTGCCCGGCGCCTTCCTCGCCAGCCTGCTGATCGGCGTGCTGCAATCCTTCGGCATCGTGCTGCTCCCGCAGGCGACGCTCGTGCTGGTGTTCGTCATCATGGCCGCGGTCCTGGTGATCCGCCCCAACGGCCTGCTCGGCCGCGCCCAATCCACCGCCCGCGGCGAGGCCCACGCCTTCGCCCTGGTCCGCCCCGCCGCCCCCGTGCTGCGCCGCCTCGGGCTCGCAGCCCTCCTGCTTGCCGCCTGCGCGCCCCTCATTGCCGGACCGTTCCTGCTCTCGGTGCTGACCGAAATGCTGATCGCCCTGCTGTTCGCCGCCTCGCTGCACTTCATGATGGGTCCCGGCGGCATGGCGAGCTTCGGCCACGCCGCCTGGTTCGGCATCGGCGCCTATGCGGCGGCCTTCGCCGTCAAGGGCCTGGCCCTCGGCATGGGCGCCGGCCTGCTCCTTGCCCCCCTCATCGCCGGCCTCGCCGCCGCCCTGTTCGGCTGGTTCGTCGTCCGCCTCTCCGGCGTCTACCTCGCGATGCTGACCCTCGCCTTCGCGCAGATCGTCTGGGCCGCACTCTTCCAGGCCGTGGAGATCACCGGCGGCGACAACGGCATCCTCGGCGTCTGGCCCCCACCCTGGGCTGCCGATCGCCGTGTCTTCTACTGGCTGACCCTGCTGCTCTGCATCGCCAGCGCCCTGCTGCTGCGCCGCATCCTCTACGCCCCGTTCGGCTACGCCCTGCGCGCCACCCGCGATTCGGAGCGCCGCGCCGAAGCCATCGGCCTGCATGCCGTCCACATCCGCCTCGCCGCCTTCACCCTCGCCGGCGCCGCGGCCGGCCTCGCCGGCGGCCTCTCCGCCTTCTCGAAGGGCAGCGTCTTCCCCAATTTCATCTCCATCTCCCGCTCGGTCGACGGGCTGCTGATGGTTCTGCTCGGCGGCGTGCAAAGCATCGCCGGCCCCATCGTCGGCGCCATCGCCTACACTGGATTGTTCGACCTCCTGCTCCTCGCCACCGACCAATGGCGCGCCGTCCTCGGCCTCGCCATCATCACCCTCGTCCTCGCTTTCCCCCACGGCATCGCCGGGTCCATTCACCGCCTGTGGCTGAGGGGCCGCGAGGCATGACGATCCTGTCCGTCGCCGGCCTGCGCAAATCCTTCGGCGGCGTCCAGGCCGTCACCGACGTCTCCTTCACCGTCGCGCCCGGTGAAATGCTTGCCCTCATCGGCCCCAACGGCGCCGGAAAATCCACCTGCTTCAACATGCTGAACGGCCAGATCCGCCCCGACGCCGGCACCATCCATCTCGGCCCGCTCGACATCACCGGCCTCCCCCCCCGCCGCGTCGCCCGCCAAGGCGTCGGCCGCACCTTCCAAATCACCGCCACCTTCGCGTCCATGACCGTGCGCGAAAACGTCCAACTCGCTTTCCTCGCCCATCACCGCCGCATCTGGCACCTCCTGCGCCCCCTCGCCGCCCAGTACCGCGCCGAAGCCGACACCCTGCTCGACCGCCTCGACATGCTGCCCCAAGCCGACCGCGCCGCCGGCATCCTGGCCTATGGCGACCTCAAGCGCCTCGAACTCGCCGTCGCCCTCGCCGGCCAGCCCCGCCTGCTGCTGATGGACGAGCCCACCGCCGGCATGGCGCCCGCCGAACGCGTCGCCCTGATGCGCCTCGCGCGGGACCTCGCAACCACCACCGGCCTCGCCATCCTCTTCACCGAACACGACATGGACGTCGTCTTCGGCACCGCCGACCGCATTCTCGTCCTCAACCGCGGCGCCCTCATCGCCGCCGGCGACGCCGCCGCCATCCGCGCCAACCACGCCGTCCGCGCCGTCTATCTCGGCTCCGGCACCACCACGGGCGGGCACTGATGCTCCACGTCGACACCCTGCACGCCCATTACGGCCGCGCCCACATCCTGCAAGGACTCAGCTTCCATATTGCCCCGGGCTGCGCCCTCGTCCTGCTCGGCCGCAACGGCGCCGGCAAATCCACCACCCTCAAATCCCTCATCGGCCTCGTCCGCCCCACCTCCGGGCGCATCACCCTCGCCGGCCAAGACATCGCGGGCCACGAACCCCACGCCATCGCCCGCGCCGGCCTCGGCTACGTCCCCGAGGACCGCCGCATCTTCACCGAGCTTACCGTGATGGAAAACCTCGAAGTCGGCCGCCTCCCCCCCCGCGACGGCCGCCCGCCCTGGACACCCGAGCGCCTGTTCGCCCTCTTCCCCAACCTCGCCGCCATGCGCAACCGCCCCGGCGGACGGATGAGCGGCGGCGAACAACAAATGCTCGCCATCGCCCGCACCCTGATGGGCAACCCCCGCCTCATCCTGCTCGACGAACCCAGCGAGGGCCTCGCCCCCGTCATCGTCGAACACATGGTCCACGCCATCCGCGCCATGCGCGACAGCGGCGTCACCATCCTGCTCGCCGAACAAAACCTCCATTTCGCCCTCGCCGTCGCCGACCAAGCCGCCATCATCGAAAAAGGCCGCATCACCTGGCACGGCCCCATCGCCGCCCTCCAGGCCGACCCTGCCCTGCGCGAAGCATGGCTGGCGCCCTGACCCCCCTCTCAAAACAACGACAACTGCGCCTCCGCCATCCCCGGCACCACCGGCGCCGCAAACTGCGACACATCGAGCCGGTCCTGATTGTCGAGCCCCCATTGCTTGGCTGCCCGCTCGAACCGCCGTGCCAGCAAATCGGCATAAACCCCGGTGCCGCTGAACCGCTGGCCGAACTGCGCATCGTTCAACGCCCCCGCCCGCGTCTCCCGGATCAACTCCAGCACATGCTTGGCCCGGTCCGGGAAATGCCGGTTCAACCAATCCTCAAAAATCTGCTTCACCTCGTGCGGTAGCCGCAACAGGATATAGCCGCCCCACCGCGCCCCCGCGCGCGATGCCGCCTCCAGGATCTTCTCCATCTCCGCATCGTTCAACGCCGGGATCATCGGCGCCGCCAGCACCCCCACCGGAATCCCCGCCCGCGACAATTGCTCGATCGCCTGCAACCGCCGCCCCGGCGCCGCCGCCCGCGGCTCCATCCGCCGCGCCAAAGTGCCATCGAGGGTCGTTACTGACAGGCACACCCGCACCAGATTGCGCTCCGCCATGCGATGCAGAATATCCACATCCCGCAACACCCCGGCCGATTTCGTCACGATCGTCACCGGATGGTTGAACCGCTCCAACACCTCCAGCACCGCCCGCGTCAGCTTCAACGTCCGATCGACCGGCTGATACGGATCCGTGTTCGACCCGAGCGCCAAAGGCCGCACCACATAGCCCGGCTTGCGCAACTCCTTCTCCAGCAACTCCGCCACATCGGGCTTGAACAGCAGCTTGGTCTCGAAATCGAGCCCCGGCGAATACCCGAGATAGGCATGGCTCGGCCTGGCGTAGCAATACACACAGCCATGCTCGCACCCGCGATACGGATTGACCGCCCGGTCAAACCCCAGATCCGGGCTCTGGTTGTAGGCAATCACGCTGCGGCTCGCATCGCGTATCAACGTCGTCGACAGCGGCGGCAGATCGGCCAGATCCGCCGTCAGCGTCGCCCACCCGTCATCGAACGGCGCCGCCTCCTTGCCCTCGAACCGGTTCGGCGGATTGACCGTCGCCCCCCGCCCCTTGCGCGCGCCGGCCTGGATCGTGCTCTCGCCCACCGCCGGCACCGGCACCGGCGGAATCGTCAACCGCGCCCTGACCGGCAACGGCTTGCGCGCCCGCGGCACCATCGGCGGCACATCATCGTCATAACTCTCGACCGGCTCGATTTCCCGCACCAACTCGCGCCGCCCTTGATAGGGTGCGCCGTGGTGGCCAAGCCCGGGAGTGCCGCTCTGGAAATCAGGGTCCCGCATGGGGCGTTCTCCATCCGTTCTGTGCCCACAGTGGCAAGAGCCACACGGCAGGTCAAGAACATTATGGGAACTTCGTTCGCATTTCCGCCTGTGACGGCAGGGCCACGCAGGTGGATTATGTCAAATAACAATCATCCGCCATAACTACCCAGCCGCCAAATGCTCCTGCAACCGCGGCATCAGCTCCACCAGGTTGCAAGGCCGATGCCGGTTGTCGAGCTGCCACACCAGGATATCGTCCCACGCATCCTTCACCGCCCCCGTGCTGCCCGGCAGCGCGAACAGATACGTCCCCTTCGCCACCCCCCCGATTGCGCGGGACTGCATGGTCGATGTCCCGATCTTCGCATAGCTCAACATCCGGAACAATTCGCCAAACCCCTCGATCGTCTTCTCCAGCACGCTGTCGAACGCCTCCGGCGTCACATCCCGCCCGGTAATCCCGGTCCCCCCGGTGGTGATCACCACATCCACCGCCGGGTCGGCGATCCAGCCGCGCAACCGCACCGCGATCAAAGCCGCCTCATCCTTCTCGATCGCCCGCTCCGCCAGCACATGCCCCGCCGCCACGATCCGCGCGGCCAGGGTCGCGCCCGACGTGTCGTTCTCCAACGTGCGCGTGTCAGAAACCGTCAACACCGCGATGTTGACCGGCAGAAAAGGGCGGGACTCGTCGATACGCGCCATGGCAACCTCCCGGAAAATCCGTGGCCGCACTGTCGCAAGGATGCCCGAAAGGGGCAAGCCGCCACCCCACAGGCGCGCCCCCCCGCGCACGAGCACAAACCGGCGATGCACGCGAACACATTCAAATGAAATGGCGGACCCGAAAGGATTCGAACCTTCGACCTCTGCCTTCGGAGGGCAGCGCTCTATCCAGCTGAGCTACGGGTCCCGCACCGGTTTCATAGCGCGAACGCCAGCGGTTTGAAAGCCCGATCAGACACGCTTATCCCACATCGGTGGCCAGCCATGCGGCGGCCCGCGCCTCCCCCCCCGACGGCAGCGCCCCCGAAGGATCCGCAATCCACGCGATCGCATCGCCGATCGGCCCCGCCCGCCCCAGATCGCGCATCAGCAGATGATAGCCCTGCGGATACAAAACCCGCCGCGGCCCTTCCCCCATCGCCCGCCATATCGTCCGCGTCGCCGCGGCCGGCACCAGGTCGTCCTTCACGCCATACAAAAACAGCGCCCGCGCCCTGAACCCCGCCGCCGCCGCCAGCGCCTCATCCATCAGATCCACCAGCCCGCTCAACGTATCGAACCGCGTGGACTTCACCGTCAGCGGATTGCTGCTCAACCGCCGCAACGCCTCCACATTGTCCGTCGGCGTGATCTTCACCCCCGGCGGCGGCCGGCTCGCCACCGCCATCCCCGGCACCAGGGTCGCGGCCAGCCACAGCGCGCCCTGCATGATCAGATTCATCTTCGCCCGCCCCCACACCGCCGGCGCCAACAAAATATAGCCGTCCACCTCCGCCGCCGCCGCGCGTGTCGCCAGGCGCATCAGCACCGCGCCCCCCATGCTCTCCCCCATCAGAAACAGCCGCCGCCCCGGATGGCGCGCCCGCAACGCCGTCACCATGTCGGCCGCATCGTCCACCATCGCATCCCCCCCGGCCCACAACCCCCGCCCCGGTGCCGCCCCGAACCCGCGCTGATCCGGCGCATAGACCGCAATCCCCGCCGCGCTGAACACCGGCGCCGGCAACTCCCACGCATCGCGGCTGTCATTGAACCCATGCAACGCCAGCACCACCGCCGTCTCCGGCCCCTCCGGCAGCCACGCCCGATACGGCAGCCTGGCCCCATCGCGCATCACAAACGCCGCGTCCTCCACCGCCGCCTGCATCACCACCGGCCCCCGCCGCGTCATCTCCCCCGTCATTTCCATCGTACAGCCGGCAAGCAGCACGGCCCCGCCAAGCAGCGCGGCGCGACGAGAGAGCGGTTCATGCAGCACCATGGTTGAAAGCATCGCCGCAGGGGTTATCATGGAAGCCCCCGCTCGGGGATACCCTTATCACCTCAAGGACACCCCCCATGCCCGACGGTCAGCCCGCGCCCACCGAAATCATCCACGTCGATGACCGCACCATCGCCTGCGACGGCGGGGACGGCGCCCTCGGGCACCCCCGCGTCTTCCTGCACATCGAAGACCGCGAAAAAATGTGCCCCTACTGCTCGCGCCTCTACGTGCTCAATGAAGGCGCCGGCAACGATCACGGCCACTGAGGTGAACACCCCGATCGTCGGCAAAGAGGGCACCGAACAGCCGACCACCGCCACCCCGCCGCATCTGATCCTCATCGACGGATCGGGCTTCATCTTCCGCGCCTTCCACGCCCTGCCTCCGATGACCCGGCCCGACGGCACCCCCGTCAACGCCGTCTATGGCTTCGCCAACATGCTCTCCCGCCTGATGCGCGAACATGTCGGCACCCATATCGCCGTCATCTTCGACGCCGGGCGCACCACGTTCCGCAATCGCCTCTACGAAGCCTACAAGGCCCAGCGCCCCGAAGCCCCGGAAGACCTGCGCCCCCAGTTCGCCATCGTCCGCGAAGCCACCGCGGCCTTCGGCGTCCCCGGCATCGAACTGCCGGACTGGGAGGCCGACGATCTCATCGCCTCCTACGCCCGCGCCGCCACCGAAGCCGGCGGCCGCGCCACCATCGTCTCCTCCGACAAGGACATGATGCAGCTCATCCGCCCCGGCGTGGACATGCTGGACCCGATGAAAAACAAGCCCATCGGCCCGCCCGAGGTGATGGAGAAATTCGGCGTCCCCCCCGAAAAACTCATCGAGGCCCAGGCCCTGATGGGCGATTCGGTCGACAACGTCCCCGGCGTCCCCGGCATCGGCCCCAAAACCGCCGCCCTGCTGATCAACGAATTCGGCGATCTCGAAGGCGTCCTCGCCGCCGCCCCCGCCATGAAGCCCGGCAAGCGCCGCGAACTCCTCATCGAACACGCCGCGGCCGCCCGCATCTCCCGCCAACTCGTCATCCTGCGCAACGACGCCCCCCTCCCCTTGCCCCTCACCGACCTCGCAGTGCGCGAGCCCGACCACGCAGCCCTCGTCGGCTTCCTGCGCATCCAGGGCTTCAAATCCACCATCACCCGCCTCGGCCTCGACGAAACCGGCGCCGCGCCGCAACCCGTCATGCAACCCAATGCCGGCCAGCCCCCGCCCCAGCCCCCGCCCGTCGCCGCCAACCCGGCCCAATTCTCCCTCTTCCCGCAAACCCCCGCCCCCCTCGTGCCGAGCGACGGCTTCGGCCCCTACCAAAGCGTGACCACCGCCGAAGCCCTGCAAAGCTGGATCGCGGAAGCCACCAAAACCGGCCTCGTCGCCGTCGACACCGAAACCGACGGGCTCGACTCGCTGCGCGCCAACCTCGTCGGCATTTCGCTCGCCACCGCCCCCGGCCGCGCCTGCTACATCCCGGTGCGCCACGAAGGCCTCGAAGCCCAACTCACCCCCGACGCCGCAATCGCCGCAATCGCCCCCCTCCTGGCCGACCCCGCCGTTCTCAAAATCTTCCAAAACGCCAAGTTCGACCTCGCCATCCTGAGCCGCGCCATGTTCAAGGCGGGCATGGGCGCCCCTCCAATCGCCCCAATCGACGACACCATGGTCATCTCCTTCGCCATGGACGCCGGCGCCCACGGCCACGGCATGGACGAACTCTCCTCCCTCCATCTCGGCCACACCCCCATCAGCTACGACAGCGTCACCGGCACCGGCAAAGCCCGCCTCAGCTTCGCCCAGGTCCCGCTCGACCGCGCCACCGCCTACGCCGCCGAAGACGCCGACATCACGCTGCGCCTGTGGCAGGTCCTCAAACCCCGCCTGCGCACCGCCCGCGCGCTGGCCGCCTACGAGCAGGTCGACCGCCGCCTCATCCCCATCCTCCTCGCCATGGAAAAAGCCGGCATCAAGGTCGACGAAGCCGACCTGCGCGCCATGTCCGCCGATTTCGAAGCCCGCATGGCCGTCATGGAAACCGACATCCACGCCATGGCCGGCGAGACCTTCAACGTCGCCTCCGCCAAGCAACTCGGCGAAATCCTGTTCGACAAAATGAGCCTGCCCGGCGGCAAGCGCATGAAAACCGGCGCCTGGGGCACCGATGCCTCCGTTCTGCAAACCCTCTCCGAACAAGGCCACGACCTGCCGGCCCGCGTCCTCGAATGGCGCCAGCTCGCCAAACTCAAATCCACCTACACCGACGCGCTCGCCGAACAGATCAACCCCGAAACCGGCCGCGTCCACACCAGCTACGCCATGGCCATCGCCGCCACCGGCCGCCTCTCCTCGACCGACCCCAACCTGCAGAACATCCCGATCCGCACCGAGGAAGGCAGCCGCATCCGCCGCGCCTTCATCGCCGAGCCGGGCCATGTCCTGATCAGCGCGGACTACTCGCAGATCGAACTCCGCCTCCTCGCCCATGTCGCGGACATCCCGGCCCTCAAGGACAGCTTCGCCAACGGCGAAGACATCCACGCCCGCACCGCCTCCGAAGTCTTCGGCATCCCCATGGCCGGCATGGACAGCGCCACCCGCCGCCGCGCCAAGGCCATCAACTTCGGCATCATCTACGGCATCTCCGCCTACGGCCTGGCCCGCCAACTGCAAATCGCCCCCGGCGAAGCCCGCACCTACATCGACGCCTATTTCGCCCGCTATCCCGCCATCCGCGCCTACATGAACGCAACGCGCGAACAGGCCCACGACAAGGGCTATGTGCTCACCCCCTTCGGCCGCCGCTGCTGGATCGCCGGCATCGCCGACAAAAACGGCCCGCGCCGCGCCTACGCCGAACGCCAGGCCATCAACGCCCCCCTCCAAGGCGGGGCCGCCGACATCATCAAGCGCGCCATGGTCAAACTCCCCCCCGCCCTCGCCGCACGCATGCGCCTGCAGGTCCATGACGAACTCATCTTCGAAGTCCCCGAACCCGAAGCCCCCGCATTCGCCACTGCGGTCAAATCCATCATGGAATCCGCCGCCACCCTCTCCGTCCCCCTCGTCGTCGAAACCGGCATCGGCCACAACTGGGCCGAAGCCCACTAGCCCCACCCTCCAGTCCATCCCCGTTATCCACAGATATCCACAGGCGCACCCCCCGACCGGATCGGCTACACCTCTCCCATGAACTCCATCGACCTCCAATCCCCGCTCTCCGGCATCTCCCAGCGCCTGCCCCCGTCCAATCTCCAGGCCGAGCAGGCCCTCCTCGGCGCGCTTCTCGCCAACAACAAGGCCTATGAGCGGGTCAGCGACTTCCTCCAGCCCGACCACTTCGCCGACCCGATCCACGGCCGCATCTTCGCCGCCATCCAGCGCCGCGTCGAAGCCGGGCAACTCGCCGACGCCGTCATGCTCAAGGCCGAATTCGAACATTCCGGCATCCTCGAGGAAGTCGGCGGCACCGCGTTCCTGGCGCAACTGCTCTCCGCCATGGTCGGCATCATCAACGCCGGCGAATACGGCCGCGCCATCTACGACGCCTGGATGCGCCGCCAGTTGATCGACATCGGCGAAATCGTCGTCAACAACGCCTTCGGCGCCGACCCCGAGCTTGATGGCGACAAACAGGTCGAAGCCGCCGAACAGCAGCTCTTCAACCTCGCCGCCAAAGGCGGCGCCGATCGCGGCTTCATGACCTTCAAGGACGCCCTGATCGACGCCATCGGCACCGCCGAAAAGGCGTTTCACCGCGCCGGCGGCGTCTCCGGCCTGTCCACCGGCCTGCGCGATCTCGACAAGCGCACCGGCGGGCTTCACCCCTCGGATCTCCTGATCCTCGCCGGCCGCCCCGGCATGGGCAAAACCGCCCTCGCCACCAAGATCGCCTACGGCGCCGCCAAATCCCTCCTCGAAGAAGGCCGCGCCGAAAATCCCAACGGCATGCCCAAGGCCGCCGTCGCCATCTTCTCCCTCGAAATGAGCTCCGAACAGCTCGCCACCCGCCTGCTCTCCGAGGAAGCACGCATCTCCGGCGACAAAATCCGCCGCGGCGAAATCCAGCAGCGCGACTTCGACAAATTCGTCGAAGTCAGCCGCAACATCTCCGCCCTCCCCTTGATGATCGACGACACCCCGGCCATCACCCTCTCCGCCATGCGCACCCGCTGCCGCCGCCTCAAGCGCACCAACGGCCTCGCCCTCATCGTCGTCGACTACCTCCAGCTGATGCGCCCCGCCGCCGGCACCCGCCAGGAAAACCGCGTTCAGGAAATCAGCCAGATCACCCAGGGCCTCAAAGCGCTGGCCAAGGAACTCGCCGTCCCCGTCATCGCCCTCTCGCAGCTTTCCCGCGCCGTCGAAAGCCGCGAGGACAAGCGCCCCCAGCTCTCCGACCTCCGCGAATCCGGCTCCATCGAACAGGACGCCGACGTCGTCATGTTCATCTACCGCGACGAATACTACCTCCAGCAGCGCATCCCCAAGCAGATCGCCTTCGACAACGACGACAAATTCAACACCGCCCTCGAAAAATGGCAGCGCGACATGGAAGCCGTCCACAACCGCGCCGAACTCCTCATCGAGAAACAGCGTCACGGCCCCACCGGCAAGATCGACCTGATGTTCGAAGGCGAATTCACCCGCTATGCCGATATCGACCTCGTGCACGGCCCCGATGACGGCTACTGAAGGCGCCGTCCTCGAAATCGACCTCGCCGCCATCGCCGCCAACTGGCGCAGCCTGGCCGCGCGGCACCCCACCGGCCCCGTCGCCGGCGTGGTGAAAGCCGACGCCTACGGCCTCGGCGCCACCCGCGTCGCCCCCGCCCTCTTCGCCGCCGGCTGCCGGCACTTCTTCGTGGCCCACCTCAACGAAGCGCTCGCCCTGCGCCCCCTCCTCCCCGGCGCCATGATCGCCGTCCTCAACGGCCCCCTGCCCGGCACCGAACCCGCCTATCTTACCCACGACATCACCCCCGTCCTCGGCGCGCGGGACGCCATCGCCCGCTGGTCGCAGCCCGACCTCGCCCCCCACCCCGCCATCCTGCACATCGACACCGGCATGAACCGCCTCGGCCTCGACGCGCACGACATCGCCGCCCTGCGTGCCGATCCCACCCAACTCGCGCGCCTCACTTTGCGCTACGTGATGACCCATCTGGTCTCCTCTGAAATCCCGGACGACCCCGAAAACCTCCGCCAGGCCGCAGCCTTCGCCGCCGCGCGCACCCTGTTCCCCGGCGTGCCGCACAGCACAGCCAACTCCTCCGGCCTCTTCCTCGGCCCCCGCTTTGCCTCCGACCTCGCCCGCCCCGGCGCCGCCCTCTACGGCATCAACCCCACGCCCGGCCTGCGCAACCCGATGCAGCCCACCATCCGCCTGCGCGCCCAGGTGCTCCAGGTCCGCCACATCGCCCAAGGCGAATCGGTCGGCTACAACGCCACCTGGCGCGCCGCCCGCCCCAGCCGCATCGCCACCGCCTGCGTCGGCTACGCCGATGGCTGGCCCCGCAGCCTGTCCGGCCGCGGCCACGCAATCTTTGACGCCAGAGCCGTCCCGCTGGTAGGCCGTGTCTCCATGGACCTCACCACCTATGACGTGACGGATTTTCCCTCCATCGCCCCCGGCGCCTGGCTCGACCTGATCGGCCCCGGCATCCCGATCGATGCCGTCGCCGATGCCGCCGAAACCAACGGCTACGAAATCCTCACCCGCCTCGGCGCCCGCTACGCCCGGACCTGGCGCGCATGACCGCCCCCCTCGACATCGTCGCCCGCATCGGCCGCATCGCCCTCGATGCCTGCGAAACCACCGGAAAGCTGACCGTCTTCGCCGCCACCGGCATCGCCCACATCGTCCGCCCGCCTTTCTACGGCCGGATGTTCCTGCGCGCCTTGCTCGAAATCGGCTATCTCAGCCTCCCCGTCGTCGCCCTCACCGCGGTCTTCACCGGCATGGTCCTGGCCCTGCAATCCTCCACCGGCCTGTCCCGCTTCTCGGCCGACAGCGCGGTGGCCTCCCTCGTCGTCCTCTCCGTCACCCGCGAGCTTGGCCCCGTTCTCGCCGGCCTCATGGTCGCCGGGCGCGTCGGCGCCGCAATGGCCGCCGAAATCGGCACCATGCGCGTCACCGACCAGATCGACGCGCTGACCACCCTGTCCACCAACCCGATGAAATATCTCGTCGCCCCCCGCCTCCTCGCCGGTTTCATCGCCCTGCCCTTGCTGGTGATGGTGGCCGACATCCTCGGCGTGCTCGGCGGCTTCATCATCGGCACCGTCAAACTCGGCTTCAATTCCGGCATCTACCTCAACAACACCCTCGATTTCGTCCGCACCGACGACGTTGTCTCCGGCCTCGCCAAAGCCGCCGTCTTCGGCTTCCTGATCGCCCTGATGGGCTGCTTCCACGGCTACAACAGCAAAGGCGGCGCCCAGGGCGTCGGCGCCGCCACCACGTCGGCCGTCGTCGCCGCCAGCGTGCTGATCCTCGCTTTCGACTATGTGCTTACCGAACTGTTCTTCGCCCGATGACCCCCCCGCCAAAAATCAAGATCCGCGGCCTGACCAAGCGCTTCGGCGACAAACTCGTCCTCGACGGCATCGACCTCGACGTCATGCACGCCACCTCCATGGTCATCATCGGCGGCTCCGGCTCCGGCAAATCCGTCCTGCTGAAATGCATCCTCGGCCTCATCACCCCGGACGCCGGCACCATCGAAATCGACGGCCAGAACGTCCTGGCCCTCAGCCGCACCGACCGCGAAACCCTGCGCGCGCAAATCGGCATGCTGTTCCAGAACGGCGCCCTGTTCGACAGTATCCCGGTCTGGGAAAACGTCGCCTTCGGCCTCCTTGCCCGCCGTCTGGTCAGCCGCGCCGAAGCCCGCGCGAAAGCCGTCGCCATCCTCGCCCAGGTCGGCCTCGCAGCCTCGGTCGGCGATCTGTGGCCGGCCGAACTGTCCGGCGGCATGCAAAAACGCGTCGGCCTCGCCCGCGCCATCGCCGCCAAACCCGACGTCCTGTTCTTCGACGAACCCACCACCGGGCTTGACCCCATCATGGGCGCCGTCATCGACGGCCTGATCGTCGATTGCGTCAAAAACCTCGGCTCCACCGCCATCGCCATCACCCACGACATGCTGAGCGCGCGCCGCATCGGGGACCGCGCCGCCATGCTCTACCACGGCCGCATCGTCTGGCAGGGCGCCGCGAGCGACCTGATGAACAGCGGCAACCCCATGGTCGACCAATTCACCCACGGCCTGCGCGACGGACCCATCCAAATGGAGCTCCGCAAATAATGGCCCGCCCCGCCGGCACCAGCCGCGTCTCCATCCACACCCGGGTTGCCTGACATGGCGAAACAAGCCGCCCGCTTCGTCTGCCAGTCCTGCGCCGCCGTCACCTCCAAATGGGCCGGCCGCTGCGAAGCCTGCGGCGAATGGAACACCATCACCGAAGACGCCGCCGCCGCCGGCCCCACCGCCGTCAAAGGCCCCAAAAGCAAGGGCCTCACCTTCGTTGACCTCGCCGGCTCCGCCGAACCCCCGCCCCGCATCGCCACCGGCATCGCCGAGTTCGATCGCGTCCTCGGCGGCGGCCTCGTCGCAGGCTCCGCCCTGCTCCTCGCTGGCGATCCCGGCATCGGCAAATCCACCCTCCTCCTGCAAGCCGCCGCCGCCCTGGCCGAGCGCGGCCGGCGCGTCATCTACATCTCCGGCGAAGAAGCGGTCGACCAGATCCGCCTGCGCGCCCGCCGCCTCGGCCTCGCCGGCACCTCGCTCGAACTCGCCGCCTCCATCGACATGCGGCAAATCACCGCCAGCCTCGAAGCCGCCACCGACGCCGCCCTCGTCGTCATCGATTCCATCCAGACCATGTGGCTCGACAGCATCGACAGCGCGCCCGGCACCGTCAGCCAGGTCCGCGCGAGCGCCTTCGAACTCATCCGCCTCGCCAAAGGCAAAAACTACGCCGTCGTCCTCGTCGGCCACGTCACCAAGGAAGGCGCCATCGCCGGCCCCCGCGTGCTCGAACACATGGTCGATGCCGTGCTCTATTTCGAGGGCGATCGCGGCCACCAGTTCCGCATCCTGCGCGGCGTGAAAAACCGCTTCGGCGCCACCGACGAAATCGGCGTCTTCGAAATGACCGACCGCGGCCTCGCCGAAGTTGCCAACCCCTCCGCCCTCTTCCTCGCCGAACGCCGCGGCAACATCTCGGGCTCCGCCGTGTTTGCCGGCATGGAAGGCACCCGCCCCGTGCTGGTCGAAATCCAATGCCTCCTCGCCCCCAACCCAGGGGGCTCGCCGCGCCGCAGCACGCTCGGCCTCGAATCCGGCCGCCTGTCGATGCTGCTCGCCGTGCTCGAAACCCGCTGCGGCCTGCGCCTCAACGCCACCGACGTCTACCTCAACGTCGCCGGCGGCCTGCGCGTCAGCGAACCGGCAGCCGACCTCGCCATCGCCGCCGCCCTGGCCTCGGCCGCCACCGACCAGCCGACCGACCCCTCCATGGTCTTCTTCGGCGAAGTCGGCCTCTCCGGCGAAATCCGCCAGGTCTCCGGCACCGAAGGCCGCCTCAAGGAGGCCGCCAAACTCGGCTTCGAACGCGCCTCCCTCCCCCGCCGCGTCGCCCGCGGCAACCGCCCCCTCGCCGCCCCCGACGGCATCGCACTCAGCGAAATCGGCCACCTGGCCGACCTCGTGGCCCGCTTCAGCGCAAAACCTGTCCCACAATCGTCATGAGAGGGTAGCGCCCGATGCCCCCCTGCGGATATACGGGCGCGTATTCGGGCGCACCCCTTCGTGCGGCAACAACAGGATGGACCTGACGACATGAACTGGGTGGACTCCGTCGTCCTGCTGGTGGTGCTGATGTCGTCCATCGTGGCATTCGCCCGCGGCTTCGTCTCCGAGGCCCTCGGCATCGGCGCCTGGATCGGCGCCTACTTCATCTCCGTCCTCGGCGCCCGCTTCGCCATGCCCCCCATGCGCGGCTGGCTCGGCAACCCCGACATCGCCGATCCCGCCGCCTACGCCGCCGTCTTCCTCGTTGCCCTGATCATCCTCTCCATCATCACCGGCACCATCGGCAGCGCCGTGCGCGCCTCCGTCCTCGGCGGCGTCGATCGCACGCTCGGCATGGTGTTCGGCCTCGTCCGCGGCGTCGTCATCCTCGCCGCCGTCTATGTCGGCGCCACATTCGCGGTCCCCCCCGAGAAATGGCCCGACGCCGTGGCCGAAAGCCACAGCCTGCCGCATATCTACACCACCGCAGCCTGGATGGCCCGCCTCATCCCCGAGGGCTTCCGCCCCGCCGTCCCCCGAACCCCCGAACCGAAGCCCACCAAGGCCGAGGATCTGCTGCAAGCAGCACCGCACGGCAAGGCCACCGCCCGGCCATGAGCGGAGTAGGAGAGCGCCTGATGGATTTCAGCATTCACCCCCATGATGGGTCCACATGCCCGCATGATGACGACAAGATGCACGAAGAGTGCGGCGTCGTCGGCCTGTGGAACCACCCCGACGCCGCTGCCGTCACCGCCCTCGGCCTGCACGCCCTGCAACACCGCGGCCAGGAATCCACCGGCATGGTCACCCATGACGGCACCCGCTTTCACTCCCACCGCGGCATGGGCCTGGTCGGCGACAACTACGGCGACGAGCGCGTCATCCGCAGCCTCGCGGGCAGCCGCGCCGTCGGCCACAACCGCTACGCCACCACCGGCGACACCGTGCTGCGCAACGTCCAGCCGCTCTACGCCGATTTCGAATTCGGCGGCCTCGCCGTCGCCCATAACGGCAATCTCACCAACGCCGTCGCCCTGCGCCGCGCGCTCGTCCGCCGCGGCTGCCTCTTCCAGTCCACCACCGACAGCGAGGTGTTCATCCACCTCATCGCCATCTCCCTCTACTCCACCGTCGTGGATCGCCTGATCGACGCCCTCAAACAGGTCATCGGCGCCTACGCCCTCATCGCCCTCACCGAAAACGCCCTCATCGGCGTGCGTGATCCGCTCGGCGTCCGCCCCCTCATTCTCGGCCAGGTCAAACACGCCGACGGCGCCCACTCCTGGGTCCTCACCAGCGAAACCTGCGCGCTCGACATCATCGGCGCCGATTTCGTGCGTGATGTCGAACCCGGCGAAATCATCGTCATCGACGACGCCGGCCTGCGCTCCATCAAGCCCTTCCCGCGCACCGCATCGCGCTTTTGCGTGTTCGAATACATCTACTTCGCCCGCCCCGACTCCGTCATGGAAGGCATGCCCGTCTACGACGCCCGCAAACGCATCGGCGTCCAACTCGCCCGCGAAAGCCATGTCGATGCCGACGTCATCGTCCCCGTCCCCGATTCCGGCGTCCCCTCGGCGATGGGCTACTCGGTCGAAAGCGGCATCCCCTTCGAACTCGGCATCATCCGCAACCACTATGTCGGGCGCACCTTCATCGAGCCGACCGACAGCATCCGCCACCTCGGCGTCAAACTGAAACACTCCGCCAACCGCGCCACCCTGGCCGGCAAACGCGTCATCCTGGTCGATGACAGCATCGTCCGCGGCACCACATCGCGCAAAATCGTCGAAATGGTCCGTGCCGCCGGGGCCGCCGAAGTCCATATGCGGATCTCCTCGCCGCCCACCACCCATTCCTGCTTCTACGGCATCGACACCCCCGAACGCGGCAAACTCCTCGCCGCCAATCACTCCATCGAACAAATGGCCGCACTCATCGGGGCCGACAGCCTGGCCTTCATCTCGCGGGACGGGCTCTACCGCGCCCTCGGCCATGACGGCCGCAACCCCGACCGCCCGCAATACTGCGACGCCTGCTTCACCGGCGAATACCCCATCCCCCTGCCCGACATGGCCGACGGCGATGGCCGCCAACTCAGCCTCCTGACGGAAACCACCTGAGCATGCCTCTGTCCGGAAAAATCGCCCTCGTCACCGGCGCCAGCCGCGGCATCGGCGCCGCCACCGCCATCGAGCTCGCCAAACGCGGCGCCCATGTCGTCATCACCGCGCGCACCCAAGGCGGCCTCGAAGAAACCGA
Source organism: Rhodospirillales bacterium (assembly GCA_947447625.1). GTDB lineage: Bacteria > Pseudomonadota > Alphaproteobacteria > Acetobacterales > Acetobacteraceae > CAIYPH01. Next base: position 1,909 of record CANFKS010000074.1, on the reverse strand, counting down.
CGATGCCATCCGCAAATCCGGCGGCACCGCCACCCTCCTGCCGCTCGACCTCGCCCAGGGCGACAAGCTCGAACACATCGGCCCCACACTCTACGAACGCTTCGGCCGCCTCGACATCCTCGTCGCCAACGCCGGTTCGCTGGGCGTCCTGAGCCCGGTGCAGGATATCCAGCCCGATGACTGGACCGAGGCCCTCGCGGTCAATGTCACCGCCAATTGGCGCCTGATCCGCAGCACCGCCCGCCTCCTGCTCGCTGCCGAAGCCGGCCGCGCCGTCTTCGTCACCAGCCGCATCGTCCTGCACCCCACCGCCTACTGGGGCACCTACGGCGCCACCAAAGCCGCGCTGCACCACCTCATCCAATGCTGGGCCGGCGAAACCGCCACCAGCACGCTCCGCATCAACCTCGCCGACCCCGGCCCCGTCGCCACCGCCCTGCGCCGCGGCGGCTTTCCCGGCGAAGACCAATCCAAACTCCCCCACCCCACCGACATCGCCCCCGGCATCGCCGACATGTGCGGCCCGGCCGAAACCCGCCACGGGGAACTCGTCCGGGTGAGCCCGATCCCGCTCTGATCAGGGACGCAAGCGCTTATTTTTTTCAAAAATGAAGCGCTTCCCTCTCCATATCTTTGTTTGATCGCCTGATTCAGATTTTTTGGTGATTCCACCCAAAATCATCAGGCTCTAGAGCCCCGTGACCAACCAGGAGATCCGCATGCGTATCGAACAATCCACCCTGCCCAGCGGCCTCACCGTCATCAGCGGCACCCTGCCCGATTTCGAATCCGCCTCCCTCCTGGTCATGGTCAATGCCGGCGCCCGCGACGAGGCCGCCGAGCGCAACGGCCTTGCCCATTTCCTCGAACACATGGCCTTCAAAGGCACCGCCACCCGCTCCGCCTTCGACATCGCCGTGCAGATCGAATGCCTCGGCGCCGACATCAACGCCTTCACCTCGCGCGAAGCCACCGCCTACTACATCAACGGGCCGCGCCACGTCATGGAGGAAGCCCTCGTCATCCTCGGCGATGTGCTGACCGCATCGCGCTTCGAAGCCGCCGACATCGACATGGAACGCGGCGTCATCGCCCAGGAGATCGCGCGGCACAACGACAGCCCCGGCGCCCTGTGCGGCGAGGGCCTCTTCGCCACCGCCTACCCCAACCACCCCATGGGCCGCACCATCCTCGGCAACCCCGACTTCGTCGCCCACGCCACCCGCGAGGACCTCCTCGCCTTCATCGGCCAGCATTACCGCACCGGGCGCATGGTCGTCGTCGCCACCGGCACCATCGAACACGCCTGGCTCGTCGAGCACGTCGCCAAAAACTTCGCCTCCCTGCCCCACGGCAGCACCGGCAAGGCCCGCACCAAACCGCTCTACGCCGGCGGCCAGTCCCTGCATGTCCGCAAGGATTTCAGCCAGGTCAACATGGCCCTGGCCTTCCCCTCGGTCGCCGTCGATACCCCCGACCAGATCGCCCACCAACTCCTCGCCGCCGCCCTCGGCGATGGCATGTCCTCCCCCCTGTTTCAGGAAATCCGCGAAAAACGCGGCCTCGTCTACAGCGTCGGCGCCTTCTCCAGCCACAGCGACGATTCCGGCCTCTTCGGCATCTCCGCCGGCATGACGCTCGCCAACCTCCCCGCCGTGCTGGAAACCGCCTGCATCGAGGCCCGCCGCTGCACCGAAACCATCGGTGCGAGAGACTTCATGCGCGCCCGCAACATGTTCCTCGCCCATCTCGCCTCCGTGAAGGAACGCCCCTTCCCCCTGGCCCGCTACCTCGCCGGCCAGTTCTTCCGCCACGGCCAGGCCAGCGGCCCCGAAGGCGACATCGCGCGCATCCGCGCCGTCACCATCGACGAACTGCGCAGCGCCGCCCAAGCCGTCTTCTCCGCGCC